>PMNQ01000261.1 GCA_003162555.1 Gammaproteobacteria bacterium | reverse complement strand
GGGCGCAAAGTTCGCCGGCCATTCCGACACGGAGGTGCTGTTGGCTGCAGTGGAACAGTGGGGAATCGTCGCGGCACTCAGCCGTTCTGTCGGAATGTTTGCGCTCGCGCTGTGGGATCGCGAATTGCGCGAACTGCATCTTGCACGCGATCGCCTCGGGAAGAAGCCGCTGTACTACGGGCTACTGAAAGGAGTCTGGCCGGGAAACTGCGCTATGGGCTTTGCTTCCGAGCTCAAGGCCTTTGACACGTATGAGGGCTTCAGGCCAGCTGTGGACCGGCGTGCGTTGTCGGCCTTGCTGCGGTATGGCAACGTTCCGGCGCCGCTCAGCATATTTGAAGGCATGAGCAAGGTCCTGCCGGGTCATCTCGTCACCATCGCGTATCGACCCCTAGGAGGCTTCACTCGCAGTGATTCGAGCTACTGGTCGGCGCGTGAAACCTTCGTCCAGGGAATCGCGCAACCGTTCTCCGGCACCGATGAAGAAGCGATAACGCGCCTGGACGCGCTGCTCGGTGACGCGGTCGCGGCGCGCATGGTCGCGGATGTCCCTTTGGGCGCGTTCTTGTCCGGCGGCATAGATTCAAGCGCGATCGTAGCGCTCATGCAGGAACGCAGCAGCCGCCCGGTGCGTACATTTACCATCGGCTTCGGCGATCCTGCGCTCAACGAGGCGCCGTATGCGCTGGCCGTGGCGCGTCACCTGGGCACCGAGCACACGGAACTGTACGTCACGCCGCAGGACGCGCTCGCGGTCATTCCGCAGCTCGGATCCCTGTACGACGAGCCGTTCGCGGATTCCTCGCAGATTCCGACTTATCTGGTCGCGAAGCTGGCGCGCAGCGCAGTGACCGTTGCGCTGTCCGGTGACGGTGGCGACGAGGTATTCTGCGGTTATCCGCGCTATCGGCTCGNNAGTGGCGGGCGCTCAGCCGCACGCCTGCGCCGCTGCGTCACGCGGGCGGGCAACTGATGGCCGGCCTCATGGGTGCGGGGGCTGGCGTGGCGATTGCCGGCTTGGGCGACAAATTGCCCAGGGTGGCGCAAATCCTGGGCACGTCGAACCAGACCGAGTTCTACCACAGCCTGCTTTCGCACTGGCTGCAGCCCGAGGCGGTGGTGATTGGCCTGCACGACCCGCAGCGGCGCGCGCTGCTGCGGGCCACGCCGGACATCAGCAGCGAAGTCGCCGAATCCATGATGGCGATGGATCTGGAGGGCTACCTGCCGGACGGAATCCTGGTGAAAGTGGATCGGGCAACGATGGGCATCAGCCTGGAAGCCCGCGCACCGCTGCTGGACCACCGGGTCGTCGAGTTTGCTGCGGCGCTGCCGCTGCACATGAAGCTGCGCGGGTCGGTGGGAAAATGGATATTGCGGCAGGTCGCGTACCAGCGTGTTCCTCAGGCCATGCTCGACAGGCCGAAAAGCGGTTTTGCGTTGCCGATCGCGAGTTGGTTGCGGGGTGAGCTGCGTCCGTGGGCCGAGGAACTGCTGTCGGAAGCCGGCCTGCGAACACAGGGCTACTTTGAGCCGGAACCCATTCGCGAGCGGTGGGCTCAGTTCCTGAGCGGGCGGAGGGACGTTCCGTATCCGCTCTGGAATGTGTTGATGTTCCAGCAGTGGCTGGCTACGCGGCAGCAGCGAATTGGCGCCAACTAGCGATCGGTCGTGACGCCAACGCTAGTTCCTGCTCCAACTGCCGGAATCCAGCGAGCGCACGCCGTCCGGATCACAGCAGTGCTTGCCGCGAGCTGGTCCGAAGATCCAGTGTCCATAGCCCCCTTCGAGATCACGGCCGTCAACGAAAACCTTGCCGTTGACCGAGGTCACGCTGTTGTTACGCAGGTCGAGAAACAGCAGGTTCACAGCGTCCAGCAGGTGCCCGCCACTTGGCGACGGATTCTTCGAGTTGGCGATGGTCACGCTGTCCACATTGATTAACCGCAACGCTCCCGGCGTGGGATTGAATGCCACGTTTTCGACTAGCAGTTCCTGGAGCGGCCGGCCCGCGGGCTGTTCAATGTCCAGCTGCGCGCCGCATCCGGCCGATTGCTGTTCGAACCGCAGATTGCTGATCCTGAGCATGGAGCTCACAGTAACGGGAGGCGCGGCCGTGATCCATCGCAGGATGCCGCATCCGCGCGCAAAGGGATTCTGTCCGTCAATGGTCAGGTTTGTGACTACAACGCCAGCGTCCAGCGTGATGTGATAGTTCTGCGCCCTCGCGCCGGACACGATGCTGTATAGATCCGCTATGTGCACGTGATCCGCGGCGATGTAGGGATGATTGGGATTCAGCCCCATGGAAACCGGCAGATTGGCCTGGATGTTCGAATTGGTCAGATGGAATCCCTCGCGCCCTTCGGTCCGGACGCCGACGCTCAGTTCCTTCGCATCATCGAACCCTACAATCTGCACGTTGTCGATCTCGAACCAGCTGCCGTCCACGACATGCACGGCCGTCTGCGGGCACCCGCCCTTGCCGTAGATCTGCAGATTGCGGATCGAATCGTTGAATATTTCCTGCGCCCCGTTGCTGAACCTGAGCGCGTCGCCGCAACCGTAGGCCCATAGCGTGGCGGTCGCGCGCGAATCGGCGTACAGCGTCACGTTGTGGCCGCTGACCGTGATCGTGGATCCCAGTCGATAGTCTCCGGGAGGGAAATACAGAGCGGCCTGCGATCTTCCCGCTATGCAGGCATTGAGGCCGGGCGCCGAGTCTTTGGCGCCGGATGGATCCGCACCGCAATTCAGGACGGCATCAAAGCGGGCGCCGGCGCGCACCATCGGCGGACACACCAGCAACAGAGCCATAAGAACCGCGCGAATCAACCGCCGATCAACCTATGATGAAAGTCATACGCTAGTGCGTTGCACGTTTTCTGATTTCGAGCACGAGCATTGGCGCCAGGCGGTCTATCTTGAAGGGCTGGAGTTGCGCCAGCCCATTCAGCATCCATGAAAGAGCGGTGCCTGCCCGCCCAATGCCCAATCGCGGCAGCGAGAGAATCCAGGGTGACATGCGGCCCCAGGTATAAGTGTTGACCGTCAGCTCGTTGTGCTGCGGAGCGAGAGCGCCGAGGGCCGGAAGAGACATGATATGAAGGTTGTGGAGCGCGAGGTTGTCCGGGTCGAGCCTCGCCTGCAGTGAACCATACAGGCCACCGTAGTTCGGCACATGTATCAGCGCGACGCCGCCGGGCCGGAGCAATTCCACATGCTTGGCCACGATTGGCCGCGGGTCCTCGAAATGTTCGATCACGCCAGCGCTGCACACGAGGTCAAACGAGGCGGGTCTGAGCGTGGTTTCAAAGATGCTCTCGCAACGCAGGTCCGCGGCTATGTCGAGCGCCCGAAACAGCCCGTTCGCGACTTCGACGCCGCGCGGCGAGTAGTCAACGCCGGTCACATTGGCGCTCAGGCATTGCGCCACCCACGCCAGCATCTTTCCCGGCGCGAAGCCTATCTCGAGTACGTCCATGCCGGGCTGCACATGACGGCTGAACAGCGCCTTGCAATTGCGGACATTGATGTCGAGGCTGGAAGGAAGGCGTGGTCGCACGCCTCGGGCCCAGGCGTCGTTCCAGTGCGCGACCGTGGTCTTTTCAAGCGACATGTATGCGCTCTTCGTTGGCTACGTTGCGGCACAGTTGCGCGACCCGCAGCCCGACGGAGTCCCAGGAAAAACTCTCGCGAGCCAGCCGCCGCGCGTTGACGGACAGTTCCGAGCGCAAGCGCGCGTCGTTCCAGACCCGCGCCATGGCATCGGCCAACGAGCTGGCGTTGAGCTCGACGATGAAGCCGGCACGCTCGATCGCGACCTCCGGCATATTGCACTCCGCGGTAATAATGACCGGAATGCCCAGCGACATGGCTTCGAGCACCGCCACGGGCAAACCTTCGCTGTAAGAGGACAGGATGAACGCGCGCGCACCGCGGATGAGCCGGGATTTTGCGGATCCGGACACGGTGCCGACCACGTCCACCCGATTCCGTACGCCGCAGTCGGCCAGCAGGCGCGTGAACTCCTGCTGGTAAGAGCTGTCCACGGGGCCGGCGATAACCAGCCTGGCGCCGTAGCCATTGTTCACGCAACGCTCGAACGCCGGCAGCAGCAGATCGATGCCTTTCTTGGCGTGAATCCGCCCGAGGAACAGGAAATAGTCGGCGGGCAAGGATGCGATTGTCTGCGGAATTGCGGCGACTGCCGGATCGTCTGCGGATTCCTCTGCGTCCACATTCGCGCCGTTTGGAATCACGGTGACGGGCGGAGTCAGTCGCAGGCGCAGGTAATCTTTCGCCTCCTGGTCCGCCAGCGCGACCAGTGCCCTGGAACCGTTGACGATACGCCTGGCGATCAGGCGCCAATAAAAGGCCTTCTTCACGCTTTTCTGCTTGAGCGCCCACGGGCTCAGAAAGCCGCGCGCGTAAGTGATGTAGGGCACTTTGTATCGGCGGCAGGCGAGCCATGCGGCAAGGCCGGTGTAGCTCCAGAAGGTCGCGGACAAAACGCAGACGTCTGACGACCGGATGGCTTGCGAGGCCGCGCTGCTGAATGCGCGACTGCGTAGCCAGCTTCCGCGCGCGGTGGCCGCGTAGTACACCGGAAGGTTGTCGACGCTGACCCATTGGTTCGTGGGCACATCAAGCCGACGGCTGCCGTTTCGGTCGGTTGTTACCACCACCATGCGCACTCCGGCGCGAACCAGGGAGTTGGCAAGTTCTCTGTTGCTGAAGGGCGGTCCGCCTTCCTCGTCGGCCGGAAAATAGGAATTGGCTATCAGGATCACTGAGAGGTCCGCGTTCGACATGGTGCAGTGTCATTCACGCCTGGAGTGCGGCTCCCGGCTATGGCGAAAGTATCTGGACTGGATGTGTCAAAAAGATTTCACGTGGCGCCGCCGGTGCGGGACGGCCTCGAGCAGCGGATTTGGGCCATTTTGGCTTGTAACGGAACCGTCACGATCGGACGCCTATGCTCTCGGGCGTTTCGTAAATCCAGCGTACGCCGGTCTTACCATTGAACATCGCCGCGCCTGCCGCACCTGTGGGTCGGCACATCCTGTATCGATTCCCTGCTTGGGCCCCTGCCTTGCTCGCGTTGGCGTTGGGCCTGATTTATCTTGGCTTTCACGAGGCCATCGGCGTCATGTTCTGGTCCTGGCAGACCGCCGAGTTCAGCCATGGCTACCTGATTCCAGTGATTGCCGCATACCTGATCTGGCAGCGCCGCGCTGAGCTCAGTCAGCAGGAGTTCAAGGGATCCTGGGGTGGCCTGGCCGTGGTAACGGCCGGCATCGCCCTGGCCGTCGTCGGGCGGTTTGCGGCACTTTACACCTTTCAGCACATCGCGCTGCTCATCGTCATCTACGGTCTGGTGCTGTCGTTGGTCGGCTGGGCTGCGATGCGCGTGCTCGCGGCGCCGCTCGGTGTGTTGGTGTTCATGATTCCTCTGCCCAGCATGTTGATGTTCCCGCTCTCATCGGAGCTGCAACTCCTGTCATCGACCCTGGGCGTATGGCTGATGCGCGTGGCCGGTGTGTCCACCTATCTCGAAGGCAACGTCATCGATCTGGGCACCTACAAACTGGAAGTGGCAGAAGCATGCAGCGGCCTGCGCTATCTGCTGCCGTTGATGACGCTGGCGTTCCTGATGGCCTGCTTTTTCCGTGCGGCCGTGTGGAAGCGGGTGGCTGTGTTTCTGTCGAGCTTGCCCATAACGCTGCTGATGAACAGTCTGCGCATTGCGGCCATTGGCGTCATGGTGGATCGCTGGGGACCGTCCATGGCCGAAGGCCTGCTGCATGAGGTGCAGGGCTGGATGGTGTTCATGCTGAGCACGGCCTGTCTCGTGCTCGTTGTCATTGTCCTGGCGCGTATCGGCAAGGATCGCCGGCCCTGGCGGGATTTGTTCAGCGCTGACTCGGCGCCATCGTTGCCGGCGGATGTGCCGCGCCGCACGCGGTCATTGCCGGTCACCGCCATGGCAGCGGGCGCGGCGGTGATGGTGTTCAGCGTGGCCGCGCTGGCCCTGCCGTCAATCAACGGCATCGTGCCGACCCGCGACTTCTTCGCTTCCTTTCCGCTGGGGCTCGGCGACTGGAATGGCAAGCGTCAGGTCCTGGAGAAAATCTATCTCGATCAGCTGAAGCTCGATGACTATCTGCTCGTTGACTACAGCCGCTCCAGTGCGCCGCCAGTCAACCTGTACGTCGCCTGGTATGACACGCAGAGTGCGGGCGAGGCCACGCATTCGCCGCGTGCCTGCATGCCGGGTGGTGGCTGGCGCATCGAGGATATGCGGCAGATCCCGGTGGCCGCGGTCAGGTTCGGTGGCCGCACTCTGCAGGTCAATCGCGCACTCATCCAGTACGGCGAGCAGCGCGAACTCGTCTACTACTGGTTCCAGCAGCGCGGCCGTGTGGTCACGAACGAATACCTGGTGAAATGGTACCTGCTGATCGATGCGATCACGCGGCACAGGACGGATGGGGCGTTGGTGCGAGTCATCGTGCCCATTCCGCTGGGTACGTCGGAGACCGATGCCGATCATGAAGTGCAATCCTTCATAGCGCAGGTTGCCCCGCAGCTCGAGCACTACATTCCCGGATAGGGTTGGCGCGCAATGCAAGCCCTCCTGGGATTGATCCTGGCCATGAGCGTGACCATGGTGCTCATGCCATTGCTCATTCGATGGGCCGTGCCCCTGCACATTCTGGATATGCCCGAGGCGCGCAAGGTGCATTCGGCCCCGGTACCGCGTGTCGGCGGCATCGCCATGAGTGGCGGCATCATCGCGGCCCTGCTGCTTGGAGCCACCAGCATTCCATCGATGCCGGCACTGCTGACCGGAATCGTCATTCTGCTTGGCGTTGGTGTGGCTGACGATCGGCGGTCGCTGGGCGCGGCGCCGAAATTTGCCGGCCAGGCGTT
>PMNQ01000062.1 GCA_003162555.1 Gammaproteobacteria bacterium | reverse complement strand
GGCACGCCGCGCATCGCCAACCGGCTGTTGCGCCGCGTGCGGGATTTCGCGCAGGTGCGCGGGAGCGGCGAGGTGGACGATCAGATGGCGGTGGCGGCACTCGACCTGCTGGAAGTCGATCCACTCGGTTTTGATTCGCTCGACCGCAAGCTGCTGCTGCTGATCATGGAAAAATTCGACGGCGGACCAGTCGGTATTGAAAGCATGGCCGCCGCCATCGGCGAAGAGCGCGGCACGCTCGAGGACGTCATCGAACCCTTTCTGATCCAGCAGGGGTTCCTCGCGCGTACTGCGCGCGGCCGCGTCGCCACGCGCAGCGCCTGGCAGCACTTCGGGCTGAAAATGCCCGAACGCGCCGCGGCCAACCTGCCGCTGTTCGGTGACAACCCGTGAGCGCGTTTCAGGTCTCGGCGCGGGTCTATTGGGAAGACACCGATGCGGGCGGCGTCGTCTATTACGCGAATTATCTGCGGTTTCTCGAGCGTGCCCGCACCGAATGGCTGCGCGCACGCGGTCATCACCAGAATGAACTGGCACGCACGCTGGGCGTGCTGTTTGCGGTCGCTGAGGTCAATATCCGCTACCGGAGTCCCGCGCGGCTCGACGATCTGCTCGTGATCACCTGTCAGCCGCAGACCGAAGGCGGCGCCAGCGTGATATTCAACCAGCAGGTACGCCGCGAACGCGACGACGGTGAATTGCTGGCCGAGGCCAGCGTGCGGGTCGTGTGCGTTGGCGCCGACGACTTTCGCCCGCGCCGGTTGCCGCCGGATATTTTCGGAGGACTGCAGTAATGGGTGGCGACCTGTCAATCCTGAGACTCGTCCTGCAGGCGAGTCCCGTGGTGCAAATGGTGATGGCGCTGCTGTTGGCGGCCTCGCTGATGTCCTGGGCCATCATCTTCGGCAAACGCATGATGGTGCGACAGTCGCGCGCCGATGCCGAGCGCTTCGAGAACAGCTTCTGGTCGGGCGGTGACCTGACGGCGCTTTACCGCTCGATAGAGTCGCGCGGCGGCGCCACCGGCATGGAAAGCATTTTCGAATTTGGTTTTCGCGAGTTCGCACGGCTCCGTCAACAGGATGGCGCGGCCGCCGATCTGCTGCTCGAGGGGGCACGGCGTGCGATGCGCGTGGCGCAGCTCAAGGAAATCGAGCGGCTTGAGCACAATCTGGCGACGCTCGCGACCGTGGGATCGACCAGTCCGTACGTCGGACTGTTCGGCACCGTCTGGGGCATCATGAGTGCCTTCACTTCGCTGAGTAACGTGCAGCAGGCGACGCTGGCCTCGGTTGCACCGGGCATCGCCGAGGCGCTGGTGGCGACCGCGTTTGGCCTGTTCGCGGCGATCCCGGCGGTCATCGCCTACAACCGTTATGCCGATCAGGTCAGCCGCCTGGAAATGCGCTACGACGCCTTCATGGAAGAGTTCTCGACGATTCTGCAGCGTCACGCGACCCGTGGCGCCAGCGCACCGAGTCCATAAGTGTTAACAGGCTCCAGGTGACCAGTCGACCCAAACGCCGGCTCATGGCCGAGATCAACGTCGTGCCGTACATCGACGTGATGCTGGTGCTATTGATCATTTTCATGATCACCGCACCGTTGCTGACTCAGGGCATCAAGGTCGAGCTGCCGAAGGCGGCCGCGGAACCGATCGACGCGCGGGCGGTCAACAACATCGAGCCGCTGGTGCTGTCGGTCGATGCGCGCGGACGTCTGTACCTGAATGTGGGCGCGACGCCGCTGCAACCCATCGACGACGCCACGGCGCTGGTGCGCGCGACAGCGGCGCTGCGCCGTGCACCGCAGCGGGTCGTACTCGTCAAGGGTGATGCGGCGGTGAATTACGGACGTGTGGTCGCCGCCATGGTCATGCTGCAGCAGGCGGGCGCCAGCAAGGTCGGATTTCTCACGGAGCCCTTGCCTCCGCCAGCCGCACCGCGGCCATGAACCTCGCTCGGCAGGGCGGTGGCGGCGCCGGGCGCTTGCAGGCCGTGCTGCTATCACTCCTCTTTCACGGTGCGGTACTGGGCCTGCTGGGCTGGGGTTATTGGCGCTATCGCGACCCGAAGCCCGCACCGCAGCAGCTCGCGATCGAGGCGACGATAGTCATCGACAAGTCGATGACTCCAGCACCCGCGGACACGGCCAGCACTGCGCCGACGGAGACCGCGCCTGCGCCTGCGCCTGCGCCCGCACCCGTGCCGGCGCCCGCGCCACCGCCGCCACAACAGGACACACACGCGCAGGAGCAGCGCGAACAGCAGCAACGCGAGCAGCAAAGGCACGAAGAGCAGCAGCGCGCCGCTGATGAGCGCGCCGAGCACGAACGCGAGATGCGTGAGCAGCGCGAGCAGGCGGCGGCCGAATCCCGCCAGCGCGAACAGGAGGCTGCAGCAAACAAGGCAGCGGCGGCCAAGGCGGCGGAAGCCGCGCAGCACGCCAAGGACAAGGCGCGCCGCGAGTCGGAACTGCGTGCGCAACTGGCGGAAGAAGAACGCATCAACGCGGCACGTGGGAGCGCTGCCGCTACGGCGTGGCTGTCGCTGATCCGCGACCGTGTGACCCAGGCGTGGAATCGCCCGCCGGGTGCGCGCGCTGGGTTAAACTGCGAAGTGCGCGTCACGCAGGTGCCGGGTGGCGTGGTGACAAGCGTGGAGATCGGCAGCTGCAATGGCGACGACGCAGTGCGCGAGTCCATCAAGACGGCGGTCTACCGCGCATCTCCGCTGCCGTCGCCGTCGAATCCGGACCTGTTCGATCGCAATCTGAAGTTCAATTTCCATCCCGACGAGTGAGCAGCGCACGTGAGCAGCAATCGAAGCAATCGAGTGAAGGCCGCGAGCCTGCTTTTCATAGGCCTGGCCTGCGCCGCAGCGGCGCATGCAGAACTGCAGATCGACATCACCAAGGGCGTGACCGATCCGATTCCGATCGCCATCGTGCCGCTGTCGGCAGCGTCCGGCAGCGGCGCTTTTGATTACGCGGCGGTCGTGCAGCATGACCTGGACGGCAGCGGGCGCTTCCGCAGCATGGAACGGCGCAACATGCACCGGCTCCCCGCCAGGGCCAGCGAAGTCGTGGCGGCTGACTGGCACGCGGACGGCGCCGACTATGTGCTGGTGGGCAGAGTGGCTCCCGTCGATGCGGCGCGCTCCGTCATTGACTGCGAACTCGTCAACACGCTCAGCGGCGCGGCGCTGGGCAATATTCGAGTGACGGCCAGTGCCGCGAACCCGCGGTCCGCGGCGCACCAGTTGAGCGACTTCGTGTACCAGAAAATCATGGGCACGCGCGGCGCCTTCGCCACGCGCATTGCCTACGTGGCGGTCGACGGCGCGCCGCCGTCGCAGCATTTCCAGCTGATCATCGCGGATTCGGACGGCGAGAATGCGCAGGTCATACTCGACTCGCACCAACCGATCATGTCGCCGGCCTGGTCGGCGGACGGCCAATGGCTGGCGTACGTTTCCTTTGAAGACCGCGTGGCGGCGATCATCGTGCAGCAGCTGCGCACCGGCCAGCGGCAGCGTGTGTCGGCGCGCGCAGGCGTCAACGGCGCGCCGGCCTGGTCGCCCGACGGGCATCGGCTTGCGCTTACGCTCTCTGGCACCGGCGGCAATCTCGACATCTACGTGCTCGACCTGGCCACGCAGGCGCTGACCCGCATCACGGATGATCCGGCCATCGACACTGAACCGGCCTGGAGCGCCGACGGCGCCAACCTCTATTTCACCTCCGATCGATCGGGTGGTCCGCAGATCTACCGCACCGACGTCGCACAGCACCAGCGCGTGCAGCGCATCAGCTTCGATTCACCCTATAACGCGCGGCCCCGGCCGTCGCCCGACGGGCGTTCGCTGGCGCTGGTCACGCGCGAGGGTTCCGACTATCGTATCGCCGTGCAGGATCTGGCCAACGGCGGCGTGCGGGTGCTGACGCGCGGCAGCCTGGACGAGTCGCCGAGCTTCTCGCCCAACGGCATGACGCTGATCTACGCCGGCCGTGCCGGCGGCCGCGGTACACTCGAGACGGTGGCCATCGATGGACAGGTATCGCAGCGCCTCAAATCGGATCGCGGCGATGTGCGCGAACCGGTCTGGGGCCCGTTCACGAGCCCCTAGGAAATGAATTGGGAAACTGATGTGGAGTATTTGCCGATGTACAGAAACCTCATCCTCGCGCTGACCAGCGCCACGCTGCTGCTGACCGCGGGTTGCTCGGGCAAGAGCGCCGTCAAGCCGGCGCCCACAGCCAGCACTGCTGGCGCCGCCACATCCGACGCCAGCTCGTCCGGCGACGGCATGGCCGCAAATGCCGGCACTGTCGGCAGCGGCGGCGTGAGTGGAGCGTCCGCGCCGGCCGGTGTCGCGCGGCTGGTGTACTTCGATTTCGACAGCGCCGAGATCCGGCCGGAGTTCGTCTCGGTCATCGCCGCGCATGCGCATGCAATAGCAGCCAACGCCAGCATTCGCGTGCGCCTCGAGGGGCATACCGATGAGCGCGGCTCGCCTGAATACAACATCGGCCTTGGCGAGCGGCGCGCGCAGGCCGTGCGCCGCGCCTTGCTGCTGCAAGGCGTCGGCGAAGGCCAGATCGCCACCGTGAGTTATGGCGAGGAGCGTCCCGCAGCCGCCGGCCAGACCGAAGAGGACTGGGCCAAGAACCGGCGCGTGGAATTCGTCTACCTGAACTAGGTTTCAATACGCATGAAGACGCTGCTGCTGTCATCGTGCTGCGCGCTGCTGCTGGCCGGCTGCGCCAGCAATCCGGCCGAAGACCCGGTGCAGATCAAGCTCAACGACCTCGACACACGGCTAGGTGGCGTCGAGCGCGTGGTGAGCAATCAGAGCCTGGTCGACATGTCGCGCCGCATCGACGCCCTCGAGGCGCAATTGCGCGAACTGCGTGGCAGTGTGGAAGTGCTGCAGAACGGCAGCGACACGGTGCGCAAGTCGCAGCGAGATCTGTACGCTGATCTGGATCGGCGCCTCGCCGTGCTCGAAGGCGCAGCGCGCTCGATGC
Source organism: Gammaproteobacteria bacterium (assembly GCA_003162555.1). GTDB lineage: Bacteria > Pseudomonadota > Gammaproteobacteria > Steroidobacterales > Steroidobacteraceae > FEN-1191. The sequence goes on along the minus strand of PMNQ01000062.1, from coordinate 10,590 downwards.
AGGGAACTGCGGGCACTGCCGGATCTGCCGGCACCGTGGGCATCGCAGGCGCCAGCGGCGCCGCTGCCGCGGGTGCCAGTGCCAGCGCGGGTGGCGCGGCCGGCGACGACCAGGCGGCGTACAACGCAGCATTCGACAAGCTCAAGGGCGGCAGCTATGCCGATGCGATCACCGGCTTCCAGGATCTGATGACCCGCTATCCGTCGAGTTCGCTGCTCGACAACGCGCAATACTGGATCGGCGAGGCCTACTACGTGACGCGCGACTACGACCACGCCGCGACGGCGTTCCGCACGGTTGGCGAACGCTGGCCCGCCTCGCGCAAGGCGCCGGACGCGCTGCTCAAGCTCGGCTATACGCAGTTCGAACAAAAGCATCTCACGGCGGCCCGCGCCACGCTGCAACAGGTCGTCGCGCGCTTTCCCGACAGTGAGGCCGCGCGGCTGGCGCAGGAACGGCTGCGCAAACTGCCGCCGGAAGGGCATTGAGTTCCGCGCCGCGGCTGAAGCTCACCGAGATTTTCCACTCGCTGCAGGGCGAGGCGCAATTTGCCGGCATGCCGACAGTATTCGTGCGGCTCACCGGTTGCCCGCTGCGCTGCCACTACTGCGATACGGCCTACGCCTTCCATGGCGGGGAGTGGTGGAGCCTGCCCGACATCCTCGAGCGCGTCGCGCAGTTCGATACCCATGATGTGTGCGTGACCGGCGGCGAGCCGCTGGCGCAACGCGCCTGCGTCACATTGCTGCACGAACTGTGCGAGCGCGGCTTTCGCGTCTCACTCGAAACCAGCGGCGCGCTGAGCGTTGAGGGGATCGATCCGCGCGTGAGCCGCGTCGTCGACGTCAAGACGCCGGGGTCCGGCGAAGAACCGCGCAATCTGTACCCGCAGTTGCAGACGCTCGGACCGATTGACCAGATCAAGTTCGTGATCACCTCGCGCGCGGACTATGAGTGGAGCCGCGCGCTGCTGACCGGGCAGGCGCTGCACCAGCGCTGCGGTGTGTTGTTCTCGCCGAGCTACGGACAGCTCGAGCCGCGTACGCTTGCCGAGTGGATACTCGCCGATCGTCTGCCGGTGCGGTTCCAGGTGCAGCTGCACAAGCTGTTGTGGGGTGAAGAGCGTGGCCGCTGACGAGTCCGCGCCGCAGCGCGCGGTCGTGCTGCTCTCCGGTGGGCTCGACTCCGCCACGGCGCTGGCCTGGGCGCGCTCACAGCACTACGAGTGCTACGCGCTGTCGGTCGCCTATGGCCAGCGTCATCACAGCGAACTCGAGGCCGCCGCGCGCGTAGCGCTCGCGCTCGGCGCACGGGAACACCGCACCATGCACGTGGATCTGGGCGCACTCGGCGGCTCGGCGCTCACCGATACCGCCATTGCCGTACCTGAACGGCCGAGCAGCGGCATCCCCATCACCTACGTGCCCGCGCGCAATACGGTGCTGCTGTCGCTGGCGCTGGCCTGGGCCGAGGTGCTGGGCGCGCGGCATCTGGTCATAGGCGTCAACGCGGTCGATTACTCCGGTTACCCCGATTGCCGGCCGGAATTCATCGCCGCGTTCCAACGGCTGGCACGGCTCGCCACGCGTGCGGGAGTGGAAGGAGCGGCGTTGCAGATCCACGCGCCGCTTCAGCACTGGAGCAAGGATCGCATCATCCGCGAGGGCTTAAGCCTGGGCGTCGACTACGCGATGACGGTGTCCTGCTACCAGGCGGATGCGCAAGGGCGCGGTTGCGGCCGCTGCGATTCCTGCCGCTTGCGCCGCGAGGGATTCCTGGCTGCCGGCGTTGCCGATCCGACCCGCTACGCCTGATGCCTGCGGCCGGGCCGCAAGGTATGATGCGGCCCATAAAATCGGCAGGAATCGCATGAAGAAGACGCTCGGGAGCTACCTGATCGAGACTCTCGAGGCGCAGGGTGTGCAGCACGTATTTGGCATACCCGGTGTCCACAACATCGAGCTGTATCGTGGCCTGGCCGGTTCCCGCATCCGGCACGTGACCGGGCGCCACGAGCAGGGGCTCGGCTTCATGGCTGACGGCTACGCGCGTGTCGCGCGCATGCCCGGCGTGTGCTTTACCATCACCGGACCCGGGCTCACGAACATTGTCACCGCCATGGGCCAGGCCTACGGCGATTCGATTCCGCTGCTGGTGATCGCGAGCGAAAACCGCCGCAGCGAGATTGGCACCGGCCGCGGCTACCTGCACGAGATGACGGACCAGCTCGGCGTGGCCGCACGGGTTTCCGGATTGAGCCGGCGCATTGGCAAGCCTGCAGAGCTCCCCGAGGCCATCGCCGAAGCCTTTGCGGGATTTGCGAGCTCGCGGCCGCGTCCCGCCTACATCGAGATTCCGCGCGACCTGATGACTGAGGATGCCGCGGGCCTCCCGGTGCCTGCGAAAGCGTCAGCACCCAGTGTTGCATCGGCCTTGCCTGTGGCTCCGGCAGACGCACTGGCCGACGCGGCTTCGCGGCTGCGCGGCGCGAAGACGCCACTGATTCTGGCAGGCGGCGGTGCGCTGGCGGCAGGCGCGGAGTTGCGCCAGCTCGCCGAGCGGCTCGATGCGCCACTGGTCATGACGATCAACGCGCGCGGGCTGCTGCCGCCGGAACACGCGCTGGGCGTTTCAGTGAGCCCGACTTTGGGCGCCGTGCGCAGCATGATCGCGGCCGCCGATGTCGTGCTTGCGGTGGGCACCGAGCTCGGTCAGACCGACTACGACGCTTACTGCGTCGCGGATTTTCCCGCGCACCCCAATCTCATCCGCGTCGACATCGACGCCTCGCAGCTCACGCGCAACGCGCGTCCGGCGCTGGCGCTGCGCGCCGATGCGCGCGCCGCCATGAAAGGACTGCTGGCGCAGCAGCTGGGGCCTGCGCGCTCCGGCAGCGGTGCGCAGCGCGTGAAGGACGTCACCGCCGCCGCGCTGGCGGAACTGTCTCCGGCCATGCGCCGCGAGATCGCGTTTCTCGATTGCATACGCGACACAGTGCCTGATGCGATCCTGGTCGGCGATTCGACGCAGACCGTGTACGCGGGCAACCTGGGTTTCGCAGCGGCGCGCCCCGGTTCCTGGTTCAACAGCGCCACTGGCTACGGCACGCTCGGCTACGCGCTGCCTGCATCAACCGGTGCGGGCCTGGCCGCGCCCGACCGGCCGGTGGTGTGCCTGGTTGGCGATGGTGGCCTGCAGTTTTCGCTCGGCGAGCTGGCGGTGCCGCGCGATGTCGATGCCTGGTCTGCGATCATCGTCTGGAACAACTATGGTTACCGCGAGATCAAATCGGCGATGCTGGCCGCGCACATTGTTCCGGTGGGCGTCGACGTGCGGCCACCGGACTTCAGCCACATCGCTCGCGCCTACGGCTATGCGCACCAGCTCATTGACAGCACCGAAGGGCTCACGCGCGCGCTTAAGGCATTCGCCGCACGCCGCCAGGTGAGTGTCATCGAAGTGCGCGCTGAGGCCTTCGAGTGAACGCGCCGCGCAAACCGCGCTTCGCCGCGCTCGCCGAACGCGTCGCGCCCGAGGGCACTGACCCCTGGGTGCTGCACTGGGAGGCGCGCCAGGCTGCGGCCGCCGGCAAGGATGTCATCGTGCTCAGCGTCGGTGATCCCGATCTGGACACACCCGGGCCGGTCATCGACACCGCGATCGCGCGCATGCGTGGCGGCGACACACATTACACCGAGACCGCCGGCCGCCCGGCGCTGCGCGCGGCGATCGCGGCGCGCCACGCGGCGCGCAGCGGCCAGAGCGTCACGGCGGACAACGTCATCGTGCTCGGCGGCACGCAAAACGGCCTGTTCGTGGCCTCGCTCTGCCTCGCGGGCCCCGGCGATGAGGTGATCGCACTCGATCCCATGTACGCCACCTATCCGGCCACCATCAAGGCCTCGGGCGCGCAGCTGGTGCCGGTGGCCACGCCGGCGACGCGTGATTTCCACCCCGATCTGCCGGCGATTGAAGCGGCAATCACGCCGCGCACGCGCGCCATCTTCGTCGCCACGCCGAACAATCCGAGCGGCGTGGTGCTCACTGCGGAAGAAGTCGACGGCCTGGTGGCGATCGCGCGTCGCCACGAACTGTGGCTGGTGTCGGATGAAGTGTATGCCGGCATCGCCGATGACGGCCGCGTGCCGAGCATCGGCGCGCGGTACCCTGAGAGGACGCTGACCGTGGCGAGTCTGTCGAAAACGCACGCCATGACAGGATGGCGTACAGGCTGGATTGTCGGGCCGGTCGATTTCATCAACCGCGCCCACGATCTGGCGCAATGCATGCTCTATGGATTGCCGGGCTTCGTGCAGGAGGCCGCCATCACCGCGCTCGAGATGGCGGAGGAGTGCGAGGGCAGGGTGCGTGAGTATTGCCGCCACCGCCGTGCCGTGCTGTTCGAGGGACTCGCAGGCATCCGCGGAATCCGCGCCTGCTGGCCGCAGGCCGGCATGTTCCTGCTGATCGACATCCGTGGCACGGGTCTCAGCGGCGAGCAGTTCGTACACCAACTGTATCGCGCCGAGGGCGTCTCGCTGCTCGATGGCGTGCCCTTCGGCGCCGCGGCGCAGGGCTTTGTGCGTGCCTGCTTCGCCACGGATGAAGCCGTGTTGCTCGAGGCTGCAAAACGAATCCGGCGCTTCTGCGAGAGCCTGACATGAGCAGCACCGCAGACCAGACTGGCGCCGCCGGCGCGACTGGCGCCACTGAGCCCACCGGCACGCTCGAGGTGGCGCTGGCGCACGCCGAGGAACTGCTGCAGCGCGATCCGGCGCTCGCCATCGAGCAGGCGAACGAGATCCTCAAGGCGGTTCCGAACTACGCGCCCGCAACATTGCTGCTCGGCAAGGCGCAGCGCGCCGCCGGCGATTCCGCCGCGGCGCTGCGCACCCTGACCGCGCTGGTCGATGCGCAGCACCGCTGGGCGATCGCGCACTATGAGCTGGCGCAGTTGCTTGCCGAGACCGGCAATCCAGAGGAGGCAATTGTCAAGCTGCGGCGCGCCGTGGAACTGAAGCCCGACCTGCCGGATGCCTGGCGCGCGCTGGGTGACCTGCTGAGAGAGAGCGGCGATGCCGCTGCGGCTGATGCCGCTTTCGCTAACCACATCAAGTACTCGACCCACGATCCGAAGCTGATGGGTGCGGCCGCGGCGCTGGTCGAAAACCGCATCCCGGAAGCGGAGTACGCGCTGCGTGCGCACCTGATGCAGCATCCGACGGATGTCGCAGCCTTGCGAATGCTGGCCGAGGTTGCGGCGCGCCTGGGGCGCTACACGGACGCAGAGAACCTGCTGGCACGCTGCCTGGAACTCGCGCCGAGCTTCCCCGGTGCGCGCCACAACTATGCGATCGTGCTGCATCGGATCAACAAACCGGTCGCTGCGCTCCAGCAGGTCGAGCAGCTGATCGCACTCGAGCCGCGCAACACCGGCTACCAGAATCTGAAGGCCGTGGTGCTCGCAAAGATCGGCGACTTCGCCGAGTCGATCGAGTTGTTCGCGGGAGTGCTGAAGGCCAATCCAGATCAACCCAAGATCTGGATGAGCTACGCCCACGCGCTTTCGACCGTGGGCCGCGAAGCGGAAAGCATCAACGCCTACGGGCGCTGCATCGCGCTGCTGCCCACATGCGGCGAAGCCTACTGGAGCCTGGCAAACCTCAAGACTTTGCGTTTCTCCGCGGAGCAGATCGCGGCGATGCGCGCGCAGCTCGGCAATGAAAGCTTAAGCAATGAGGATCGCTACCATTTTGAATTCGCGCTGGGCAAGGCGCTCGAGGATCTGGAGCAATACGCTGAATCCTTCGAGCACTATGCTGAGGGCAACCGCCTGCGGCTCAAGGACATCCGCTATCTCTCCGAAGACGCCACCGGACTGGTGCGGCGCACGCGCCGCCACCTGAGCGCTGAATTCTTTGCAGCGCGGGCCGGCCATGGCAGCCAGGCCCCGGATCCCATCTTCATCGTCGGTCTGCCCCGCTCCGGATCGACGCTGATCGAGCAGATCCTCGCCAGCCATTCTGCGGTTGAGGGAACCATGGAGCTGCAGAACATCTTCACCATGGCCGGCAGGCTCGGCTCTCGCGGATCGAAGGACGAGGGGCCGCGATACCCAATGGAGATGGCCAACCTGTCGGCTGACGAGTGCAGGAAGCTTGGCGAGCAGTATCTCGAGGACACCCGTATCCAGCGCAAGAGCGGCAGGCCTCGCTTCATCGACAAGATGCCCAACAACTTCATGCACATCGGCCTGATACAGCTGATCCTGCCCCGCGCGAAGATCATCGATGCACGACGCCACCCGATGGCTTGTGGCTTCTCCCTGTACAAACAGCACTTTGCCCGCGGCCAGAATTTCAGTTATAGCCTCGAGGACATCGGTCATTTCTATCGCGACTACGTGGAATTGATGGCCCACTACGACGCAGTGCTACCCGGCCGGGTGCATCGGGTGTTCCACGAGACCCTGGTCGAGGACACAGAGGCCGAGGTGCGCCGCCTGCTGGCCTACTGCGAGCTGGAGTTCGAGGAGTCCTGCCTGCGCTTCTACGAAAATGAGCGGGCGGTGCGTACCGCCAGCGCCCAGCAGGTGCGCCAGCCCATCTCGCGCGCCGGGGTGGACCAGTGGCGGCACTATGAACCCTGGCTGGGGCCGCTCGCGGAAACACTGGGTCCGGTGCTGACGGCCTATCCGGCCGTACCCAGGTTTTGATTTTGCCGTGGCCTGGCATACACTCCGCGGTAGGTCGGTGCTAAAACCAACGGTTCGAGGGGAGCTTCAATGACTCGGAGTCGCAAGCGCAAGCTGCATAGAACTGCAGCCAATTGGGTCGGTATGCCTCTGGCTACTGCTGCCTTCGCATGGGGAAGTGTGGCACAAGCGCAACAGACGGAAAACGCCGGCGGCCTCGAGGAAATCATCGTTACGGCGCAGAAGCGCGTCGAGGACGTGCAGAAGGTACCCATCAGCATCCAGGTGCTGGGCGGCGAAAGGCTCGAGCAGCTGCAGGTCGCGAACTTCGTCGACTACGCGAAGTTCATGCCGAGCATGTCCTTCCAGACCCTTGGCCCCGGCCAGTCACAGATCTACTTCCGTGGTATTTCGGCGGGTTATTCAAACCTGCATGCGGGACCTGCGCCCTCGACCGGCGTATACGTGGATGAAACCCCGGTCACCACCATTTCCGGCGTGCTCGACGTGCACATGTACGACATGGAGCGTGTCGAGGGTCTGGCGGGCCCCCAAGGCACCCTGTATGGCGCGAGTTCGATGGCCGGTACGCTGCGCCTCATCACGAAGAAGCCCGATCCAACCAAATTTGAGGCCGGCTACAACATCAAGGGCACCGTCGTCGGCAAGAACAGTGGCCCCGGTTCCTCGTTTGAAGCCTTCGTCAACCTCCCGGCCGGCGACCACGCAGCAATCCGCCTCGTTGGGTTCTACGACAAGGAAGGCGGCTACATCAACAACGTGCCCAAGACGCTCCACTACGAGCGGCCCGCCGGTGGGACATTTTCCCCCACGCCATCCGCATCGCGGCCTTGGCTCTGGACGGTCGATCCCACAAATGACCCCGTTGACTACTCCAGTTACACCGCGAATCCTCACCCCATCGACGTCAACAATTCCGCCTTGGTGAAGAAGAATTTCAATTCCACAGAGAGTTACGGTGGCCGCGCGGCCCTGAAGCTGGATCTCGGCGATCATTGGACTGTGCTGCCGACGGTCATGCACCAGGAGCAGAACGCGCACGGTGACAGCGGCTTCGACCCCAAGGTCGGTGACCTGAACACCTACGACATGAAGCCGACGTACAACAATGACAAGTGGACGCTGTCGGCGCTGACGGTCACAGGCAAGATCTCCAACCTGGATGTCGTTTATTCCGGCAGCTGGTTTACGCGGCACGTCGATAACCAGTACGACTACGCGCTGTATTCAGTGCAGTACGATTACTGCTACCACGTCTGCTATACCTATCTGCCGGATGTCGGTCACCAGGACAACCCGAACAACAACAAGCTGGACATGAATCCGACGCTGGCTGATCCCACGCAGTACGTCCAGAACCACGACGACTACACCAAGCTCAGTCATGAGTTCCGGATCAGCACGCCGCAGGATCTTCCGACCCGGTTGATCGCGGGAGCCTTCTTCCAGAAGCAGACGGATGCGATTCGCGCGGAATTCCGGATTGACGGGCTTTCGGACTACTGGTCCGTGCCGCGCAACCCCGGCATCCTGTACCTCTCGGACCAGCTGCGCTCCGACCGCGATGCAGCGCTGTTCGCAGACGTGACGCATGACTTCACGTCCAAATTCAAGGCAAGCCTTGGTGTTCGCGAATTCAGCACCAACAACACGCTGTACGGCTTCTTCGGTTACGGCCCGAACTTGCCAAGCGCCAGCGGCACCCACATCTGCTTTGCGGATTCCCCGGCGGGGTCCACCAAGCCGTGCATCAACACGGCCAGCCAGGTTAAGGAACAGGGAGCCACGAAACGCCTCAACTTCACCTACCAGTTCGACCCGAACCACATGGTGTACGCCACCTACTCGACTGGGTACCGGCCGGGCGGCAACAACCGGCGCCCGCAGGCCAAGACCTGGAAGTCCGATTCGCTGACCAACATCGAGATTGGCTGGAAGACGGCGTGGCTTGGCAACACGCTGCGCTTCAACGGCGCAATTTTCCATGAGGCCTGGAAGGGCGTGACGGTTGCCATCCAGGGAGAGAACGGCATCACGTCCATGGTGAACGCTGGTGACGCGCGGACCGAAGGCTTGGAAACAGAGCTCAATTGGTTGGCCATGAACAACCTCACGCTGTCGCTCTCGGGCACGTACGTGAAGGCCAATACGACCACTGATTTCTGTCAGCCATCAGCGCTCGGCGTGCCGAATGCAACATGCACCCCCGATGCACTGGATGCTCCTTCCGGTACGCAGCTTCCCGGCATCCCGAAGCTGAAGGCCAACGCGACCGCGCGCTATCAATTCAACGGGAACGGCTACGACAGCTTCGTGCAACTTGCAGGTGTCTACACCGGCGCGACCACCTTCAGTCTCCAGGCGCCGCAAAACGCGCTCGTGGGTGATTCGCCGGCTTACTCCAGCTTCGATTTCTCTATCGGTACCGCAAAGAGCAATTGGACGCTGGAAGCCTACGTTGGCAACCTGACCGACAAGCGGGGAGAGCTGGCACGAGCTGCCGAGTGCGCCGCCTCGAATTGTCTGTCGAATCCGCGCATCATTCCGATCATGCCGCGCAACTTCGGCATCAAGTTCGGGCAGAAGTTCTAGGCCGCAAATTCAGCGCCGGCAGCCGGCCTGTTGCAGGAACGCCCGCTTCGCAAGGAGCGGGCGTTTTGCTTTATGATGCCGCCCCTCCCGGGTCGGTAGCTCAGTCGGTAGAGCAGCGCCCTTTTAAGGCGTTGGTCGTGGGTTCGAGCCCCACCCGACCCACCAATATCCACTTCCAGGGACATCCACGGAAAGCCGGGGACAGCCACTAAGTGGCTAATAAGTAGGTATTTAGTAAGAGATTCGAGATTCGTGGATGTCCAGGAAGCAGGATTGACAGCACCGAGTGGTGGGGGCACCCTTGGGGGCATCGTGGTTTTCTCAAAAAGTGGTGCCCCCACATGCCGATTACCGATTTTCTGATTCGGAATGCGCGGCCGGCCAGCAGGCCGCTCCGTCTATTCGATGGCGGGGGCCTGTATCTTGAGGTCGCGCCGAGGGGGTCGAAGTACTGGCGCCTCAAGTACCGGTATGCAGGGCGTGAGAAGCGTCTGGCGCTTGGCGTGTATCCGGAAACGGGCCTGAAGCTCGCACGGGAACGCAGGGACGATGCCCGGAGGCTCCTGGCCTCCGGCGTTGATCCCAGCGCCGCCCGCATCGCCCAGAAGAATTCCATCAAGTCGGCCGCGGCGAATACCTTCGAGCCGCTGGCACGCGAGTGGTTCGCCACGCACAAATCATCGTGGGTGGCCTCACACGCCGCCAAGAATTGGCACCGCATTGAGAAGAACCTGCTGCCTTGGCTGGGCAACCGACCGGTCACGGAGATCACGGTCCCGGAGCTGCTTGCCGTGCTCCGGCGCGTGGAGAGCCGCGGCAAGCTGGATACGGCGCATCGCTCGCGCCAGCTCGCCAGCAAGGTCTTCCGGTTTGCCATTGCTTCCGGTCGCGCTGAGCGGGATCCCGCCCAGGACCTGCGCGGCGTACTGACTCCGCCGCCCGAGCGACACCTGCCCGCCGTGACCGACCTCAGGCAGGTGGGGCCCCTGCTGATGGCGATCGACGCCTACATCGGCACGCCCGTCGTGATGGCGGCTCTGCGACTCTCGCCGTTGGTTTTTGTCCGTCCCGGGGAACTGAGAAAGGCCCGCTGGTCGGAGGTCGAACTGGAGAAGGGCGAGTGGTGCATCCCCGCCGAGCGCATGAAGATGCGGCAGCCGCACCTGGTGCCGCTCTGCACGCAGGCCGTGGCTATCCTGAAGGGCCTGCAGCCCGTCACCGAGCGATCGGATTTCGTGTTTCCGGGCGCTCGGTCGTTGCAAAAGCCGATGTCAGAAAACGCC
>PMNQ01000049.1 GCA_003162555.1 Gammaproteobacteria bacterium | reverse complement strand
TCAAGGTGATGCCGAAGGATTACAAACGCGTACTCGCCTGCATCGGCCGCGCGCACGATCAGGGGTTGTCGGGCGACGAAGCGATCATGGCGGCGTTCGAAGAGAACGCGCGCGACCTGGCGCGCGTCGGCGGCAATTAGGCGCGGCACTGATGGGTAAACCTACAGGTTTCATCGAGTACCTGCGCGAGCTGCCGGTCGATCGCACACCGGTCGAGCGCGTGCGCGACTGGGGCGAGTTTCATCATCATATGGAAGAGCGGCACCTGCGCCAGCAGGGCGCGCGCTGCATGGATTGTGGCGTGCCCTTCTGCCAGACCGGCAAGCTCATCAGCGGCATGGCCTCGGGGTGCCCGGTCAATAATCTCATCCCCGAGTGGAACGACCTGGTGTACCGCGGCCTGTGGCAGGAGGCGCTCGAGCGGCTGCACCTGACCAATAATTTTCCCGAGTTCACCGGCCGCGTGTGTCCGGCGCCCTGCGAGGGCTCCTGCGTGCTCGGCATGAATGCGGCGCCGGTCGCGATCAAGACGCTCGAGAACGCGATTATCGACAAGGGTTTCGAGTCCGGCTGGGTGCAGCCGCACGCGCCGGCGACGCGCAGCGGCAAAAAAGTGGCGGTGGTCGGTTCCGGCCCTGCGGGCCTTGCGGCAGCGGCGCAGCTCAACCGTGCCGGCCACCTGGTGACAGTGCTCGAGCGCGCGGATCGTCCCGGGGGCCTGTTGATGTACGGCATCCCGAACATGAAGCTCGACAAGCGCGCGGTCGTGCTCCGCCGCATCGAGCTGCTCGAGCGCGAGGGCGTCAAGTTCATCTGCAACGCGAATGTTGGCGAGAACGTCGAAGCGCCGCTCCTGCTGCGCGACTTCGATGCGCTGATGCTGTGCACGGGGGCCACGCAGGCGCGCGACCTGCCGGTCGAGGGCCGATCCGTGGCCGGCGTACATCTGGCGATGGACTATCTGACCGCCAGCACGCAGGCGCTGCTCAATGGCGGGTCGGAGCACACGACGATAAGTGCGAGTGGCAAAGATGTGGTCGTAGTAGGCGGTGGCGACACCGGCACCGACTGCGTCGGCACCGCCATGCGCCAGGACTGCCGGAGCCTGGCGCAGATCGAGATCATGCCGCGCCCGCCCGATGCGCGCGCGGCCGACAATCCCTGGCCCGAGTGGCCGAAGATCTACAAACTCGATTACGGTCAGGAGGAAGCGGCGGCGCGTTTCGGCGGCGACCCGCGCAGCTACTCGACCACAGTGAAGAAATTCACCGCCGGCGCCGATGGCAAGCTGGCCTCGCTCCAGACCGTGACGATACGCTGGGAGAAAAATGCCGCCGGCCAGTTCACGCCGGTGGAAATGCCGGGGAGCGAGCGCACTCTGCCGGCTCAGCTCGCGCTGCTGGCAATGGGTTTCCTCGGCCCTGAGCAATCGCTCCTGCGCGAGCTCAACACCGCGGTCGATGCGCGCAGCAACGTGCAAGCGGAGTACGGCAAGTACGCGACCAGCGTCAAGGGCGTATTTTCCGCGGGCGATTGCCGCCGCGGGCAGAGCCTGGTGGTGTGGGCCATCAACGAAGGTCGCGGCGCAGCGCGCGAGTGCGATCGGTACCTGTGCGGTCGCAGCAGCCTGCCCTAGACCCTACGCCCTGCCCATTCGCTGGGCGTTTGGCCAGGCCGGTGCGTGGCTGAGTAGTGCCCTGCACTTGATCAGCCAGTCACCATGCCAGCGTCCGCGCGCCATGGCGCGTTGAACTCGGGCCCGATGAAGGTCAGGAGGCAGAGGCCGCTTGCGAAGGTGCCGGCGGTTGTTACACGTGCGGCATGCCGCGACGATGTTTTCGCGCGTGTTGCGGCCACCGTCCTTTCGCGCAATCAGGTGCTCGGCAGTGCATTCGAGCAATTGCGCCTGGGCGATACTGATGCCGTGGGATTGGGCGAACGGCGCGGGGTGGCCGTTGCACATTTCGACGTGACAATAAAAACAGCGGCCGTGCTGGGCCGCATAGGCTTGCGCCCGATAGTGGGCAATGGGATTGAACATTGGGGATTCCGGTAAGCCCTCGCTGTCCCGATACGGGATCTGGAGGGGGCCCCGCGGTGAATCACCGACTGGGGCTAAGCGCTCCGGCCTCTAAGGAGGACCGGGCTGGGGAACAGTGTGGAGCGGCGCGCGCTCAGACCTGGTTGATGATCTTGGCCTTCAGCGCTTCGTACTCGCTGTCGGAGATAAGCCGCGCATCGAGCATCGCCTTGGCGCGCTGCAGCCGCTGAGTCGCGTCCTGCGAAGTGCCGTCAGGAGCCGATGCGGCGAGGTTGCCGACCTGGATACCACCCGCGCGGGCCCTCATCTCCTCCAAATCACGGACCCGGCGCTTTTCGCGCCACGCCTGGTCGTGGCCCTGCGCAATGCGGTACAGCGCTTCCGCCTGGTCTTTGCGCAGTCCGTCGTAGACGAACGTCGTTGTCTGGGCCGAGGCCGAAGCCAGGTCAGGACTCGCGAATGCCGCCAGTGTCAGGCAGGCGCCGATGATGCCCACCTCTATCTTGACCTCCTTGAGGTCCTGCCAGCGGATGTCGGCCAGGGAAAAGCCACCGACAAATCCACGCCTCAGAGCCAGGAATCGCCCGCTCGTCGCTGCGACGACCAGGCGACGGTGCGTCAACGAGAAGATCCGGCGTTGGATCGCCCAGGCTTCGAGCGTCTCGTTGGCCGTGAGCACGGAACTCAAGTGCACGAGCGCACCGCGCGCGCCACCATCCTCGTCAACGATCTCTGTCATCGTGCATGCTCCCACTGTGCATCGGTCGCGGGGGTACGGGAGGCGCTGGGACCCTCGGCCCGGCTAACTGGCCCCTAAGGTGCCATAGCCGCGCCCTTTATGCGATGAGGACAGCCGATACCCTGGCCGCGAAGCCTGGTCGGACGGCACGATCAAACGAAGGGATTGATGCACTCCGCCCCGGTCGATGCGTAGTGGGAGGTGTTGCGGGTCACAACTATGAGATTGTGGATCAGTGCGGTCGCGGCGATCTGTTTGTCGAGCGGGTTCTCCGGGTTGGGAACCCGGAGGCGCCCCCATACCTGGGCCGTATCAGCGTCGAAGGCGAGAATGGCGTTGGCGTAGTCGCGGGTCAGGCGATCAAGCCAGTGTTCAAGCTGTTTGGCCTGGGGGACGTCGCCGCGGTAGCGGATGTTTTCGACGCCCTGGCGCAGTTCGCCGATGGTGACAGCAGAAAGGTAAAGCAGGGTATTGCTTCGGGTGGCCGATTCGAAAAACGTCTGCACACCGGAATTCGCCCTGGCGCCCTTGCGCGCTTCGCTGACTACGTCGGTGTCAACGAGGTACATCCCTAGCGTGCGCTGGTCTGCTTACGGACAAAGTCAGCGTCCTTACCAACATTCGGGATGGCAGTCAGTGCCTCCGCGATAGTGCGCCGACGGGGTCCGCGGAGCGCGGCCTGGAGAATTTCGCGGTGCTCCTGCTCGGCGCTACGATTGTGTTTCGCGGCACGCAATTTGAGCGCCTTGACCAGATCGTCGGCAAGGTTTCTGACCATCAGTTGGGCCATGTTCAAGCGCTCCTGCTCTCACGTGCTAGCAATGCTAGCATTGTACACGGCTGGATGCAAGCATTGCTAGCACGGGCCGGCGTACGACGAACGCCGTGGTGAAGTAGTCGGAGACGTATATTGAGAAGGCGCGTCAGGAGTTTTTCTGCGCAGCCAGCGTAATGACGCGCTCGGCGAGTTCAACCGGGCAGACCAGCAGATCGGGCATGTAGGTGTTGGCCTGGTTGTAGCGCAGCGCACTGCCATCGAGGCGTGACGCGTGGAGTCCTGCCGCCTGCGCCACCGCGACCGGCGCGCAGCTGTCCCACTCGTATTGGCCGCCCGAATGCACGTAGATGTCGGCCTCGCCACGCACCACGGCCATGATCTTCGCGCCGGCNNAGCGCCTCCGCCACCGCCACCGCTTCGGCGGCCGGACGCGTACGGCTGACGACGATGCGGAGCTTGCCGGTGTGGCGCGGTCGAGGGTGTGCCACGTCGCTCGTGAACGTTAGTGGGTGCCCAGGGAGCGACACCGCGCCGAGCGTCGCGACGCCATCGACAGCGAGCGCCACGTGCACGGCCCAGTC
>PMNQ01000030.1:360-2605 GCA_003162555.1 Gammaproteobacteria bacterium | reverse complement strand
TCATATTCACGACGCTTGCGGCCACGGTGTTGGCAGCGGCCGCGGCCATGGCACAAGCGCCTGCCGGCGCCCCGGCCGGCACAACCGGCGCCTGCAAGGACGGTAGTTACACCAGCGCTGCAAGCAAGAAAGGCGCATGCCACGGACACAAGGGTGTACAGGATTGGTACGTCTCGGCCGATTCAGTCAGTGCAGCCGCACCAGCCAGTACGTCCGCACCGGCGCCGGCTGCCGTAGGCAGCAAAAAGAAGCGTGGCGGNNGACCTGCGGCGGTTCCGGCGCCCGCGGCATCGAAGGGACATTCCAGCGTAGCGGCTGCAGGTCCGGCGGCTCCGGCAGCTCCTGCGCCTGCAGCGGCCACCTCAGTGGCGCCCAGCCCCGCTGCGGCGGCGCCCGCGGCTACCGCAATGAGGACCAGCCCAGCACCCGCTGCGACGGCTGCTCCCGGCGGCGGCGCGGGACTCGTCTGGGTCAACAAGGAAAGCAAGGTGTATCACTGCCAGGGTGATCGCTGGTATGGAAAGACCAAGCAGGGCGCGTACCTGAGCGAAGCGGACGCCAAGGCACAAGGCTATCACCCGGATCACGGCAAGGCCTGCCAGAGCTGACGCGATCGAGGTGCCCTGACTAGAGCGTCTCGCCGCGACTCGCGATCACGCCCCGGTAGTACTCGGCGCTCGCCTTCGGCGTGCGCCGTTGCGTGGCGTAGTCGATGTGCACGATGCCGAAGCGCTTGGAATATCCCAGCGCCCACTCGAAGTTGTCGAACAGCGACCAGACGCAGTAGCCGCGGATGTCGGCGCCCTGCGCGATCGCCGCGCGCACTGCCGCGAGATGCGAGCGCAGATACTCGACCCGCAAGGGATCGTCGACCCGGCCGTTCGCCACGGTGGCGGGATCAGGGAACGCCGCGCCATTCTCGGTGATGTAGACCGGCAGGTTGCCGTAGCGGTTCTTGACCCACAGCAACGTATCGATCATGCCCTGCGGAAATACTTCCCAGCTGGTTTCGGTGTAGATCGCGTCTGGCTGGCGCACCGCGGCCGCGCGCACCGGCCAGGCGGTTTCGTCTGCGCGCGCAACGCTGCGTGTGTAGTAATTGACGCCGATGAAATCGAGTGGCTGCCGGATCAGCGCGAAATCAGAGACCGGCCATTCCGGCCAGGCATCGCCAAACATGTCGCGCATTTCGGCGGGATAACTGCCCAGCAGCGCCGGGTCGAGATACTGCCGGTTCATGTACGCATCGGCATGCGCCGTCGCCTGCTGGTCGGCGGCACTGGCCGTAGCCGGATATTTCGGCTCGAGGNNCACGACCAATCCGATCTGGTGCTTGCCCACCGCCCGGTAGGCCTGCACCGCCGCGCCATGCGCGCGCAGCAGGTTATGCGTGACGATCGGCGCTTCGAAGCGGGTGCGGCGCCCGGGAGCCAGCGCGCCTCGCAGGTACCCGCCGTCGCTGATGACCCACGGTTCGTTGATGGTGACCCATTTCTTTACGCGCCCATCGAGCTGGCGAAATACCGTGGCGGCAAAATCGGAAAACCAGTGCGCAATGTCTGCGTTCAGCCAGCCGCCGTGATCTTCGAGCGCGACCGGCAGATCCCAGTGGTACAAGGTCACCAGCGGTTCGATGCCTGCGCCGAGCAATTCATCGACCAGCCGATCGTAAAATCCCAGCCCGGCCGCATTCACCGCGCCGCGCCCGGCGGGCATCACGCGTCCCCAGGCAANNGCCAGCGGCGAGCCCTCGATCTGATACGCGGAAGTCGCCGCGCCCCAGAGAAATCCGTCCGGAAAGCCCCCGGCCCGATCTTTTGCGGCCATCCAGTTTCACACTCCGGCGCTCTGACAAAATGGGCGCCGTAAACGCTTACATAGCCTTGTTGAGCGCGATTGTATACGATCCGCGCGGAACAATACCCGTAAGGATGTGGCATGGCCGGAGTGCGGCTGAACCGGGTTCGCAAGGTCTACGACAACGGGCAGGTGGCCGTGGCAGGCGCCACGTTCGAGGTCGCGGACGGTGAACTCGTGGCTCTGGTCGGTCCCTCAGGCTGCGGCAAATCCACGCTGCTNNCTCTACCCGCACATGAGCGTGCGTGAAAACCTCGCCTTCGGACTGCGGCTGCGCGGCGCCAGCAGCGAAAGCATCGATGAGCAGGTGCGCGCGGCGGCGGCCACGCTCGAACTCGAGCAACTGCTGGATCGTAAACCGCGCGCCCTCTCGGGCGGCCAGCGCCAG
>PMNQ01000030.1:0-316 GCA_003162555.1 Gammaproteobacteria bacterium | reverse complement strand
AGCCCGCCAACCTGTTCGTGGCGGGCTTCATCGGCAGCCCGGCCATGAATTTCTTCCGCGGCCAACTGAGCAGCGCCCCGCACGCGCAACTGCAATGCGCCGGCGACGCGCTGTCCTTGCCCGCGGAGCACCTCGCGACGCCCGCGCTTCGCGCCGCCGCGGGTGACATCATCGTGGGCGTACGGCCCGAGGACCTGGCCGTGTGCCCGGCAGGCGCGCCGGAGGGCACCGAGTGCACATTTGAAGGGATGCTCGAGAGCGTGGAGCCGGTGGGAAACGAGATTTTCCTGAACGTGCGCTATGCCGGCGCCGAACG
>PMNQ01000126.1:4728-6259 GCA_003162555.1 Gammaproteobacteria bacterium | reverse complement strand
GTGCTCGCGCTGCCGCTCGGCATTCCGGCGACCGCAGCCGAAGGCGTGGCCACGCCGCCCGCCGCTGTCGCGCCTGCCGCCCCGGCGCCCAATGCGCCGGCGGTCGATTGGAAGGCGTTGCCGCCGGCGCAGCAGCAACTGCTGCGCAGCCATGAGCGCGACTGGGCTACGCTCCCGCCCGCGCGCCAGCAGGCTCTGACGCGCGGCGCGCAGCGCTGGCTGCAGATGAATCCCGAGCAGCGCGAGCAGGCGCGCGGGCGCTTTCAGACCTGGCGGACGCTGCCGGAGGAACGGCGCGAGCTGATTCGGCGCCGCTGGGAGAATTTCCAGCGGCTCGATCCGCAATCGCAGGCGCTGGTGCGCGAGAACTTCCGCGCCTTCGCCCAGCTGCCGCCGTGGAAGCGGCGCATGCTGCGGCGGCGCTGGCTCGAGGCCACGCCCGAGCAGCGTGCGAACATGCGCGAGCGTCTCGAGGAGCGGCGCGAACACCGCCGGCCCTAACGGCGGCTCAGGCGCCGCGCCGGCGCGCATCCTGCGTTTCGGCCGTCTCCTGCTGGTGATATGCACTCAGCACCGAGCTGTGTACCTGTTCCACCGCGCGCGCCACCGAGGCCGCGACGCAGCGCGCCTTGGCGTTGCCGAACAGCTTCGCGCCGGTGGCCGTATCTTCAGCGCAGACCAGGCTCGCCGCTGAATTGATCCGTTGATAGAGCGTCGCCACGTCCGCGGCGCTGGCCAGGTTAAGGTCGCTGACGCGCACGGTTACAGTGCCCGGCTCTTCGGCGGCCTGCGCCGCATTGATGAACGAGGCCTGCACGATCGTGGCGCCGAGCGCGAGCGCGCCCACGCCCAACCATTGTTTGAATGATCTGGTTTTCATGGTCTGCTCCTTCACGCGCCGGTCCGGCTGCGCGCCAGGCCAGAATCGTGCTGATAGATCGCAGTCAGCAACGGCTGCTGGAGCGCGTTCACGGCTGCCGCGACGGCGTTGAGGACGCATACGCGATCCGGCGGCGATCCGATCGGCGCACCGGCAGACAGTCCGTCACCGCAGGCATCCTCGGCAGCGCGGCGGATGCGCGCGTACAGCTTCGATGCATCGGCGGGACGCGACAGATCGAGATCCGACACGCGCACGGTGACGGACTTCTGGATCAGCGGCGCGTCATCCGCCTGTGCAGCAACAGGCGCCAGCGCCACCATCAGCGTCGCTACGCCACTCAACAGCGCGTAGCGGGAAAATTCAGGTCGCAACATACCAGCCTCCTTGACTTCGGCATGGAAAAAATTCCGGTGTCGTGCAGCAATCTGCTGCCTTAGCTTTGATACTCGCGCCGGGGCGAATGGTTGCAGTGAATCTGCAAGTAAATTCATCGCCGCGGCGCGTGCCGCAGACGATGTCAGCTCAGGAATGGCGGGTTTACGCGGCTTTTACGGCCTGGATCAGCTGGCTGACGGCAGCCTGGCCGTCGCCGTACAGCATGCGCGTGTTATCAAGATAGAACAGCGCGTTCTCGATGCCGGAGAATCC
>PMNQ01000126.1:4579-4701 GCA_003162555.1 Gammaproteobacteria bacterium | reverse complement strand
ATGTGGCCGGGCATGCGGCCCGCGACCGGATGAATCGCGAAGCGCACATTTACGCCGCGCTCGATCAGCAGCTGGCACAGTTCCCACACCTTGTGCTGTGCCTGCGCCACCGCCATGCCGTA
>PMNQ01000126.1:0-4484 GCA_003162555.1 Gammaproteobacteria bacterium | reverse complement strand
ATCGGCAGCGTCATCAGCACGCCGAACAGCAGCGCGAGCACGAAGAACAGCGTGACGTGGAATACGTCGGCGTGCAGGCCCGAGGCAATGAACACGCCGACCGTCACGGTCGCGGCGATCACCAGCATGTTGACGATGTTCTGGCCGCTGAATCGGAATGAACGCTTGATCAGTCCCTGCAGCTTGCCGAAAGCGACCAGGCTGCCGCTGAACGAGATCGCGCCGATCAGCGCGCCGACCACCGCCAGCGTCGACATGGTCAGCGACATGTGCTCGCCGCGATACAGCTCCACCGCGGCGATCGCCGCCGCGGCGCCGCCGCCAAAGCCGTTGTAGAGCGCGATCATCTGCGGCATGTCGGTCATCGCCACGCGCCGTCCGCTCCACCAGGCGAGCGCGGTGCCGAGGATGATCGCTGGCAGCAGCCACTCGAAGTTGCCAAGTCCCGGGAACAGGAAAGTGAACAGCGTGGCCACCAGCATGCCGGCGCCGGCCCACACAATGCCGCTGCGCGCCGTGACCGGCGAGCTCATGCGCTTCAGGCCCATGATGAACAGGAAGGCGGTGACCAGGTAGCTGATCTGGATCAGCCACTGCCTGCCATCGGCGGCCAACAGCGAAGTCTCCATCAGTGGGCTCCCGGCTTCTTGCGGGCGCCGCTCGACCTGAACATCTCGAGCATGCGCTCGGTGACGACGTAGCCGCCGGCGGCGTTGCCGGCCGCCATGAACACGCCGACGGCGCCGATGATTTTCTCCAGCGTCGTGTGCGCGCCGCCGAGCGCCACCATCGCGCCGACCAGCACGATGCCGTGCACGAAGTTCGAACCCGACATCAGCGGCGTGTGCAGGATCACCGGCACCTTGGCGATGACTTCGTAGCCGGTGAACGCGGCCAGCATGAAGATGTACAGGGCAACGATGCCCGTGATGGCGACTATCGCGGTCATGTTCCCTCCACGGCTTTGCGCGTGGCTTCGTGTTTGATGGCACCGTCGTGCGTCAGGCAGGATTGCGCGAACACTTCGTCGCTCCAGTCGATGGCGAGCGCACCGCTCCTGTCGAGCGCGGGCTTCAGGAAATTGAGCAGGTTGCGCGAATACATTTCGCTGGCGTGATAGGCGAGCTGCGCGGGCAGGTTCACGGGACCGATGATCTTCACGCCGTTGTGGATCACGGTTTCGCCGGCGCGCGTCAGTTCGCAGTTGCCGCCGGACTCGGCCGGTATGTCGACGATCACCGCGCCCGCCTTCATGCGCTCGACCGCGGCGCGCGAGATGATGCGCGGCGCCGCGCGACCGGGAATCGCAGCGGTCGTGATCACCGCGTCGGCCACGGCGATGCGCGCTTCCAGCACTTCCTGTTGTTTGGCTTTCTCTTCTGCGGTGAGTTCGCGCGCATAGCCGCCGGTGCCTTCGGCCGATACGCCAGTCTCGATGAACTTGGCGCCCAGCGATTTGACCTGTTCACGGGTCGCGCTGCGCACGTCATAGGCTTCGACCACGGCGCCGAGGCGGCGGGCGGTGGCGATGGCCTGCAGGCCCGCCACGCCGACACCGACGATCAGCACCTGCGCCGGGCGGATGGTGCCGGCCGCGGTGGTCAACATCGGCAGGAAGCGATCAAGCGTGTTGGCCGCAATCAGCACGGCCTTGTAGCCGGCGATCGCCGCCTGTGAGGAGAGCGCATCCATGGATTGCGCGCGCGAGATGCGCGGCACGAGTTCCATCGCAAAGCTGGTGATGCGCTTGTCGCGCAGGGCCTTGACCTCTTCCTTGCGCGCGTGTGCCTGCATGAAGCCGATGACCACACTGCCCGGACGCAGCGCGTCGATCTGCTCCAGCGACAGCGGCTGCACGGTCAGCAGGATGTCGGCCTGCGCCAGCACCGTAGCGGCGGAATCCGCCCACTCGATCTTCTGGTACAGGGCGTCCGGAAACTGGGCGCTGACGCCCGCGGCGCGCTCGATCAGCACGCGCGCGCCGGCGGCAGCCAGTTTCCCGGCCACCTCGGGCACGATACTGACGCGAGTCTCGCCGGGCACGCGCTCGCGCAGCGCGCCAATGGTCACGGGCATGAAACAGCTCCCATTTCGATGAGTATTAACGGGCTCTTGAGGCCCATCCGTTGAATTCTCTCACAAGCCTGCCTAATCTTACACGGATGAGTCTCAAGCACCTGGCAGGCCGGCACGCCGCCGACGACGACACGCGCCTGGTGCTGCATTCGGCCGCGCACGGCCTGGCGCAGATGGTGCTGCGCACGGACATTGCCGGCATGCCGCTCGAGTGGATCGATTATCGCGAGGCGGCGCGCCTCTATCATCAGGAGCAGGTCGCCTACACCTGCGGTTCACTCGTCTACCGGCTGTACGGCGGCATCAATGCGCGCTCCGGCAACCGCACCGTGGTCGAGGTCAACTCGATCGTGGCGACGGTCGGCCACACCGGCAACCCGGGCAACACGCGCAATGACTACGTGCCGCCGCTGAACAACGAAACGCTGTTCCGGCGCGACGCCTACCTGTGCCTTTATTGCGGCGGACGTTTCCACAGCCGCGAACTGTCGCGCGATCACGTGCGCCCGTTCAGCCAGGGCGGACGCGATGTGTGGACCAACGTGGTCGCGGCCTGCCGCAGCTGCAACAACTTCAAGGCCTGGCGCACGCCCGAACAGGCGAAGCTCCAGCTGATCGCCGTGCCGTTCATGCCGACCTACGCCGAGTACATCTTCCTCAAGGGCCGGCGCGTGCTCGCCGACCAGATGGAATACCTGCAGGCGCATTTTCCGCGCAGCAGCCCGCTGCACGCGCGCATTCAGCGCTGGCTCAGCTAACCCCAAGCCAGCCGCCGCGTGGTCTATCTCGTCGACGCGTCGGTCTATATCTTCCGCGCCT
The DNA here is from genome assembly GCA_003162555.1 of Gammaproteobacteria bacterium. Taxonomy (GTDB): domain Bacteria; phylum Pseudomonadota; class Gammaproteobacteria; order Steroidobacterales; family Steroidobacteraceae; genus FEN-1191. Next base: position 1,589 of record PMNQ01000126.1, on the reverse strand, counting down.
GGTTTTCGCAGAGCTCCGATGCCCGTGATGCGGATGGCAATCCGACGCACGCGCTGTACGGGTTTGCGCGCTTCCTGGGCGACCTGATCGAGCGCCGCGCGCCGCGTTACCTGGCCGTGGCTTTCGATGAAAGCCATGGCGCCGGCCACCGCCACGCGCTGCTGCCCAGCTACAAAGCCAATCGCGAACCGGCGCCGCCGGAGCTCAAGCGCCAGTTCGCGCTGTGCCGCGAATTCTGCCGGCATCTCGGCGTCGCTGAATTCGCCAGCCGCGAGTACGAGGCCGACGACCTGATCGGCACGCTCGCCGCGCGCGTGCGCGCCGAGGGCTTGCGCGTCACGGTGGTGTCGCGCGACAAGGATCTGTCGCAGCTGGTCGGGCCCGGTGATCGTTTCTGGGATTACAGTGACGCAGCCGAGTACGCGTACGAGGAAATCGCCGCGCGCTTTGGCGTGGCGCCCGAACGCATGGCCGACTACCTGGCGCTCACCGGCGATGCGGTCGACAACATTCCGGGTGTGCCGGGCGTTGGCCCGAAAACCGCCTCGGCGCTCATGAACCGCTATGCGACGCTCGAAGCGCTGTACGACGATCTGGAGCAGCTCGCGTTCCTGCCGCTGCGCGGTGCGTCGCGGCTGCCGGAAAAACTGCGCGCAAACCGCGACGTGGCATTTCTCGCCCGTTCACTGACGCGCATCCACTGCGATGCGCCGATGGCCACCGACCGCGAAGGGCTGCGCCGGCGCATTCCGGCGCTCGAAGAGCTCGCGCAGTTCTGCAACCGGCACTNNCGAGCGCATCGCCCGGCTGGCCGCCTAGGTTCTGTTCACACTTAGGGCGTCAATGCGCGGTTGGCGGCTCAGGCCGCCTTGGGAGCGTAGCCTCGGCACCAGCCTTCAGCGCTGACCACCTTGCCCGGGAACAGCTTGCAGCCCACCCAGGCGTCGCCATCCTTGCCCACGCTCTGCAGACAGTTGGCGCACTTCTGCCCAGGCTTGTAGCTCGGCATCTTCTTCACATCGATGTTCTGGACGCTTTCGACGTACGCCAGCGCCACCGCCATCGGATCACCCGCGCCGACATGCGGCGGGCCACTGGCAGCTGGCTTGGCCGCATCCGCGCCGACGGTGCCCGCCGCCAGCAGCGCGCCAGCGCCACAGGCCAGACTCTTGAGCGCCTGACGGCGCGACAACAGATCTTTCATTGCTCGATACTCCTGCTTGCAATTATATCGTTGCGGTATTCTAAGCCGCAGATTCACCGGGCGGGCCTGCCATGCAACAGAAAAACATCGAATCCGCCCTGCAGGAGACCCGGCGCTTCCCGCCGCCGCCGGAATTCGCCGCGCGCGCCCGGCTTCGCGGCCCTGAGGTCGACGCGATGCGCCGCCATGCCGCGCGCGACCACGTCGGTTTCTGGGGCGAACTGGCGCGCCGCTCGCTGCACTGGCACAAGCCGTTCACGGTGACCCTCGATGACTCCTTGGCTCCCAACTACCGTTGGTTCCCTGATGGGGAGTTAAACGTTTCATGGAATTGCCTCGATGCGCACTTAACGCAGCATGGCGACAAGACCGCCATCCTGTTCGA
>PMNQ01000156.1 GCA_003162555.1 Gammaproteobacteria bacterium | reverse complement strand
GGCGCCGCCCCCAGCCTGGGTCGGATTCGCCCTGGCGGCTGTGGCGTGGCTGGTCATCGTGGTCATGTCATCGCCGTTCGGGCGGCTGTGGGGAACGGGTCAGGACGCCTACTGCTACTGGTTCCCGGACCTGGCCGCGCCCTACGCCCATTCCGATTGGACGCAGCCGATCGCCTACGTGTACTCGCCGGCATTCCTCCAGCTGCTGACGCCCATCCGCAGCCTGCCGTGGCAGGCATTCATGGCGGTCTGGACGGTGGTGCTGCTGGCGGCCGTGTTCCTGGCGATGAACCTGCTGCAGCCCTCGGGTCCCGAGCCGGGCCGCGCTTCGGCCGAGGATCTGCAAGTGGCGCGCGGCCTGTTGTCGCAGTCTGATCAGGCGCTCGCCAACGCCGTGCTGATGGGCGACAAGCGACTGCTGTTCAGCGAGGCCCGCGACGCCTTCCTCATGTACCAGGTGAGCGGCCGCAGCTGGATCGTGCTGGGCGATCCGGTGGGGCGGCGCGAAAGCCATGAAGAACTGGTGTGGCAATTCCGCGAGCTCTCCGACCGGCACGGCGGCTGGACGGTGTTCTACCAGGTCAGCGGCGAGCGATTGCCGCTGTATGTCGATCTCGGGCTCGCGGCGCTGAAGCTCGGCGAGGAGGCGCGCGTGCCGCTCGCCGATTTTTCGCTCGAGGGCAGCGCGCGCGCCGAGCTGCGCACGCAGCGGCGGCGCGCCGAACGCGATGGCGCGACCTTCGAAGTGGTCGCGGCGGAAAACGTCGAAGCACTCGTGCCGCGCCTCAAGGCCATCTCCGACAATTGGCTCGAAGACAAGGCAGTTGCCGAAAAGAGTTTTTCGGTCGGCGCATTTTCGCCCGCGTACGTGTGCAATTTCCCGATCGCATTGGTGCGTTGCGAGGGCGAGCCGGTGGCCTTCGCCACGCTGTGGGGCGCCGGCGATGGCAAGGAACTGTCGGTCGACCTGATGCGCTTTGGCCCGGACGCGCCGCGGGGCGCGATGGATTTCCTGTTCGTGGAACTGATGCTGTGGGCGCGCGCCCAGAACTACCAGTGGCTGAACCTCGGCATGGCGCCGCTTGCGGGCCTCGAACAGCATCCGTTGGCGCCGGCGTGGCACCGGGTCGGCAACTTCGTGTTCCGTCACGGCGAGCATTTCTATAACTTCGATGGCTTGCGGCGCTACAAGAGCAAGTTCAATCCTGTGTGGGAATCAAAATATCTTGCCTCACCAGGTGGCCTGGTACTGCCAAGGGTGTTGCTCGACGTGTCGAAGCTCGTATCGGGCGGTTTGCGGGAGATGTTCGCGAAATGAAATTTCTCAGGTTGGCGATGTTGCTGATCGCGCTGGCGCCGTCGGCGGGACACAGCGCGGAACGCGTTCTGCACTACGGCCCGCCGTTCGGCGACATCACGCTGTATACGCCCGAGGGCAAGCCACGCGCGGTGGTGTTGTTTCTGTCGGGTGATGGCGGCTGGCACCTGGGCGTCGTGAACATGGCGCGTCACCTGGTCGAGCAGGGCGCCGTGGTCGCGGGGCTGGACGTGCGCACTTACCTGGCCGACATTGCCGCGCATCCCGACGCTTGCCGCTACATGGCCGCGGACTTCGAGACCCTGGGTCATCGCGTGCAGCGCGAGCTGGGACTCGGCGAGTACCTGGTGCCGCTCCTTTACGGGTACTCATCGGGCGCCACTGTCGCTTACGCCACGCTGGTGCAGTCGCCTCCCGGCACGTTTGGAGCGGCCGTGAGCCTGGGTTTTTGTCCGGACCAGAAATTCGGCGGTACGCCGTTGTGCCCGGGGCCGGAGAAACAGCTCAGCTACAAACCCGGCAAAAAAGGCGCATGGATATTCGATCCCGCGCCACGGCTCAAGGATCGCTGGATCGCTTTCCAGGGTCAGTCGGACCAGACCTGTCCGGCCGCAGCCGTGGATGCCTATGCCGCGCAGGTGGGCAATGCCAGAGTCGTGCGCCTCGAGGGCGTTGGCCACGGCTACGGTGTCGAGCGGCGCTGGCTCACGCAGTATCAGCAGTTGTTCGACGAACTCGCGCCCGCGCCGCCGCCAGCCGCGCAAGCTTCTGCCGCGCAGGCCACGCCGCTGCAAGCGACGGGCGGCGCACAGCGCGACGCAACGTTGAGCGATCTGCCGCTGATCGAAGTACCAGTCGCTGCAGGCGCCGACGATCTCCCGCTCGCCATCCTGCTCACTGGCGATGGCGGTTGGGCGGGCCTCGACAAGGGCGTGGCTGCGGAACTCACCGCGCGCGGCCTGCCCGTGGTCGGGCTGTCGACGCTCAAATACTACTGGCAGCCGCGTACGCCCGAGCAATCGGCGCTGGATCTGGCGCGCGTCATGCGTCACTACCTTGCTGCGTGGAAGCGTACACGCGTGCTGCTGGTGGGCTATTCCTTTGGCGCCAACGTGCTGCCATTCATCGTCAATCGCCTGCCGGCGGATTTGCGCGCGGACATCGCGGGCGTGAGCCTGCTGGGGCTGGATGTGAACACGAGCTTCGAGATCCGTGTGACCGGCTGGTTGCCGGGTTCGAGCATCGGCGAGCAGCCTGTGCGGCCCGAGATCGAAAAGCTGCAGGGCGTGCCGACAACTTGTTTGTATGGCGAGGGCGAGACGCACGATCCCTGCGCCAACCTCGCCGGTCCGACGATGATTGCGCGCGAGGTCGGCAAGGGGCATCACTTCAGCGGCGACTACGCCGCGCTTGCCGAAGCCGTGCTCGCTGGCGCGGGCATCGGGGTTTCCGGGGCGCCCCCGGCGCAGTGAGCGCACCGCGGCCCGCCGATTCGCCGCTTGCGCAAGCGCTGCGCACCGCGTTCGTCGCGCACCGCGACGCGGTGCTGCAGGCGCCTCCGGGCGCAGGCAAGAGCACGCTGGTGCCGCTGGCGCTGCTCGAAGAACCCTGGATGCGCGGCCGCAAAATCCTGCTGCTCGAGCCACGCCGCGTCGCCGCGCGCGCGATCGCGCGGCGCATGGCCTGGCTGCGCGGCGAACAGGTCGGTGCGACCGTCGGCTACCGCATGCGGCTTGACACGCGCGTGTCGCGCGACACGCGCATCGAGGTCATCACCGAAGGGGTGCTCACTCGTATGCTTCAGAGTGACCCCGAGCTCGGCGGCGTCGGTTGCGTCATCTTCGATGAGTTTCACGAACGCAGCCTGCAGGCCGATCTGGGACTGGCACTCTGTCTCGACGCGCGCACGGCGCTCGAGGGTGCCTTTCGCGTGCTGGTCATGTCGGCGACACTCGATGGAGTGCGCGTCGCAGCGCTCCTCGACGGCGCGCCCGTGGTCGAGGTGCCCGGCCGCCAGTTTCCGGTCGAGATCGTGTACGCGGGCCGCGGTGCGCCGCTCCTTCCCGGTGGCGCCGATTCGCCTGAGCGCCTGGTCGCGCAGACCGTGCGACGCGCGCTCGCCGAGTCCAGCGGCGATCTGCTGGTGTTCCTGCCGGGCGCGGGTGAAATCCGGCGCGTACAGGGGTTGCTCACCGATCTGGCCGGTCCGCGTTTGCTGCTGCTGCCGCTGTACGGCGAGCTCGACGCGCAGCAACAGGATGCCGCGCTGAATCCCGCCGCTGCGGGAGTGCGCCGCATCGTGCTCTCGACCAACATCGCCGAGACCAGCGTGACAATTCCCGGCGTGACCGTCGTCGTCGATGCAGGGCTCGCGCGCCGTTCGCGTTTCGATCCGGTCACTGGCATGAGCCGGCTGGAGGTAATGCGCATTTCACGCGCGGGCGCCGAGCAGCGTGCCGGTCGCGCGGGCCGCACCGCACCGGGCTGCTGCTACCGGCTGTGGAGCGAAGGCTCGCATGCGAGTCTCGCCGCATTCACGCCCGCCGAGATCACCGAGGCGGATTTGTCGCCGCTGGCCCTCGAGCTGGCGCGCTGGGGCAGCGCGGATGCCGCGCGGCTCGCCTGGCTGGATCCACCGCCAGCACCCATGCTGGCGCAGGCGCGCGAACTGCTGCAGCGCCTCGGGGCACTCGATGAGGCCGGTGCGATCACGCCGCTGGGCCGCGAGATGGCCGATCTGCCGCTGCATCCGCGACTGGCGCACATGGTGCTCGCGGCGCGCTCGCGCGATGCGCTGCCGCTGGCGGCTGAACTCGCCGCGCTACTCTCGGAGCGCGACCTGCTGCGGCAGGGCGGAGGGCAGCGTGACCCGGACATCCGCACACGCCTCGAGATGCTGCGCGGCGATGAGGGCGCGCTGCATGTTGAACGCGGCGTGCGCCAGCGCATGCGCGAGAACGCAGCGCGATTCGTGCAGCTCGCCGCAGGCACGCGCAGCAATTCCCGCACTGCATCGGGAACCTCGCCCGGCATGCTGCTGGCGATGGCCTTTCCCGATCGCGTCGGCAAGCGCCGCGCGGAAGGGTCCGGGCGCTACCTGCTGGCCAACGGCCGTGGCGCCGCGTTTCCGTCCGCGACCGGACTCGCTGCGCAGGAATATATCGTCGCGGTCGAACTCGACGATCGCGACCGCGAGGCGCGCATCGACCTGGCCGCACCGCTCGAGCTGGCGGAACTCGAGGATCTGTACGGCACGCAGATCATTGCGGACGAACAGGTGGAATGGGATGCGCGCGCCGGCGCCGTACTGGCGCAACGCAGGCGACGATTCGGCGCCCTGCTGATTGAACAGCGGCCGTTGCAGCCGCTGCCGCAGGAACTGGCGGCGGCGGCAATGCTGACCGGCGTCCGTCAGCTTGGGTTGGATTCGCTCCCGTGGGACGATGCGACACGGAATCTGCGCTCGCGGCTGGAATTTGTGCGCCGCCTGCCGCACGCGCCGCATGGGCCCTGGCCCGCGAGCGACGATGATTCCCTGCTGCGCGATCTGGAGCAGTGGCTACCGCCGTGGCTCGAAGGCGTGTCGCGGCGTGAACAGCTTGCACGGGTGCCGCTCTCCGACGCGTTGCTAGCCCGGCTATCCGGTGCGCAACGCCGCGCGCTCGATGAGCTGGCGCCGCGCGATCTTCCCGTGCCGTCCGGGTCGCGCATCCGCATCGACTATACGGGCGATGGCGCGCCGGCCATCGCTGTGCGCCTGCAGGAAGTCTTCGGCCTCGCGGCGACGCCGCGCATCGGCGGCGGCACGGTTCCGGTCAGCTTCAGGCTGTTGTCCCCGGCGCAGCGGCCGGTGCAGATCACGCGCGACCTGGCCGGGTTCTGGAAAACAAGCTATGCCGAGGTGCGCAAGGAGATGCGCGGCCGGTATCCGAAGCACAACTGGCCCGAAGATCCGCTCAGCGCGCTGCCCACGCGTGGCGCGCGCCGCCGTATCTGATCATAACGCGCCGTCATTGGCAGCCGCGGTTCGAGGCGGTATCTTTGCCGCATGAACACCATTCACCGCCTGCCGGTCGCCATCCTGATCGGCGCAATTTCACTGCTCCAGCTCTCATGCTCGAATAACACCGCGCCGGAATCCGCCACTGCGCCGGCGCCCTCGGCCGCGCCGGCAGCGGCCCACCATGCCGACGCCCCCGGCATCGCCTGGTTTGGCGGTGATGTCGGTGCGGCTTTCGATGCGGCGCGCACCGCGCGCAAACCGCTGTTGCTGTACTGGGGCGCGATCTGGTGCCCGCCCTGCCAGCAGCTCAAGTCAACGGTGTTCTCGCGCCCCGATTTCATCGCCAAGAGCGCGCTGTTCGTGCCGGTCTATCTCGATGGTGACGATGCCGGCGCGCAGAAATGGGGTGAGCAATTCAAGGTATCCGGCTATCCGACAGTGGTGGTGCTCGACGCCGACCGCCACGAGCTGATGCGCATTGCCGGTGGCATGGATCTCGACCAGTACGCGTCGGTGCTCGACAACGCACTTGCCGATCTGCAGCCCGCCGCAGCGTTGCTCAATCAGGCTGCGGCCGGCCACCCGCTTGCGATCGGCCAGTGTCGCCGTCTCGCGTTGAACGCCTGGGAACTGGACAGCCCGACCGATGTGGCGGCCAGTGCTGCGCTTGCGAAAGACCTGGACGCAGCATCTGAGCATTGTCCAGCCGACGCCNNGAAGCCGACGCGCTCAAGAGCGGCAAGGCGCCGAGTGCGGCGCTGCTTGCGCATGTGAGTGCGGTCGACAAGGTGCTGGCGGACGAGAATACGGCCATCGCTGCGGCCGACGCGCTGCAGATCCTCGATGAGGATTTCTTCCGCGCCGTCAAGGCGCGCGGCGACGATGCCAAGGCCTGGCTGGCGCGCTTCAGCAAGGTGATGGATATTGTCGCTTCGCTTCCCGGCTTCGCCGAGGCCGATCAGCTTGGCGCCATCGGATCGAAACTCCAGGCCGTGAAGACCATCAACGGCGCCATTCCCGCCGGCGTCGCCCGCGCCGCCAACGCACGCGTGGCCGCGGCGCTCGCCGAGCGCCAGATACCCTACGTGCGCTCCGGCATCATCAATGCCGTGTTGCCCATCTACGATCTGCTGGGGCAGAACGAGCAGGCTTACAAAGTGGTGCAGGGTGAACTGACGCACACTGCCACGCCGTACTACTACAAGACGGATCTGGGCGAACTGGCGGAAGGGCTGGGCCGCAAGGACGAGGCGCTCAAGTGGTACGCGGATGGATTTGCGGAAGCGCAGGGGCCGGCGACGCGCTTCCAGTGGGGCGCGATTTACGCCTCCAGCCTGCTGCGGCTCGAACCGGACGACGGTGCGAAGATCGGCACTGTCACCGCACAGGTGCTCGGCGAGCTCGATGGGCCCGACCGCATTTATCGCCGCGCCCGCATGCGGCTCGAGAAGCTCGATGTGGCGCTGCGCAAATGGAACACGGACACGAAGGGCGCGCACCACGACGTGCTGGTCAACCTGCGTGAACGCATGCAGCAGATCTGCGGCAAGATTCCGAAGACCGAAACCGCGCACGCCAGCTGCGACGCCTTCCTGGCGAGCGCCTGACCAGCTCCGGCACCGCCCTGCTAGACTGCGTTAGTCCATAGCGACGGGCCTGTAGCACAACGGTTAGTGCAGGGGACTCATAATCCCTTGGTTGGGGGTTCGAATCCCTCCGGGCCCACCAGCCTTCGCTCGCGAAGCGNNTGTCGCCTGCGCTGCGGCTGCAAGTTTCGCATTTTCAAGTATGGCGGCGTTGGCCGACGGTCATGCATTTACCGAAGGGCCGGTCGTCAACGTGTCCTCGGTCCGTACCGAGCCTGGCAAGTTCGACGAGTACATGAATTGGCTCGATACGGTCTGGAAGGCCAGGCAAGAAGCTGCCAAGAAGTTGGGCTACGTCCTCAGCTACAGGGTGGTGAGGGTCGAGCCGCGCAGCGAAAACGATCCGGATCTCCACCTGGTGATCAACTACAAGAACTGGGCGGCGCTCGATGGNNGCAACCGAAAAGGGTGACGCGCTTACCGCGCAGACCGAAGGCAGCGTGGAAGCCGGCAAAAAGAGCACCATAGAGCGCGGCAAGCTCCGCCGTGTGCTGGGATCCTGGACCGGCCAGGAACTGGATCTGAAGTAACGCCGAACTCCGCCTTTCACGGCACGAAAAGCCGGGCCTGAGGCCCGGCTTTTTGCTTCTGTGTAGACTCAACGGATCCGGAGGCGCCACATGACCCGTTTCAGTACCCCGTCTTTTGCAATGCTGTGTGTGTCTGTGCTGTTGGGCCGGGCCGCGTTAACCGCAGCGCCGCCGCCCGCGCAGGCACAACTCCTGCTCTCGACCTGCAACGCGCAGAAGGGCAGCACGCTGCCATCGGCCTGCAACGCCGTGCGCGGCGATCGCGCCGAGGGCTGGCTCGCGCAGTCACGCGCGGAAGTCATGGCGCGCAACGGCGTCGTGAGCACGAGCCACCCGCTGGCGGCGCAGGCGGGCTTGAGAATATTGCAGCAGGGCGGAAATGCGATCGACGCCGCCGTCGCGACTGCCGCGGTACTCAATGTCGTCGAGCCCGAGAGCGCGGGTCTGGGCGGCGACATGTTTGCGATCGTATACGTCGCGAAGGAGCACCGGCTCATTGGCATCAACGCCAGCGGCTGGGCGGCGACGGGCGTCACGCCCGCATTGCTGAAGTCGCACGGTTACGATGCGAGCACCGGCATGCCTGAGTTCGGCATCCTGACGGCCGACGTGCCGGGCGCGGTTGATGGCTGGGATCAGCTGTTGCGGCGCGCGGGCACGATGGATTTCAAGAAAGTTCTGCAGCCGGCGGTGGAAGTGGCTGAGCAGGGCTTTCCGTGGTCGCAGCGGGTCGCCGCGGAGATGGCCGACACCTACACCTACAACAAGCAGGTGCAACAGGATCACGATACGCTCGACACCTATTATCCGCAGGGCGCTTTGCCGACCCCCGGCGGGATCTTCCACAACCCCAATCTCGCGCGGGCGTTCAAGCTGCTGCAGCAGCAGGGTCGCGACGCGTTCTACAAAGGCGATATCGCGCGCGCGATCGTCGCCAAGTCTGGCGCGCTTGGCGGCACGATGACCGCGGCGGATCTCGCTGACTATCACGCGGAATGGGTCACGCCGCTTACGACCAGCTATCACGGCTTCGATGTCTATGAGTTGCCGCCGAATGGGCAGGGGTTCGCGGTGCTCGAGGAATTGAACGTCCTCGAGGCCTGTGTGCCGAAGCTTGGCTACAACCTCGCGCAACTCGGGCCCACATCACCCGATTACTGGCATCTGTTGGTCGAGACCAAGAAGATCGCTTTTGACGATCTTGATCGCTATAACGCTGATCCGCGTTTTGCGAGTGTGCCCGTCGAAAAGCTGATCTCGAAGGAATACGCGGCCGCGCAGTGCGGGCGCATCGATCCAAAGCACGCCACTGCGCCGGCGACGCACCGCCAGCAGCAGGGCGGCACGGTGTATCTGGCCACCGCCGATCGCTGGGGCAACATGGTGTCGATGATCTACAGCGTGTACGACGCGCTCGGATCCGGTATCACGGTGCCAGGCTACGGCTTCGTGCTGCATGACCGGGGCGCGCTGTTCTCGCTCGACCCTGCCAGCCCGAACATCATTGCACCACGCAAGCGTCCCTTCCACACGATCATTCCTGCCTTCGTGATGAAGGACGGCAAGCCGCTCATGGCCTTCGGCCTGATGGGTGGCAGCATGCAGGCACAGGGGCACATGCAGGTGCTCATTGACATGATTGACCTGGGCGCCAATCTGCAACTCGCCAGTGATGCGGCTCGCTTCCAGCACGCCCAGGACAGCAATACGCTCGAAATGGAGTCACAGCTCTACGCACTCGTGGGCGCGGAGTTGACCGCGCGCGGGCACAAGGTCGTCAAGGCCAATGGCGACAACATGGGGGGCTACCAGGCCATCCTGCGCACCGAAACGCCGTCAGGCAGCTATTACCGCGCTGGTTCAGATCATCGCAAGGACGGTGCTGCGGTAGGGTGGTAGGCTGTCGAACCTTCCGGGAGTGAATCCATGTCGAATCTGCACGCCGTCCTTTGGGTCGATCACCAGCACGCTCAGGTCATTCACCTTGAGACTGACTCGACCCAGGTGCAAAAGATCAAGGCTCACAATCACCATACGCGCCAGCATGGCAGCAAGGTGCGCACCGAACACGAATTCTTCGGCGAGGTCTGCGACGCGATGGCGGAGATCAAGGAAGTGCTGGTAACTGGCTCGCACCAGGCGCAGGCGGATTTTCGTCACTACGTCGACAAGCACCGTCCCGCGCTCGCGCCGCGTATCGCCGGCTGGGAAACCGTCGATCACCCCAGTGACGGACAGCTCGCGGCGCTGGCGCGCAAGTTCTTCGTCGCGCACGATCGTATGGCCGGCATTCCCTAAGCCGCGCTCGCTCCCAGCGCGCGTGCGCGCTTCAGCCATTTCTTCCGCGCCGAGGCGCTGACGCCTTCGACCATGCCGACCATGCTCGAGCGGACCGGTGCGATGCCGATGAATGCGAGGATATTCCGCTCCAGGCTCTTGAGGCTGTGCGAACGGTAATACCAGCGATAGAAGAATGCCGGCATCCCCATCGTCACGAACACGTGTGCGGAGCGGCCGGCGAGCAGCTTGCGCGCACGTTCGCCGCTGCGCGCGGCGCTGAAGGCGAAACCAGGGCGCGCCACCTGCTCGAAGAAACCCTTGAGCATCGCCGGCATCGAACCGAGCCAGAGCGGATAGAGTATGACCCAATGCTGTGCCCAGGCCAGGTCATCCTGGCAGCGGCGTACGACCCTGCCTGGCTTGCCTGACTGAAAGTCGCGCGCGCTGCGCAGCAGCGGCAACTTCAGGTCGGCCACTGCAATGCGCCGCACTTCGTGTCCGGCTTCCCTCGCGCCGCGCTCGTAGGCATCGGCGAGCGCGTGTACATAGTGCAGCTGGTCCGGGTCCGGGTGTCCGTCGATGATCGTGATGCGCCTGGTTACCATATGCGTGCCCTCTTGTCCGGTTCAACATACAGCTTGTCGCCCGGCTTGATATCGAAAGCGTCGTACCAGGCGTCGATGTTGCGCACTACGCCGTTGACGCGGAACTTGCGGAACGAATGCGGATCGCTGGTGGTGAGCTGGCGGATGTAATCATCGCGCCCCTTGCCGCGCCAGCTCTGCGCGAAGGCGCGGAAGAAACGCTGGTCGCCGCTGAGCCCGTCGATGATCGGCGCGAGCGCACCGTGGAGCGAGGCGTGGTAGGCATCGAGCGCGATCGCGAGTCCGCCGAGGTCGGCAAGATTCTCGCCCATCGTCATGTCGGGATTGATGTGCAGGCCTGCCACGGGTTCGTAGGTGGCGTATTGCGCGCCGAGCGTGCCCGCGCGCTCCTTGAATGCGGCCGCGTCGGCGGCCGTCCACCAGTCGCGCAGCGCGCCGCTGGCGTCGAGCGTGCGGCCTTCATCATCGAAGCCGTGCGTCAGCTCGTGCCCGATCGTGGCGCCGATGCTGCCGTAGTTGACGGCCGGGTCCGCGCCGATGTCGAAGTACGGCGCCTGCAGTATCGCCGCCGGAAATACGATGTCGCGCAGCGAGCCGTTGTACGCGTCCATGGTCTGCGGGGTCATGGACCAGTCGCTGGTGTCGACGGGCCCGTCGCTCCGGTTCACGAGGAATTGCCAGTCGGCGGCCGCGGCGCGCTCGACATTGCCGGTCACGTCGTCATCGCGGACGATCACCTTTGAATAATCGCGCGGCTTGTCGGGGTAACCCACCTTGACGACATAGGTGTCGAGCTTGCGCAGTGCCTCGACGCGCGTTTCCGGTCCCATCCAGTCCAGATGTTCGATGCGCTTGCGGTACGCCGCCATCACGTCGGCGACCAGCGCCTGGATGCTCGCCTTGGTGGCGGCCGGAAAATAGCGCTCGGCATAGAGCTGCCCCACCGCCCAGTCCAGCGTGCCGAAGCAGGCGCCGCCCGCGAGACAGTCGCCGCCGGATACAGCCTTGATGCCTTCCTTCCAGCGCTCGCCCCGCTGCTTGATGCCGAGCAGCATCTGGTCGCGAAACGCGAAGCGCGCATCGGCGAACCCGCGGTCGAGATAGGGAGCGGCAGAATCGAGCGTCATGTAGGCGGCCCAGGCGCGCAGCGTGTCCAGGTTGGTGTCCGCGAAAATCTGCGCGAGCTGCGGAAAGGCGCTCTGTTCGGCCACGATGACGCGCTGCTTGCCGGCGAGCCCGGCGCCACTGAGGAACTCGGCCCACGCGAACCCCGGCGCGAAGGCCTGCAATTTCGCCGGCGTGTAGGGGTTGTAGGTCTTGGGCAGATCGCGTTGCTGCGCTTTGGTCCAGCTCGCCTCGGCGATGCGGCTCTCGAGCGAGAGGATCGCATTGGCGTTGGCCTGCGGCGCGGGCCAGTGCGCGAGCGCCAGGAGCCGCGCCGCGTAATCGCGCAGTCCGGCCTTTTCCCTGGCGAAATCCGCCTTGAGGTAGTAATCCCGATCGGGCAGCGACAGGCCGGACTGCGACAGGTACACGGCATAGCGGCTGGTGTTCTTGAGATCCGCGTCGATATTGATGGCGAACAGGCCGCCGCCGAAGCCCGCCATTGATTTGCCCATGAGCGCGGCCAGTTGCTCGCGCGTTTTGCTGCCGCGTATGGCGGCGAGCTGTGATTGCAGTGGACGAAGTCCCTGCGTTTCGCGGCGCTCGTCGTTCATGAACGCCTTGTGGAAGGCCCCGACTTTGCCAACGAGAGTATCGGGCTGGTGCGTGGCTCCCGCTGCGGCCGCGTCGATGATGTCACGCAGCCGCGCCTCGGTCTCATCACGCACCCGCTGCGCCTCGGTATAAAAGGGCTTGTCGGCAGGAATCGTGGTGCGATCGAGCCAGGCGCCATTGCTGAACTGGAAGAAGTCGTCGCCCGGGTGCGTCGCCGTATCCGCGGCGGACATGTCGAGGCCTGCAGGCGGATAGAGCGGCCCGGCGACAGCTATGGCGGACAGCAGCAGCGCAAAGCTGCCGAGCATTGCGGGGATGCGACCTGGCATGAACCTGCTCCTGCGTGTGGCGGGGATACGTCGGCGACGAATATACGTTTTGCAGGCCCTGTTCCGCCAGCGCATGGCAGTCTCGCCGCTCGTCCTGCTACAGTGCCGGCCTCGCTTTCGCCGGCAGGGCCCGCATGCGCAATCTACGCCAGCTGTTCGACAACAACCGGGCCTGGGCCGAGCGCATCCGCGCGCAGGATCCGGAATTCTTCCAGAAGCTGTCGCGCCAGCAATCGCCCTCCTACCTGTGGATCGGCTGCTCCGACAGCCGCGTGCCGGCCAACGAAATCGTCGGACTGCTGCCGGGCGAGCTGTTCGTCCACCGCAATGTCGCCAATCTGGTCGTGCACACGGACCTCAACTGCCTGTCGGTCATGCAGTTCGCGGTCGACATACTCAAGGTGCGCCACATCATCGTGTGCGGACATTACGGCTGCAGCGGCGTGCGCGCGGCGTTCCGGCGCGAGCGCATCGGGCTCAGCGACAACTGGCTGCGCCATGTGCAGGATGTCAGTCACAAGCATGAGCACGCGCTGGCGGCAGCCGGTGGCGAAACCGCCGCCACGGATCGTCTCTGCGAGCTGAACGTCATCGAGCAGGTGTCGAATGTCTGCCAGACCACGATCGTGCGCGACGCCTGGGAGCGTGGCCAGGCGCTGACGATCCACGGCTGGGTCTATGGACTCAAGGACGGATTGCTGCGCGACCTGAACACAACCGTGGCGGATGCTCAAGGTCCAGGCGCGGCGTAACAGGCCGCGATCGCGGCGGTGACGCGTTGAAGCGATCCACGACCTCGCCCGTATTCTTAGGCGTGCTGGTGCTGGCGGCGCTGTTCGTCTGGCGGACCAGCCGTACGCTGCCGGCGGTCGTCGCCTCGCACTTTGGCCCCGGTGGCGAAGCCAACGGTTACATGACGCATGCAGTCTATTTGAAGTTCATGCTGGGCTTCGTCGTGCTGTTGCCATGGCTGGTGAACTTTGCGATGGAGCGCATCCTCGCCTCGCCGCGCGCGAGCATCAACCTGCCCAATCGGGATCACTGGCTGTCTGAACCGCAGCGCACGTCGACAATCGAATACCTGCTCCGGCACATGCGCTACTTTGGAATGATGCTGGTCGTATTCCTGTGCTGCGTGCACTGGATGGTCGTCAGGGCCAACGCTGCGGTGCCACCAACACTGGATAGCACACGCTTCAGCATCGCACTCGGCGCGTACCTGCTGGTGGTCGTGCTGTGGATCGTGGCGCTGCGCCGGCGCTTTAGGCGGCCGGCGGCCTAGCAGCTTAAGCTCAGCTGCCCGGCTTGTCGCGGGCCGGGTCGCCCGCGGGCAACACGTCGACTGCCCAGTCCATGCGTTTCCACTTCGGCACCGGCGCCACCTCGCCCTCGTGCGGCACGAATTCAGAGTGTTTCGTCTCCTGCATCGCATGTATGTAGCGCGGGCAGTTCGGAAACACCTGCTGCACGGCGACGCTGACGACGAACTGCGCACCTGCAAAGGGCGGATCGATTGCGTCGGCGGGCACGATGCGCGCCTCGCCATGCACGCGCAGCCGCTGCGGCCGCGCGAAATCGATGAACAGCATGCCAACCTGCGCGGTGGCGCTGAGGTTGCCCATCGACAGGTACATGCCGTTGCCGTCGTAGTTCGGAAATACCAGCGTGCCGGCGTCCATGCTGCGCACGAAACCCGGATCGCCGCCCTTGTATGAGCAGCTCGGTTGTCCCGCGGCGCTGACTGTCGCGAGAAAGAACATGTCCTGGCGCGCGATGAAGGCGCGATCATCGTCGCTGAGGCGATCGTGGCACAGGCGCTGCTCGAGGCGGTCGGCCAGCCGTTCGGTATCGAAGCGCCGCTGCAGTTTGCGATGACTGTCGTCATAGAGGTTTGACATGAGCGGCATCCCTCGTTGCCAGGCGCCCGCATGCCGGCGCCAGCAAAAGACTTACTTCATGGGTTTTCGGAACTTCAACACGAAGTTGTCGGCTTCGCCGATCGCCACATAGCGCGCACGATCCTTGTCGCCCTGCGACAGCGTAGGCGGCAGCGTCCACACGCCGTCAACCCAGTCCTTGGTGTCCTTGGGATTGGCGTTGATCTCCGAGGCGCCGACGAACTCGAAGCCCGCCTTCTTCGCCAGCGCGATCGCGTAGTCCTGGCGCAGATAGCCGTCGTTGGCCTTGGGATCCTGCGGCTTGTCGGTTCGGCCGCGGTGGTCNNACACGCCGCCGGGCTTCAGCGCGTGAAACACGCCGGCCAGCACCTGCTCCGCGTAGCCGTCACCGACCCAGTTGTGCAGGTTGCGAAAGGTCACGACCAGGTCGGCGGAGCCGGGCGGTGCGAAAACGTAATGATCCTTGCCGAGCACGGTCTGCGTGATCAGTCCGACGCGGCCCTTCATGCCATCGACGCGCGCCTGCCAGCGGGCCACGCCCGCATCTTCTTCCTTGTTGCCTGGCACCGGTTGCGAGACGTAGTAGTGGCCACTCTTGGCGAGATACGGGCCGAGAATCTCCGTCCAGTAGCCTGATCCTGGCCAGAGTTCGACGACGGTCATGTCCGGCTTGAGGCCGAAGTAGCTCAGCTCTTCGGCCGGATGGCGCGCGGCATCGCGCGCGACGAACGGCGCCGAACGCTGCGGATTCGCGACCAGCGCGGCCAGTTGCGGATCGATGCTGGTCGCGGCCGACGCTGCCAGCGCGGTGGTCGCACTGGTCGCAAGACCGACGATGATTGCCGCGCACAGCGCCTTGAATGACTGCGGAGTAGACATGAGGGAATCCTCGAATTGTGGGATCATGCCGCCCATTATGGCGGACTGCGCGCAGCGGTGCACAAACGGAATGACGGCGCTGCTGGCCGCCGCGCTGGCCATGGCCGGTTGCGCTGCACACGCGGCCGATCTGCGCCCGGTCGACTTAAGCGAAGCGGCGCGCGTCGCGGACTTCAGCGCCTTCGTGCAGGACTTCGACGACAACTACGCCTATCCTGAGCGCGCCGAAAAACCCTGGCTGACCTGGAACGAGCGTTACAGGTCGGCGGTGCTGGCCGCGCAATCCGCGGAAAGTTATGCGGCGGTAATCGAGGCCGCGCTCGACGAGCTGCACGATTTTCATGCCGAAGTGCGCGCACACAATCCGCACCGCTGGCTGCCGGTGCCGACCTTCGCGGATATCTGGGCGAGCGAGGATGCCAACGGCGCTGCGGTGATTGCGGTGCGGCGCGGCAGCGATGCCGAGCGCGCGGGCATAAGCGTCGGCGATCACATTACCGCTGTGGGCAACGTGCCGCTGTCCGCCGCAATCGCCGCACGCCTTACGCCAGGCGTCGACAATCACGACCGCAAGGCGCGCGACTGGGCATTGCTTTCGCTGCTGGCCGGGCGTGCGGACGAAGAGCGTCATTTCACCGTGCGCGGCCGCGACGGCGCGGAACGCAACCTGACCCTGCAGCTCGAACGGCAATTTTACCGGCCGCCGGGTGCACTCGCGAGCGGCCGGCTGCCTGGCGGCATCGGCTGGATCCGCTTTAACAATTCGATCGGCGATATCGGCACCGTGGCCGCGTTTGACACCGCGCTGGAACAGATGCGCGATACGCGCGGGTTGATCCTCGACCTGCGCGACGTGCCCAGCGGCGGCGACAGCTCAGTGGCGCTCGGCATCATGGGGCGGCTGGTGAAGACCATGCTGCCTTACCAGCATCATCGCATCCCGAACTATGGCCGCAGCGATATCGAGCGCAACTGGTTCGAATACGTGACGCCGCGCGGTCCGTTCAGTTTCGACGCGCCGGTGGTGGTGCTGGTCGATCACTGGACCGGCAGCATGGGCGAAGGCATGGCGATCGGGCTCGATGCGATGAAGCGCGCTGTGGTGGTCGGCACGCCGATGGCGCATCTGGCCGGCGCAGTCAGCGATTTCACGCTGCCGCGCACCGGGATTGACGTCGCGTTCGCGACGGAGCAGCTTTATCACGTCAACGGCACGCCGCGGCAGGATTGGCTGCCGCCGGTGCTGGTGGCAGACGCGGCGGCACCTGCCCCGGCCGATCCGCTCATGGCGCGAGGCATCGCAGAACTGCAGAGGCTTATCCATTGAGCGAATCACGCGCAACTGAAGTTCGCGCTTTCCTCGGCGCACTGCAGGATGAACTGTGCCGCGAGTTCGCGGCTGCCGACGGCGCGCACGTCTTTGAGCGGGACCGCTGGCAGCGCGCCGGCGACAGCCATGCACTCGCGGGCGACGGCGTCACGGCGGTGCTCGAGGACGGCGCGCTGTTCGAACGCGGCGGTGTGGCGCTCTCCGATGTGCGCGGCACGAATCTGCCACCGGCGGCGACGGCGCGCAACCCGCAGCTCGCCGGGCGACCGTTCCGTGCGATGGGCGTGTCGGTCGTCATGCATCCGCGCAATCCACAGGTGCCGACCAGCCACATGAACGTGCGTTACTTCAGCGCCGGTGACATCTGGTGGTTCGGCGGCGGCTTTGATCTCACGCCGTACTTGCCTTACGAAGAAGATGCGGCAAGCTGGCACCGCGCCGCGGCCGCGGCCTGCGCACCGTTCCACGCCGGGCTGTATGCGCGCCTGCGCAACACCTGCGATGAATATTTCTATCTGCGCCATCGCGGCGAGGCGCGCGGTATCGGCGGCATTTTCTACGACGATCTGAACCAGGACACGCCGGATTTCGGCATGCCGTGGGAACGCTGCTTCGAATTCATGCGCGCTGTCGGCGCGCAGTATCTGGCCGCGTATCGCAACATCGTGCAGTTGCGTCGCGAGCTGCCGTACGGCGAGCGCGAGCGCCGCTTCCAGCTCTATCGGCGCGGCCGCTACGCGGAGTTCAATCTGCTGCTCGATCGCGGCACGCTGTTCGGCCTGCAATCCGGCGGACGCACGGACGCGATCCTCATGTCCATGCCACCGACCGCGCAATGGGCCTATCGTTCGCCCGACGCTGAACTCGACGCCAGGTTGCTGCCGCTCCTGACCACAAGGCGCGGCCACGACTGGCTGGGAGGGAAACTGCCATGAACAGATGGTCAATGACGGCGGCGGCACTTGCTTTGAGCGGCACACTGGCAGCCGCTCCGCCCGCAGCGTCGATTGCGGCGCAAGCGCACGAAGGCGACTTCGTGCTGCACGACTTTCATTTCGCCAGTGGCGAATCACTGGCTGAGCTGCGCCTGCATTACACGACACTGGGCAAGCCGCAGCGCGATGCACAGGGTCACGTCACCAATGCGGTGATGATCCTGCATGGCACGGGCGGCGACGGCCATCAGTTTCTCCGCGCGCAATTCGGCGACGTGCTGTTTGCCGCAGGCGGTCTGCTCGATGCGGCGCGCTACTACATCATCCTGCCGGACAACATCGGCCACGGCCACTCTTCGAAGCCGAGCGATGGCGCGCGCGCGCATTTTCCGCACTACGCCTACGCCGACATGGTCGAGGCGCAATACCGGTTGCTGACGCAGGGGCTCGGCGTCGAACGGCTGCGCCTGCTCATGGGCACATCGATGGGTTGCATGCACGCATTCATGTGGGGCGAGCTGCACGCTGATCGCGTCGACGCTTTGATGCCGCTCGCCTGCCTGACGGTGCAGATCGCCGGGCGCAACCGCATGTGGCGCCACCTTATCATCGACGCGATCACCAGGGACCCGGCCTGGCAGGGCGGTGATTACACCAGTGAGCCCAGCGTCGGCTTGCGCAGCGCGGCCGGCATCCTGCTGATTGCGGGCACTGCGCCGGCGCAGCTGCAGCGCCAGTATCCGACGCGCGACGCCGCCGACCAGCACGCGGACGAGGCGCTAGCCGCCACGCTCGACGGGCTGGATGCCAACGACCTGCTGTACCAGGTCGCCGCCTCGCGCGACTACGATCCGGAGGCGCGCCTCGGCGAAATCCGCGCGCCGCTCATGTGGGTGAACTCGGCGGATGATTTCATCAATCCGCCCGAGCTCGGCATCGCCGAACGCACGGTGACGAAAATTCCGCATGGAAAATTTGTACTGCTGCCGGTCAGCGAGCGCACGCATGGCCACGGCACGCATACGTGGGCTGTCGCCTGGCAGGATACCTTACGCGAACTGCTGGCCGAGTCAGCGTCGGCCGCGTCGACGCATTGAGTGCGAACAGGCCCTAGTGCGGCGGCGCGAACGCCAGCACGTTGCCGGTGTAGGTTTCGATCACTTCGCTGATCGGCATGCCGTCCGGGAGCGATAGCACCGCGCGATGTTCCAGCACGCGCTCCGGCACCACCAGCCGCGCCGCGCGTGCCTGCTCGGAGTGCGCACCCATTTCCCAACCGGGCGCGAGCGGCTCCCACAGCAGCCGCGCAGCGAGCGTATGCCGCTGGAAATGCAGTTCGTGCACGACCGCGCCAAACGGCGCATCGGTCGACTCGAGTTGCTGGTTCATTGCAGCAGTGAGCCGGCCCGGCACGTACCAGTTGTCGGCCTCCGACAGCACCAGCGAACCGCACAACAACCGCACGTGACGAAAGCGCACTTCATCGGCCGGTGCGACGCGCAGGTTGCGGCGCTGTTCCTCGCTCGCAGGCAACGGCTCGTCGTGCACGCGCTGCACGACAATCTGCGGATCTGCCGCGAGCCGGTGTTCGCGGCACCATTCACCGAGGATCTGCGTGGCGCTGTCGTGACCGAGCAGGTTTGAATTCAGCGTCTGCAACAGCGCGAGCACTTCTACGCGCGCCAGAAAGGTATTGGGCCAGCTGTTTGCGCCGTCGATGTGAATGTCGCCCGCGTTGCCGGCGCCGCTGACACCAAGCAGGAGACCGGGCAGGGTCGAGAGTACGGCGCGCACCGGTTTCATCGGCGGCATTGTGCATGGCATATGCGCGAGCCGCAAAAAAAAGCCCCGCAGAGCGGGGCCTTTAACGTTTCAGAATCGATCTGGTCTGCCGCGGGCGAACATCTATTTGTCCGGACCGGCATGCCTGGCAAAAAATGCCGCCCCCAAAACTGCGGGGTGCTGCGCGTCAGTTCGCGCTTGGCGGTGCCCGGCGGCCGAAAATGTCGGCTGCCTCATCCGTGTACGCCCGGACAGCCCGATTTCTGCAAATCTGTGACTGTTCCTTTTCCGCATCGTTATCGGTCACGATGTGGAATGACTGAAGCATAGGATTTTCGCGGAAGAAAATCCATAGCAAATCATTGCTTTGGGCGCCATATTATGTCGTCTTTCGACGACAACCGCGGTAAGCGGGAAGGAGGATTGTGGCCCGGATCAGACGCCCGGCGCCGGCAACAGTCCACGCAAACGGCCGAATGCTGCGGCTTCGATCTGCCGGATCCGCTCGGCCGAGACGCCAAATTCCGCCGCCAGCTCGTGCAAAGTGGCTTTCGGGCTGGCGAGCCAGCGCCGCTGCACGATGGCGCGGCTGCGCGCGTCCAGATTTTTCAGGCCGGCCGCAAGCTGGGCCGAAGAATCCTGGTCCCAGTCCTCGTTCTCGACCAGATGGGCGGGATCCGCGTCCGGAGCGCTCAGGTAAGCCGCAGGACCGTAGCTTTCCTCTTCCTCGGCCGCCGGCAGCGGGTCGAAGCTCATGTCGTGCGCGGACAGGCGCTGCTCCATCTCCGAGACCTCCGCGGCGGGCACACCGAGGTCGGCGGCCACGGCACGGGTTTCTTCAGCGCTCAGCCAGCTCAGGTTGGTCTTCAGGCGGCGCAGGTTGAAGAACAGCTTGCGCTGCGCCTTGGTGGTGGCAATGCGCACCAGCCGCCAGTTGCGCAGCACGTATTCGTGGATTTCCGCGCGGATCCAGTGCACGGCGAAGGACACCAGGCGCACGCCCACGGTCGGGTCGAAGCGCTTCACGGCCTTCATCAGGCCGATGTTGCCTTCCTGCACCAGGTCGCTGATCGGCAGGCCGTAGCCGCCATAGCCGCGGGCAATGTGCACGACGAAGCGCAGGTGCGACAGCACGAGCTGGCGCGCCGCCTCCAGGTCGTCCTCATCACGAAAACGGTGCGCGAGCCGCTGTTCTTCTTCGCGGCTGAGCACCGGCACCTGGCTGACTCGGCCGATATAGGCATCAAAGCTGCCCAGCGGCCCGGCCAGACCGAAGTCCGTCGGGAGGGTCATCAATGCGGTTTGTGCGCTCATGGTCAGGTCACCTCACTGCTCGACCGTAATTCTAGCACTCATCTGGTCGGAGTGCTAAGGGCGTTCAGGAGTTCCCGTGACCTGGAAAGAATAGCAAATACAGGCACTTACCCAGCACCGGGTTCGATCCTGGCCAGGTGCCGCGCGGCAGCCAGCCAGGAGCCAATCCAGCCCAGCAAGGCACCCCCGCCGAGCAGGATTCCCAGGTCGCGCACGCCCGGCCCGGCGAGCGTGAAACTGCTGCCGTAAGTGTGCGCGAGGCGCGCGATCGCGGGGTTCAGCAGGGCGAGCGTTACGACGACCACGAGCCAGGCGGTCAGGCCGCCGAGCAATCCGTACAGCGCGCCGGTGTACAGGAATGGGCGGCGGACGAAGCCGTTGGTGCCGCCGACCAGCTTGGTCACTTCGATTTCGGCGCGGCGATTCTGGATTTCGAGGCGGATGGTGTTGCCGACGACCGCGACCACGCCGATGGCCAGGAGACCTGCGGATACCAGCAGCGCCTGGCGCAGCAGCGCCAGCATCGCGTTGAAGCGCGTGACCCAGTCGCCGTCGAGTTGCACCGCGTCGACCTCGGGCCATGCGGCCAGGTATTGGCGCAGCGTCTCCATCGCGGCCGGATTGGCGCTCGCCTGGCGCGGCGTGACCACCAGCACGTGCGGCAGTGGATTGCCCTCGAGCGCATCGAGCGCGTCCCCGAAACCCGATTGCGCACGGAACTGCGCCAGCGCCTGCGTCGCGGTGATCAGCTCGACAGTGGCCACGGCGGGGCGTTCACGTGCCGTGCGCGCCAGCTGGTTCGCGCGCGCTTCCGCGACGCCAGCCTTCAGGTACACCGAAATGGAGACCGCGCCGCTGAAGTCATGCGTCGCTTCGCGCGCACCTCGCACCAGCACGTCGAGCCCGAGCGGCAGCGCGAGCGCCAGGCCCATGACCACGACGGTAAAGGTGGTCGCGATCGGCGCGCGCGCCAGATGACCTGCCGACGACAGCAACGCCTGCGCGTGGCGCGCGAAATAGCTGCTGGGGCCGCTCATCGGTGTGCCTCGATGATCGGCAACGCGCCGTCGGCTTCACTGCCAGCGATGCGGCCGTTCTCGATGACGATCGAGCGCAGGCCGGACTCGCGCACCAGCTGCAAATCATGCGTCGCAACCAGCACCGTGACGCCCACTTCGTTGAGCCGCCGGAACAGCGCCATCACTTCGCTGGCGAGCTGCGGGTCGAGATTGCCGGTCGGTTCGTCGGCAATCAGGATCGGCGGCCGGCTGACGATCGCGCGCGCAATGCCGACTCGCTGCTGCTCGCCGACCGACAATTCAGCCGGCAGCACGCGCTCGCTGCCGCGCAAGCCCACCTGGTCGAGCGCCGCGCGCACGCGCTTGTCGATTTCCTTCAGCGAACTGTCGGCAACAATCAACGGCAGCGCAACGTTGTCGAACACCGGGCGGTCGACCAGCAGGCGGTGATCCTGGAACACGACGCCGATGCGCCGGCGGAATGCCGGCACATGCCACGCCGGCATTTTCCCGGTGTTTTCACCACCGACCGTGACGCGACCGCGCGTCGGCCGTTCCAGCAGCGCGATGAGCTTGAGCACCGTGCTCTTGCCGGCACCGGACCGTCCGGTCAGGAACACCATTTCCCCGGGCGCCAGATGCAGGCTGATGTTGCTGAGCGCTTCGCGCCCATTGCGGTAGCGCTTCGCGACCGCTTCGAAGGTGATCATGCGCGCGCTCCGTCAACCAGCGCCGCGGCGAACGCGGCGGCATCGAAGCGCCCGAAATCCTCGCTCTGTTCGCCGAGGCCAATGAAGCGGATCGGCAGTCCGAGTTTGCGCGCGATCGCCACGACGATGCCGCCGCGCGCCGTGCCGTCGAGCTTGGTGATGACGAGACCGGTGACGCCAATCGCCGCATGGAACTGCTCGGCCTGCGCCAGCGCGTTCTGGCCCTGGTTGGCGTCGAGCACCAGCAGCACTTCGTGCGGCGCACTCGCATCGACACGTGCGATGACGCGTTTGATCTTCTTCAGTTCTTCCATCAGGTGCGACTGGCTGTGCAGGCGCCCGGCTGTGTCGGCCAGCAGCACGTCGACGCCGCGCGCGCGCGCCGACTGCAGCGCATCGAACATCACTGCGCCCGGATCGGCGCCGGCGCCTTGCGCCACCAGCAGTGATCCGCTGCGCTCGGCCCACACGCCCAGTTGCTCGATGGCGGCGGCGCGGAACGTGTCACCCGCCGCGAGCATGACCTTGAGGCCCTGCGAGTGTAGTTGCGCCGCGAGTTTCCCGATGCTGGTGGTCTTGCCCGAACCGTTGACGCCGACGATCAGCACCACGAAGGGATGCGCGTTGCGGTCGATCGTCAGCGGTTGCTCGCAGGGCTTGAGCAGTGCGGTCAGGTGCGCGCGCAACGCGACCAGCAGCGCGTCCGCGTCCGCGAGCTCGTGGCGCTCAGCCCGCTTGCGCAGGTCCTCGAGTATCTCCTGCGTAGCGGTTACGCCCACATCGGCGCCGATCAGGCGCGTTTCCAGTTCCTCGAGCAGCGCGGCGTCGATCCTGCGGCCCTGCAATAGGCCGCGGATCTCGCGCGCGAGCGAGCCGCCGCCGCGATTGAGGCGCGCGCGCAGCCGGCCGAAGAATCCTTGCGGCGCTTCGGCCTGTGGCGCTTCGGCCGGAGCAGCGTCTTGCTGGTTGGCATCAGGCATGGGTGGATTCTCTCATATGCGGTAGGCTTCGCCGCCATGAGCCGCAAGCCCAAGTTGGCCCCCGCTGCAGCAAACGCCGGCCACGCGCGCGGTGCGCAGTCGCGGCGTCTGCGTATCATCGCCGGCCGCTGGCGCGGGCGACGCTGGCAGTTTCCGACTGGTGAGATCCGTCCCACGGGCGACCGCGTGCGCGAGACGCTGTTCAACTGGCTGCAGGGCAAGCTTGCCGGCCGCCGCTGTCTTGATCTGTACGCGGGCTCCGGCGCGCTGGGGCTGGAGGCGTTGTCGCGCGGCGCCGCGCATTGCGTATTTGTCGACCAGGATGCACAGGTGATTGCGGGCTTGGGCGACGTGCTGCGCGAATGGGGCGCTGGATCGGAGCTGGTCGAGCTCGCGCGCAGCAGCGCCGCGCAATACCTCGCGCGTCCCGCGCAAGCCTTCAGGCTGGTATTTCTCGACCCGCCGTTTGGCGGTGACGAACTCGCCCGGACCAGCGCGCGGCTCGAAGCGGGCGGCTGGCTGGCAAACGACGCGTTGATCTATCTCGAACACCCGCGCATTGCGCCGCTTGCGGGGCTCCCGGCCTCCTGGCAGATGCTACGTTCCGGCACCGCCGGCGCGGTCGGGTATGATCTGTACCAGCGCAGCTGAGGAGCGAACGTGTCCCCAAATCGCAAGGCTGTTTATCCCGGTACTTTCGATCCCATCACACGTGGCCACGAGGACCTGGTGCGCCGCGCGGCCGGCATCTTCGACAGCGTGCTGGTGGCGATCGCGGCGAACCCGGGCAAGGCGCCGCTGTTCGACATCGAGGAGCGCGTGACGCTGGCCCGTGGCGTGCTCGCCGAGATTCCCAACGTGCAGGTCGTCGGCTATACAGGACTGACCGTGGAGTTTGCGCGCGCCCAGGGCATCGGCGTGATCGTGCGCGGACTGCGCGCGGTTTCGGATTTCGAGTTCGAATTCCAGCTCGCCAACATGGGGCGGCACATCGCGCCTGGCGTGGAAACCGTGTTCCTGACGCCGAAGGAACATTTCACGTTCATTTCCTCGACGCTGGTGCGCGAGATCGCCACGCTCGGCGGGAACGTCAGCGAGTTCGTCCACCCGCTGGTCGAGGCTGCATTCCGGCGCAAGGTGGCGAAGTGACCCAGGCGCGGCGCGGCGCGCTGGTTGCGGCCAGCGCGCTGTGCACGTTGTGCCTGTTTTTTCCGGATGCCGCGCGGCCGGCCGGCACAGCTGCCGCCGCCGTCGTGGCCCCGGTGGCCGCGCCCGCACATGCCGCCATTGCCAGTGCGCATCCGCTCGCGACCGCGGCCGGACTCGAAGTGCTGCGCGAAGGCGGCAATGCCTTCGACGCGGCGGTGGCGGTGAGCGCTGCGCTTGCGGTCGTCGAGCCGACTGGCTCGGGACTCACCGGCGGCGGCATCTATTTGCTGCATCGTCAGAGTGATGGCTTTGAGACGGCGATCGATGCGCGCGAATTCGCGCCAGCGGCAGCGAGCCGCGACATGTTTCTCGACGCGCAGGGAAATCCCGTGCCGGACCTGTCGACGCGCAGCGCGCTGGCCGCCGGCATCCCGGGAGAGCCGGCTGGCATGGCGTTGCTCGCGGCGCGCTATGGACGTTTGCCGGTGGCCAGGAGCCTTGCGCCGGCGATCCGCCTGGCGCGCGAGGGTTTCCCGCAGTCACTCCATTTGCATGGCGCGCTGGAGTCGCACCTGGAGCAGTTCAAAGCGGAACCTGAAGTGGCGCGCAATTTTTTCCGCGACGGCGCCGTGCCACCCGTGGGCACGCTGGTGCGGCAACCCGAGCTTGCGGCGACGCTGGAATATCTGGCTCAGCACGGGCTCGAGTCCTTCTACAAAGGCGAGATGGCTGCGCGGCTGGTTGCGGGCGTGCGCGCGCAGGATGGCATCTGGAGCGAAGCCGATCTCGCGGCGTACCACGCCATCGAGCGCGCGCCGATCGTCGGCCAGTATCTGGGCGCACGCGTGGTGTCGGCGCCGCCGCCAAGTTCGGGCGGCATTGCGCTAATCGAGGCGCTGAACCTGCTGTCGCAGTTTGATCTGAAGAATGCTTCGCCCCTGGAACGCAAACACCTGATCATCGAGGCCATGCGGCGCGTGCATCGCGACCGTGCGCTGTACCTGGGCGATCCGGATTTCGTCACGGTGCCCGTGCAACGGCTGACCAGCGCTGATTACGCCGCCGGGCTTGCCGCCTCGATCCGCACCGATCACGCCACGCCGAGCAGTGCGCTACCCGGCATCGGGGCCGGCGCCAGCAGCGGTCCACAGACCACGCATTTTTCCGTGCTCGATCGTGACGGCAATCGCGTCGCCGCGACGATCACGCTGAACTTCGGCTTCGGCAGCGGGCGCATGATCGCAGGCACCGGATTGTTCCTGAACAACGAGATGGATGATTTCTCGATGAAACCCGGCGTGCCCAACGGCTACGGCCTGGTCGGCGCCGACGCCAACGCGATCGCGCCGCACAAGCGCATGCTCTCCTCGGTCACGCCTTCATTCGTCGCNNCGCGCCGCGCTTTCATCAGCAGTATTCCCCGGACGTGGTCCGATACGAGGCGGGCGCGTTCACAGACGATGAAGTAAAAACGCTGACCGCGCAGGGAGACACGCTGCAGTCCGTGCCCTACCGCTGGGGCAATTTTCAGATTGTGATCTGGAACCGCACCACTGGCTCCGTCGAGGCTGCGTCCGATCCACGCGCTGAGGGCGCCGGGGTCGTCGAATAGGTGTTGGCCGAAATATCGGTGCTGGCGGGAAGCTGGGTGCCGGTGGCGGCAGAGGTATCCGGCCAGGCGCTCGAGATGTCCGACCTGCGTGTGGCGCGGCTCAGTTTTACGGACGACAGATACGCGATCGTCGACAGCAAGGGCGAGACGGTCGACGCCGGCGTCTGGGAGATGGGTGCGTTGGTCACGCCGCAGTCGCTCGACCTGATGGGCAGCGTTGGCCCGTACGCCGGCCGCCGCGTGTTGGCTATCATCGCACTCGATGGCGACCGCCTGTGCATCGCCTACGACCTGGAGTGCGCCGCGCGGCCTTCAGGATGGAAGCACGAACGTGAGCAACTGCTGCTGAGCATCACCTATCTGCGCAGCGCTGAATCTGCGCACGATCCGAACTAGTTGCGCCGTGCCGGCCGACGGCGTGCCTTCACGCGCTTGGGATTGGCGCGCTTGGGTTTAACGCGCGTCTGCTTCAACGCCACTTTCGGTGCGCGCCCGGCACGCGGCAGTTTCTTCTCGCGCGCCAGATCGACTGCGCGCCACAGGTACCAGGCGGCGACCGAGCGGTAGGGCGCCCAGCGCGCGCCGAACTCGGCCAGCGCGC
>PMNQ01000177.1 GCA_003162555.1 Gammaproteobacteria bacterium | reverse complement strand
TCGGCGCGGATCGCGCGCGCCATCGCCGCGAGATCGTGACCGTAAGGCATGGCCGTTTGCGGTGCGTGCGCCGGCGCTTCAATGCAGGCGGCGCCGGTGGCGCTGATCACGAGCGGGTAGATCGCAAATCCAAACTGCGAACATACCGCGCTGTGTTGCGAATTCAGGAAAGTCTCGGCCAGCATGAGCAGCAGCTCATTCGAGCCGTTGCCAACGGTGAGCCAGTCGGTCGGCACGGCGAGGTGCGCGGCCAGCGCCTGCTTCAGTTCATGGGCGCTGCCGTCCGGATACAGCCAGGCGGAGGCGATGGCCGTGTGCATGGCTTCGATCGCGGCCGGGCTCGGGCCGTAGGGATTTTCGTTCGAGGCGAGTTTGATGACATCGGTGACGCCGTATTCGCGCTGCAGCTCGCTGATCGGTTTGCCCGGCACATAAGGCGAGAGCGCGCGCACCGCCGCAGTCGCGAGCCGTCCCGGGTGCGCCGCTGTGTCGTTCGCCGCCGCGCTCACGTCACAGGACCGAGCGNNCGCGATTCGATGCGCGTCATGCTGATGCGGTTGGTCGCCAGCGGCTCGAGCAGCCGGTACAGTGCGCCCGGCGCAGCCGTGCTGCTGGTCGACACCAGCAGCGTGGTCTTGTCCGCTCCGCTCCGCGCCAGGAGTTTGCGGCCGATGATCACGAAGCGCGTGGTGTTGTCGGCGCGGTCCTCGATCTCGTTCACCAGCAAACGCAGGCCATAGACCTCGGCAGCGGTTTCGCCGGCGATCGCGGCGGTGCCGTGTTCATCGCGCGCGCGGCGCGCGCCCTCCGCATTGCTGCTGACCGGAACGCGCTCGGCGTCGGGCAGGTTCTCGTCGAGCCACAGGCGGCACTGAGCCAGGGCCTGCGCATGGGCGCAGACGCGGACGATGCCGCCGAGCGATTCCATGTGGCCCATCAGGCAGTGACGGATGCGCAGTTCGACCTCGCCGCAGATGTGCAACGGACTGNNGCCTCGACCTCGTGAAACACCTCATCGCTCGTGCCCAGCGCCAGCGCCCGCACGGAATGACCGAAGTGCTTGTACACCGCGGCCTGCGTGTAGGTGCCCTCCGGCCCGAGAAACGCCACCTTCAGCGGCTCCTGCTGCGCGAGGCAGGCCGACATGATCTCGCGNNGATGCCGACCTGGCCGGCCAGCAGCGCACGCCGGTTGATCAGCTGCTGCAGCTGCGCATCGAGTGCATCGATCTCGGTGCGGATCGCCGCAAGTGAACTCGCGGCGGATTGTTTGTCCGGTTGCGGCTTGCGTGGTGATTTGCGTCGTGTTGCCATGCGTTGCCCGCGGCTCCCTGCTCTAGCCCTGTTCCTGAACGATGCGCGCCGACAATACACCCTCGATGCCCCGCAGCCGCTGCACCAGCGGTTCGTCAATGCCGCCGTCGGTGTCNNTGTTGGCGATCGCCAGCCGCGTCTTGCCCGGCACGCGCGGCAGCACCGCCTCGGGGAAGTTCACGGAATTGCGGATGTTGCCGTTCTCGAGAAAATCGCGCAGCGTCTCGGCCGCCATGGCCGCGCAATTCTCCTCGGCCTCGCCGGTGGAAGCCCCGAGGTGCGGCAAGGTGATGGCACGCGGATGCACTTTGAGTGTGCGCGTCGGGAAATCGCAGATGTAGGCGTGCAGATGGCCGCTGTCGAGCGCCGCGATCACGTCGGCCTCCTCGACAATCGGCGCGCGCGCGAAATTCAGCAGCACGCCGCCCGGCCGCATGAGCTTCAGACGCGCGGCATTGACCAGGCCGCGCGTGTGCGTGTTGAGCGGCACATGCACGCTGACCAAGTCGGCGCGCGCGAACAGGTCGTCGAGCGAGAGCGCCTGCTGCACCGAGGCCGACAATTGCCAGGCGCGCTGCACGGTGATCTGCGGGTCATAGCCCAGCACGTTCATGCCGAGCTTGATCGCGGCGTCGGCGACCAGGCTGCCGATCTTGCCCAGGCCGATGATGCCGAGAGTCCGGCCGCGAAGCTCGACGCCCGTGAATGAGCTGCGCTTCCATTCGCCGCGGCGCATCGACGCGTCGGCGGCGNNGGCTCATCGCCTCGACGGGGATGTTGTTGGTGCCGGCGCCGGCGCGCGCCACGGCGAGGAGCGATTCGGGCACCTTATACTTGTGCATGTCGGCCGAGCGCACCAGCACCCCGTGCGGGTGGTTCAGTTCGGAAGCCACTTCATAGCGTTCGCGCGGGAGTTTCTCCAGGCCACGGACACTGATGCTGTTGAGCTTGAGGATGCGGTAACTCATGTCCTGATTGTCTCAGCCGTTGCGGCGCGCGAAATCGCGCATGAAATCGACCAACGCTGCCACGCCCGCGGGCGGCAGAGCGTTGTAGAGGCTGGCACGCATGCCACCAACGGAGCGATGGCCCTCGAGGTTGACGAGTCCCGCGGCGCGCGCCTCGGCGATGAAGGTCTTGTCGAGATCCGGTTTGGCCAGCGTGAACGGCACGTTCATCCATGAGCGGCAGGCCGGCGCGACCGGGTTGCGGTAGAAAGCGGATTCGTCGATGGCGCGATACAGGCTCGCCGCCTTGGCCTGATTGATCTCGCCCATGCGCGCGAGGCCGCCCTGGCGCTTGAGCCACTTGAACACCAGCCCGGCGAAATACCAGGCGAAGGTCGGCGGCGTGTTGAGCATCGAGTTGTCGTCCGCCACCAGCTTGTAGTCGAGCACCGAGGGCGTGCCGCGGCGCGCACGGCCCAGCAGGTCCTCGCGCACGATCACCACGCACAGGCCGGCCGGACCGATGTTTTTCTGCGCACCGGCATAGATCAACCCGAAGCGGCTGACGTCGATGGGCCGCGACAGGATGGTCGATGACATGTCGGCCACCAGCGGCGCGGCCACCTCAGGCACGAAGGGGAATTCCACGCCGCCGATGGTCTCGTTGGGCGTGTAGTGCAGATAGGTCGCCTTGGGAGAGAGCTGCCAGCCGGACTGAGCCGGCACGTCGCAATACTTGCTGGCGGCCGCGTCGGCGGCAATGTTGACCTTGCAATAGCGCGGCGCCTCGGCGCTCGCCTTCTTCGACCAGTGTCCGGTGTTGACGTAGTCGGCCACACTGTTGTCGTCGGTCAGATTCAGCGGAATGGCCGCGAACTGCAGCGTCGCCCCGCCCTGCATGAACAGCACCTTGTAGCCGGACGGAATCGCCAGCAACTCGCGCAGGTCTGCTTCCGCCTCGGCGGCGCAGGCGACGAAGGCTTTGCCGCGATGGCTGACTTCCATGACCGACATGCCGTCGCCACGCCAGTCCAGCAATTCGTCGCGGGCCTGTTCCAGCACTTCGTGCGGCAGCACGGCGGGGCCTGGAGAAAAGTTGTAGACGCTCAAGGGAAACTCCGGCGGGAAACTAATCAGAGGCGCCGGTCGGGCTGCTGCCCTCGCCGGCCTGCGTGGCCTCGGCTCCGGCGGCTTCGCCGGCTTCCTCGCCCTCGCCATTTTCCAGTCCCTCGACCCGCTCGATGCCGGTGAGCCTCTCGCCTTCAGCGAGGCGGATCAGGCGCACACCCTGCGTGTTGCGGCCGACGATTGAAATGTCGCTGACCGGCGTGCGCACCAGCGTGCCGGTGGAACTGACCAGCATCAGCTCGTGCGTCGGCGCCACCTGGAGCGCCGCGACCGTGTTGCCATTGCGCTCGGTGGTCTGCAGCGCGATGACGCCCTGACCGCCGCGGTTGTGGGCCGGGAACTCATCCAGCGGCGTTAGCTTGCCGTAGCCGTATTCCGAGGCCGTGAGGATGTGGCCCTCGCCGAGTGCGATCAGCGCGATCAGGCGCTGGCCCTCGCCGAGGCGCACGCCACGCACGCCGGCCGCGTCGCGGCCCATCGGCCGCACTTCCCCCTCATGGAAGCGGATCGCCTTGCCACCGCTGGTGCACAGCAGGATTTCCCGCGTGCCGTCAGTCAGCGCGACGCCCACCAGCCGGTCGTCGGCGTTCAGGTCGACGGCGATGATGCCAGTGGCGCGTGGCCGCGAAAACGCCGTCAGCGGTGTCTTCTTGACGGTGCCGAGGCTGGTGGCCATGAATACGTAGTGCTGTTCGTCGAACTGCTTGACCGGCAACAGCGCGTTGATCTTCTCGCCGTCTTCAAGCGGCAGCAGATTGACGATCGGCTTGCCGCGCGATCCGCGGCCGGCCTGCGGCAGCTCGAACACGCGCAGCCAGTAGACCTTGCCGCGATTTGAAAAACACAGCAGCGTGTCGTGCGTGTGCGCAATGAAGAACTTCTCGATGAAATCCTCGTCGCGCACCGCGGTCGCCGACTTGCCGCGTCCGCCACGGCGTTGCGCCTGGTAGTCGGACACGGGTTGCGCCTTCGCGTAGCCCGCATGCGAGAGCGTCACGACTACGTCCTGTGGCTCGATCAGGTCTTCAGTGGAAAGATTCAGGTGATCGCGGCTGATCTCGGTGCGGCGTGCGTCGCCATAATTCTCACGAATCTCGACCAGCTCGGTGCGGATCACGGCCGTCAGGCGCGCCGGTAGCGCCAGAATCTCCGACAGATCGAGCACCCGTTCCAGTAGTTCGCGGTACTCAGCGACGATCTTGTCCTGCTCGAGGCCAGTGAGCCGGTGCAACCGCATGTCGAGAATCGCCTGCGCCTGCACTTCACTCAGGCGGTAACCGCCAGGCTGCAGGCCGAAGCCGTCCGCCAGGTTGTCAGGCCGCGTGGCCGTCGGGCCTGCCCGCTCGAGCATGGTGGCCACGGCGCCCGGTTGCCAGTCGCGCGCCATCAGGGCCGTGCGTGCATCGCCAGGTGAAGGCGAGGACTTGATCAGCGCGATGATGGCGTCGATGTTGGCCAGCGCCACCGCCAGTCCTTCGAGTACGTGCGCCCGTTCGCGCGCCTTGCGCAGCTCGAACACCGTGCGGCGCGTGACCACCTCGCGGCGATGGCGCAGGAACGCCTCGAGCAGGTCGCGCAGGCCCATGAGCCTGGGCTGCCCGTCCTGCAATGCGACCATGTTGATGCCAAACACCGTTTCCATCGGCGTCTGCGCATAGAGATTGTTGAGCACGATCTCGGCCACTTCGCCGCGCTTGAGCTCGACGACGATGCGCATGCCGTCCTTGTCGGATTCGTCGCGCAGTCCGTCCTGTGCGATCCCATCGAGCAGCTTCTCGCGCACCAGATCGGCGATGCGCTCGATCAGCCGCGCCTTGTTCACCTGGTAGGGCAGCTCGGTGACGATGATCGCCTGCCGTCCGCTCTTGCCGTCGATATCCTCGATGCTGGCGCGCGCACGGATCGACAGGCGTCCGCGGCCGCTCTTGTA
>PMNQ01000203.1:196-8306 GCA_003162555.1 Gammaproteobacteria bacterium | reverse complement strand
CTGGAAACGCTTCACGCCTTCGTCGACGCGCCCCACACCGCACAGGAACACGGCGTAATTGTTCAGCTGCTCCGGGTCGCTCGGCGCCAGCGCCAACGCGGCACGGTATTCGCTCTCGGAACGCTTGTCGTCGCCGAGCCGCTGGTAGAGCATTGCCAGCAGGCCATGGATGGCCGGATCGCGCGGCGCCTGCTTGACGGCGCGCTCCAGCTTGTCCTTGGCTATTACCAGATTGCCCTGCTGCAGATAGGCGGAACCTAGCTGCAGATTGGCTGCGGCGGCAGTGGCCGCGGAATCCTCGCTGGTGTCACCTCCGCCGCTGCTTGCGCAGCCGCACAGCCACAGTGCCGCGGCGCAAGCCACGAGCGCGCGGAAGCCGCTCATGCGCGCACCCGCGCGCCGAGCCGCGCCGTGGTGCGGTCNNTGCCCGCAGGCGGCGTCGATGTCCTCACCGCGCGTGCGCCGCACCGTCGCCATGACGCCGCGCTTCAGCAGCTCGTCGCGGAAGTGCCAGATGGCGGTGTCGCTGGAGCGACGGTACTGCGTGCCAGGAAAAGGATTGAATGGAATCATGTTGACCTTGGCCGGCGCTCCGGCAAGAAGTTGCGCCAGCGCGCGCGCCTGCGCCGGCGAATCATTGACGCCGTCCAGCATCACATACTCGAAGGTGACGCTGCGCCCGTTCTGCTCGTCAAGGTAATGCCAGCAGGCCGCGAGCAGCTCGGCAATCGGGTGCACGCGGTTGATCGGCACCAGCGTGTCGCGCAGTGCATCGTCGGCGGCATGGAGCGACACGGCCAGCGCGACGTTGCTCACTTCCGCGAGCTTGTAGATCTGCGGCACNNGCCCATGAACACGACATTGGTCAAGAGCCGCTCGCCGCCGGGCTCAAAGCCGAGTTCGCGATTGGCGAGCCACACCTGGCCGACAATCTCGGCGGTGGTGAGATTGCGGTTGAAGCCCTGCTGCGCGGTAGAGCAGAAGGTGCAATCGAGCACGCAGCCGACCTGCGAGGAGATGCACAGCGTGCCGCGGTCCGCCTCCGGGATGAACACCATCTCGAAAGCCTGCGAGGCATCCGCGCGCAGCAGCCACTTGCGGGTGCCGTCGGCCGATTGGCGCGCCAGCACGATCTCCGGCAGCTTCACTTCCGCCTGCGCAGCAAGCTGCGCGCGAAAGTCCTTTGCCAGATCGGTCATGGCGTCGAATTCCGCCACGCCCCGCTTGTACAGCCAGTGCTGCAACTGGCGTGCACGGAACGGGCGCGAGCCCGCAGCCAGCACCCAGGCCTC
This sequence comes from Gammaproteobacteria bacterium, assembly GCA_003162555.1. Lineage (GTDB taxonomy): Bacteria > Pseudomonadota > Gammaproteobacteria > Steroidobacterales > Steroidobacteraceae > FEN-1191. The sequence goes on along the minus strand of PMNQ01000203.1, from coordinate 7,014 downwards.
CAGTTCCGATGGAGCGAGACCGAGCAGATTGACGCGCGTATCCAAGCAGGTGTTTCCGGGATTGCGGCGGCTAGCCGCGCGGACAGATTTCCGTGCCGCTGAAGAAGAANNTTGTCGCCCTCGAGCACCTGCGCGATCACGGGACCCGAACTCATGTAACGCACCAGATCCTTGTAGAACGGGCGCTCGCGATGCACCTCGTAGAAGGCTTCGGCCTGGGCGGTCGACAGGTGCAGCATGCGGGCCGCGACGATGCGCAGCCCGGCGCGCTCGAAGCGCAGGTACACGTCGCCGATCAGATTGCGGGCAACACCGTCAGGCTTGACGATGGAAAGGGTGCGCTCAAGCGCCATCAGCAGTACTCCTTACGCGGAACAGGCCAGTGAAAAGGGCCGGGAAGTTTAGNNAAACGGTGAAACTCTCGCCGCAGCCGCATTCGGCCTTGACGTTGGGGTTGGCGAACTGGAACGACTCGTTCAGTCCCTTGCGGACGAAGTCGACCCGGGTGCCATCGAGCATGGGGAAACTCGCGCTGTCCACGAATACCCGTACCCCCTGGTCCTCGAACTCCAGGTCGCCAGGCGCGGGCGCATCCGCGTAATCGATGACGTAGCTGTAGCCCGAACAGCCGGTGGTCTTGATACCCAGACGCAGCCCAATGCCGCGCCCCCGGTTGGCCAGGTGGCTGCGGACGCGGTCAGCTGCGGAGGCAGTCAGTGAAATGCTCATGGGGGCGGGATTCCTCAACCCCCGATTGTACTCCGAGCGCCGCCCTGCCGCTCTGCGGCGCCCAGCGCGGCGCGCAGCGCGTCTTCGACGACCAGGAGCCGTGTCAGGCGATCGGCTGGCAGATCCCTCATCCGAACCCAATCCAGGGCCCCGCCCAGCCCCGGATCGAGCCAGGGACGGCCTGGGAGCTGTGCGGCAAGCCATTCGCAGATCGCCAGCGTCTGGGGACAGCCGTAGGCCTGGTGGGTGGCAGTGGCAATCCGGGCGCCGGCCGTTTTCAACATAAAGCGCACCCAGGTGCCCGTCTCGCGAGAGCCGGCTTCGCCGGCCACTGGAGCGTCCACACTGTCCTGGGCCAGCGTGTCTTGCGCCAGTGCGCGCAGGCGGCCGACTTCGCGCCGCACGGCCGCCACGGCGACATCGATATCCTCGTTGCTGCTGCCACGGCCCAGGCTGAAGCGCAGCGCGCTCTGCGCGGTCTCGCGATCGCGGCCGATCGCCCGCAGTACGTACGAGGGCTCGTCGCTGTCTGAATTGCAGGCTGAGCCGCTCGCCAGCGCCAGCTCGGCCAGTCCGAACAACAGGCTCTCGCCCTCGATGCCGGCGAAGGAGACGTTGAGCAGGCCGGGGAGGCAATGCTCGAGTGGACTGTTCAGCAACGCGCCCGGGAGCGAGCCGATCCCCGCCCACAGGCGCGCGCGCAGCTGCGCCTGGCGCGCAGATTCAGCCGCCATCCGCTGCGCCGCCAGCTCGCACGCGGCCCCAAAGCCGACGATCTGGTGCACGGCCAGAGTGCCCGAGCGCACGCCGCGCTCGTGCCCGCCGCCGAACTGGAGAGGTTGCAGTCCGACGCGGTGCGCAGGCTCGACGTACAGCGCGCCAATGCCTTTCGGTCCGTACAACTTGTGCGCCGTGAACGACAGCAGCGCGATACCCATGGCCTTGACGTCGATCGCGAGCTTGCCAGCCGACTGCGCCGCATCGACGTGCAGCGCCGCGCCGTGCGCGCGGCATAGCGCCCCGTATGCGGCGATGTCCTGGATCGCGCCGGTCTCGTTGTTGGCGTGCATCAGCGAAACCAGCACGGTCTCGGGACGCAGTGCGGCGCGCAGCTGCGCGGGCGTGACGCGCCCGTCGTCCTCGGGCGTGAGCAGGGTCACGGCAAAGCCCTCGCGCTCGAGCTGGCGGCAGGGATCGAGCACCGCCTTGTGCTCGGTGCGCGAGCTGATCACATGCACCGCCTGCGAAGCGCCGCGCGCCGCACGCGCACCGCGCGCGAGCCCGAGGATGGCGAGGTTGTTTGCCTCGGTGGCGCCGGAAGTGAAAATCACATCGCTGGCGCGCGCCACGATCAGCGCCGCCACCTGCGCACGTGCCGCTTCGACCAGCGCGCGCGCCTCGCGCCCGTAGCGATGCGTCGAGGCAGGATTCCCGAAGGCGCCCTCGGCCGTCAGGCACTCGGCCATGCGCGCGGCAACCTGCGGATCGACCGGCGTGGTGGCCGCGTAGTCCAGGTAGATCGTGCCTGCATCGCTCATGCGGGCCTCATGCGGGCGGCACCGACTCGCCCGCGCGGCGCCGCCGCTGCTGCACCGCAGTCAGCAGGCCGCGCAGGATGTTGACCTCGTTGCTGTCCAGTTCGGCGCGCTGCAGGAAGCGGCGCATGCGATTGATCAGGTTCGTGCCCTGCTGCGTGCGATCGCGGAAATCAACTTCCTCGAGCACCGCTTCCAGATGCTCGTACAGCCGCGCCATCGCCGGCGCATCGGCCAGCGGCTGCTCGCGTTGCGCCGCTGCTGCGCGGACACCGCGCGCGCGCAGGATTTCGTAGGCCACCACCTGCACGGCCATCGCCAGGTTGAGCGATGCGTATTCGGCCCCGGTTGGAATGCGCAGCAGCGCGTGCGCCGGCGCCAGGTCTTCGTTGCTGAGGCCGCTGTGCTCGCCGCCGAACACGATGCCCACTGGCGCACTGACGCTCTCGGCCACGGCGCGCGCGGCGGCCTCGCGCACATCGAGCACGCGGTAGTAGTGATCGCGTTCGCGCGAGGTGCAGGCCAGCACCAGTCCGCACCCTGCCAGCGCCTCGGTCAGCGTGCTAAAGACTTGCGCGCGCGCCAGCAGGTCGTCAGCGCCGGAAGCGCGCGCGGTGGCATCGGGATGTGGAAACTGCCGCGGCCGCACCAGCGCCAGCTCGGTCAGTTCCATGTTTTTCATGGCACGCGCCGCGGCACCAATATTGCCCGGGTGCGAGGTGTCGACGAGGACGATGCGGATCGGCAGTGCCGTCATAAGGCTGCTATTCTAGTTGACTATGCATCCATTGCTGAATATCGCCGTGCGGGCCGCGCGCCGCGCCGGGGAAGTGATCGCACGCAGCATCCCGAAGCTCGAAAGCATCGAAATCCACGCCAAGGACCGCCACGACTACGTCACCGAGGTGGATCGGGCCGCCGAGCAGGAAATCATCGGCATCATCCGCCACCATTATCCGGCGCACGCGATCCTGGCGGAAGAAAGCGGCGCCAGCGGCGATAACGAGACGCGCTGGATCATCGACCCGCTCGATGGCACCACCAACTTCCTGCACGGCTTCCCGGTCTATGCCGTGTCGATCGCCTGCGAGGTGCGCGGCCGGCTCGAAGTCGCGACCGTGTACGACGTGCTGCGCCAGGAGCTGTTCACCGCCACGCGCGGCGTCGGTGCACAGCTCGACACCCGCCGGATCCGCGTCAGCAAGCGGCGCGGACTCGAGGGCGCGCTGCTGGCCACCGGATTTCCATTTCGCGCCAACGCCGATCTGGACACCTACCTCGAGATGCTGAAGGTCGTAATGCCACAAGTAGCAGGCGTACGGCGCCCAGGCTCCGCCGCACTTGACCTCGCCTACGTGGCCGCCGGACGCGTCGACGGTTTCTGGGAGATGGGCCTCAAGCCCTGGGACACCGCAGCCGGCACGCTGCTGATCACCGAAGCCGGTGGCCACATCAGCCGCATCAATGGCGAAAACTACGAACTCGGCGAGGATGTCTGCGCCGGCTCGCCGCGCATCCACACCGCGCTGCTCGCGGCTTTCGCGCCGCTCGTCACCGCGCCAACGCCTGGGTTAAAGTCCGCCGGAACGCTGCGGGCCCGCAGCCACAAGGAAGCACCGGAATGCTGAAGAAACTGCTGGCCACCAAGACCTTCGAGAGCCTTCAGACCGAACAGAGCAATTCGCAGCTCAAGCGCGCGCTCGGACCCTGGCAGCTGACGCTGCTGGGCGTCGGCTGCACGATCGGCACCGGGATCTTCGTGCTCACGGGTCTCGAGGCCGCGCAGCACGCCGGCCCCGCCATCGTGCTCTCGTTCATCATCGCCGGTATCGGCAGCTTCTTTGCCGGCCTGTGCTACGCCGAGTTTTCGGCCATGGTGCCGCTGGCGGGCAGCGCCTACACCTACAGCTACGCGACGCTGGGCGAGTTCGCGGCCTGGTTCGTCGGCTGGAACCTGCTGCTCGAGTATCTGTTCGCGGTCGGCACCGTCGCGGTCGGCTGGGCCCGCTACTTCGTCAAGATACTGCAGCATTTCAATATCGACGTATTTCCTCAGGCCCTGCTGAATTCACCTTTCACCAGCCCCGATACGGTGCACATCGTCGCCACCGGCGCGGTGCTCAACCTGCCGGCGGTGTTCATCGCGATCGTCGCGGCCACCATCTGCTACATCGGCATCTCGCAGTCGGCCTTCGTCAATACGATCGTCGTCGTCATCAAAGTTACAGTCATCCTCGCGGTGATCGGACTGGGCGCGGCTTACATCAACACCGCGAACTGGCATCCGTTCATCCCCGCGAATACCGGCGTGTCCGGCGAGTTTGGCTGGTCGGGCATCATCCGCGCCTCGGGCGTGATCTTCTTTGCCTACGTCGGCTTCGATTCGGTTTCGACCGCGGCGCAGGAAGCGCGCAATCCGCAGCGCGACATGCCCTTCGGCCTGCTGATGGGCCTGGCCATCTGCACAGTGCTGTACATACTCATGGCCGCCACGCTCACAGGCCTGATGCCCTACAAGGAACTCAACGACGCAGCGCCGGTCGCCACGGCGCTCGAATCCCATCCGCAGTTGCGCTGGCTCAGCATCTTCGTGAGCTTTGGCGCGTTGGCCGGCCTGACCTCGGTGATCCTCGTCATGATCCTGGGCCAGTCGCGGATTCTGCTGGCGATGGCGCGCGATGGCCTGCTGCCGCAGTTTCTCGGCAAGGTGCACCCCAAGTTTCGCACGCCCTATGTGGCCACGGCGCTGGTGGGTGGGTTCGGCGCGCTGATGGCCGGACTACTGCCGATAGGCCTGCTCGCCGAACTCGTGTCCATCGGCACCCTGATCGCTTTCATGATGGTGTGCCTGAGCGTACTGGTACTGCGCTATACGCGCCCGACCCTGAACCGCCCGTTCCGTGTGCGCTGGGTCTGGTTCTGCAGCCTCATGGGCGTGCTGTTCTGCGGCTGGATGGCGCTCAGCCTCGGCGCCGGCACCTGGTACCGGCTCGTGATCTGGACCGCCATCGGCACCGTGATCTACTTTCTCTACAGCCGGCACCACAGCAAGCTGCACCAGAGCGAACACCCGGCGAGGCGTTGAACCGGAGGCGCCTTTGCGCCCTGCTCGGGCCTGCAGTTTCGTGAGGGCCTGAGCTTCAAATTCGGTCCGGCCGGCGAGCTCGATCGCTGGAGCGAGGGCTACACGCGCGATACCGGGCACTGTGCCTTTACGAGCCTTGTGGCCAGTGACGGCCCACCGAGCAAAGTGAAAGCGGCGAAGCCGGCAGCGCCTGCGCCCGCTGCCCCTGCCACGCCCGCGGCTCCCGCACCGGCAAGCCAGGCTTTAGACTGCGGGGCATGATCAGCCTTCGCTTCGCCNNCCTTCGCCGAACCCGCCGACACGCCGCAGATCCTGCATTTCATTCGCGCGCTGGGAGAATACGAGCGGCTCCAGTCCGAAGTGGTTGCCACTGAGCCTGCGCTGCAGGCGACGCTGTTCGGCGCACGGCGTTACGCCGAAGTGGTGCTCGCCGACTTCGATGGCCAGCCAGCGGGATTCGCGCTGTACTTCCACAACTACTCGACCTTTCTCGCCCGCCCCGGCCTCTATCTCGAAGACCTGTTCGTCGATCCTGCCATTCGCAAGCACGGTGTTGGCCGCGCGCTGCTGCAGCAACTGGCGCGCACTGCCGCGGAGCGCGGCTGCGGCCGGCTGGAATGGTCGGCGTTGAAATGGAATCGCCTGGCGATCGATTTCTACCTGCGGCTCGGCGCGGTACCGATGGACGAATGGTGCATCTACCGCCTGAGCGGCGAGGCACTGCTCCGGCTCGCTGGCCCGCAGTCCTGAACGGCGCGCTTTCCGCTTAAGGTTCAGGGCGCGCGGCGCGCGCGGCGGGCGTCGAGGAGTTTGCGCAGCCGGATGTTGATCATCTCGACCAGCACCGAGAAGGCCATCGCGAAATACAGGTAGCCCTTCGGGATGTGCACATCCATCCCCTCCGCGATCAACGCTACACCTACGAGAATCAGGAAGGCGAGCGCGAGGATCTTGATCGTGGGATGCGTCTCGACGAACTCGGATATCGGGCCCGACAGCCACATCATGACGATGATCGACACGACGATCGCGGCCACCATGACCGGCACCTGGTCGGGACGCGCCAGACCGACCGCCGTGAACACCGAGTCGAGCGAGAACACGATGTCGATCAGCGCAATCTGCACCACGATGGCCGCGAAACTGGCCAGTGCGCGCGTCTGGCGCCCGGCGGCCGCGCCTTCCAGCGTGTGGTGGATTTCCAGCACGCTCTTGGCGAGCAGGAACAGGCCGCCGGCGGCGAGGATCAGATCGCGGCCCGAGATCTGCTGCCCGAGCAGTTCGAACCACGGTCGCGTCATGCGCGTCAGCCAGACGATCGAAAACAGCAGCGCGATGCGCGTGATCATCGCGAGGCCCAGGCCCACGACGCGCGCGCGCGGCTGGCGCGCCGGCGGGAGGCGCGCTACCAGGATGGCCAGAAAAATCACGTTGTCGATGCCGAGTACGATCTCGAGCAGCGAGAGCGT
>PMNQ01000203.1:0-131 GCA_003162555.1 Gammaproteobacteria bacterium | reverse complement strand
ATCAGCGTGACCACCTTGGTCATTATGGTTCGCGACAGCGTCTGGTTGATTGACTGATCGAGCACTGCGACAGGTTCAAGCCGGCGGCTGCCCTCGAAACGCTCGCGAATACGGTCGAACACCACCACCGT
>PMNQ01000256.1 GCA_003162555.1 Gammaproteobacteria bacterium | reverse complement strand
CAGCGCCCCGCCACCGCCGCGCCAGCTTACCCGCACCGGCGCTCGCTTCTGTTGCATATCTGTCTCGAACTGCTTGAGCGCCAGATCGAAATTCTCGATCAGTTGACCTGTAGCCGTCGCGTAGCCGGCCCGCGCCTGCGCCAGTTGATCGCCCGCGCTGTCGATCCAGCTGCTATTGCGCGTTTGCGCGTCAGTGCCGCCAGCGCGCAGCAGCAGTGAGCGGGTTTTCGGGTCGACAACGGCGAGGTCAACCAGGGTTGTCGCCTCGTTGTGCGTACCGTTGACGACGAATGCACCGATGATCGTGAGGTAGGTCCAGGAACTCTTGCGGTCGGTCTCGTACCCGACCTGGTCGTAGGACACCAGTGCCAGCACGTCAACCTTGTAGAGCCGCTGAAGCGCTTCGAGACTCTCGGCGCCCGGTTTCAGATAGTAGTCAGGGATCATCACCACGCTGCTGACAAAGCGGCGGCCAGAAAATCGCTCGGCGATCGCGTGTGACAGCTGTTCGCGCTGCGCGGCATCGGGCCCGAGACCACTGCCGCCGCTTTGCGCCGGCAGGAAGGCCAGCCCCACACGCAGTGGCAACGTCAGGTCAGGAATCGCATTCTGCTCGGGCGGCGCCTCTCCCTTCGGGTACAGGAACTCAACCAGGCTCGAAGTCCTGTCAGCGTGGCTGCGACGCGCACCGCCGCCGGAACCGTCCACCATCCAGTTCAGCGTGGTACAGCCGCAATTCTGCAGGATCAACAGCAGCGATATCGAAATCCTTGTCAACGGCGACATGCACATGCTCCCGGCTACCGGCATTTATCTGCCTGCCTGACACACTAGCGGCGCGGACCGCACCTGCAACCTGCATGCGCTCTGTGGCGGGATTTGACTCCACGGTATCTTGTGGTAATACTTTTCTTGTGTCACAACGGATCGGACTGCTGCATGAGCTGAAGCTGGCGCTGCGCGCGCGCCGGATCCGCTACCGCGAGGTGGCGCGTGAGCTGCGGCTCAGCGAGGCCAGCGTCAAGCGGCTGTTCTCACGCGGGGGCTTCACTCTCGAGCGGCTGGAGCGCTGCGCCGAACTGGCTGACGTGACGCTCGCCGATCTGATGGAGCGCATGCAGCGCCGGGCCGGCGAGCCTGCCCGTCTGACGCGCGCCCAGGAGCAGGAAATCGTCCGCGATCCGAAGCTATTCCTGCTGACCTGGTTGCTGGTGAACCATTGGAGCCTGGCGGCGGTGGCCAGTACATTCCGTTTCGACGACGCCGAGCTGCAGCGGCTGCTGATTCGCCTCGATCGACTGCGCATCATCGAGCTGCAACCCGGCAACCGCAGCCGGCTGCTCGTCAACAACAACCTCGCCTGGTTGCCAGGCGGGCCGATCCTGCGGCATGTGCAGCGGTCACTGTTGCCCGAATACCTGCAAGCCGATTTCGGACATCGTTACGCGGAGTTCCGGCTGCTCGGCACCACGCTGTCCGAGGGCGCGATGCTGCGCGTGCAGAAGTTGCTGCTGAACTGCCAGAGAGACTGCCTCGAGATAGCCGCGGCTGACGCCCGCCTGCCGCAGACTCAACGCTACGGCGCTGCGTTGCTGCTGGCCTTCCGCCCCTGGCAGTACAGCGGCTTCAGCCGTTACCTGCGCAAGACGCCGAAGCCGCCGCCCTGAAGCCATCGCCATACGTGCAGGCGGCCGCCGCGCCCGCTAAAGTGTGCCGATGCAGTCTGATCCCGCGACACAACGCGTCGTACTCAGTGTCGCGGCGCTGAATCGCGCCGCGCGAACGCTCATAGAGGGCGGCTTCGGCGTCGTATGGGTCGAGGGCGAGATCTCCAATTTCTCGCGGCCGGCTTCCGGGCACTGGTATTTCACGCTCAAGGACCGCGAAGCGCAGCTGCGCTGCACGATGTGGCGGCCGCGCAATGTGCTGCTGCGCTTCGCGCCGCGCGATGGTCAGCTGGTGCAGGCGCGCGGCCGCGTCAGCCTGTACGAGGCCCGCGGCGAGTTTCAGCTTGTGGTCGAGCATCTCGAGGACGCCGGCGCCGGCGCGTTGCAGCGCGCTTTCGAGGAACTGCGCGCGCGTCTCGGCGCCGAGGGACTGTTCGCAGCCGAGCGCAAACGCGCGCTGCCGGCGGCCCCGGCCTGCGTCGGGGTCATCACCTCGCCCACCGGCGCGGCGCTCCGCGACATCCTGCACGTGCTCTCGCAGCGCTTTCCGGCCGCGACCGTGATCATCTACCCGGTGCCGGTGCAAGGCGCAGCGGCGGCGCCAGCCATTGCCGCGGCGCTCGATCTCGCCAGCGAACGCGCCGAATGCGACGTGCTGATCCTGGCGCGCGGCGGCGGCTCGCTCGAGGATCTGTGGGCCTTCAACGACGAGCGCGTCGCGCGCGCCATTGCCCGTTGCACCGTGCCGGTCGTGGCCGGCATCGGCCACGAGACCGATGTCACGATTGCCGACTTCGTCGCCGACGTACGCGCGCCGACGCCGACCGCAGCCGCACAGGTTGCGGTGCCAGACCGGCGCGTGTGGCTGCAGCGACTGGCGCTGCTGGCGCAACGTTTCGGCAGCGCGATGCGCCGCAAGCTCAGCGACGATGCGGCGCAGCTGCGGGCGCGCTACGAGCGGTTGCAGCGTGCTCACCCGGGATCGCGCCTGGCGCAGCACGCGCAGCGCCTCGATGAACTGGAATTGCGCCTGCGCCGCACGCTGGACGCGCAGTTGCACCTTGCCATGGCGCCACTCGCACCGCTCCGTGCCAGGCTCGAAGCGGCCTGGGCCCGCGCCGCTGCGGCGACGCTCGCCCGTCTCGAGTCGGCTGTGCGCACCTTGCACGCGATCAGCCCGCTGGCCCTCATGGCTAGAGGCTACGCCGTCGTCGTGCGCGCCGACGGCGGCGCGCTGGTGCGCAACACTTCCGATGCGCCGGTGGGCTCGGAGATCGAAGCGCATCTGACCGACGGCGTGCTGGTCGCACAGGTCACTGGCGTGCGGGACCAAAGTGAACGGGACCCAAGCGGGCGCGGTCCCGGTGGGCGGGGCTCGTGACCCGTCCTGCGACGCCGCGCGCCGCGGGCGCGCTGCTGGCCTGCATCGCGCTTGCAATTACTTTGGGAACATCAGTCTACGCATCAGCCGCGGCGGCGGCTCCGATCCTGCCACGCGCCCGGGCGGTTCCGGGCGGCGTCGTCGTATTGCATGTTTCGTCGCCGCATGAATCGCCGCTCCATGCATCGCCGGAAGTTTCCAGCGCGCCGCGCGCTTACTTTGGTGATGCACCAGTCATGCTCATGCCGCGCGTGGGTGGCCAGGGACGCGAGTGGTTGGCGATTGTGGGGCTGCCGCTGTCACAGCCGCCGGGTCTCGCGGAGTTGCGAGTCGAGGGCCTGCCGCAGGGCGCAATAACGCTCAAATTCTCGGTGCGCCCGGCGCATTACCGCAGCCAGCGCCTCAAAGTCCCACCGGCGCAGGTGGATTTATCGGCTGCCGATCTGGCGCGCGTCGCCGCCGAACATGAACGCATCCACGCTGCCGTCGCGGCTTTTTCGACCCCGCTCCCCGCGACATTGCAGCTGGCGCCACCGATCGACGGTCCGCGCTCGAGTTCCTTCGGACTGCGGCGTTTCTTCAATGGCGTGGCACGCGACCCGCACAGCGGCATGGATATCGCAGCCCCTGCCGGCACGCCGGTACGCGCTGCTGCGGACGGCGTGGTCAGCGATACCGGCAGCTATTTCTTCAACGGCAACACGGTGCTGATCGACCACGGCGACGGGCTCATCACGATGTACTGTCACCTGTCACGCATCGACGTGCGAAGCGGTCAGAGCGTTGCGGTAGGAGATATCATTGGCGCAGTTGGTTCCACCGGTCGCGCAACAGGACCGCACCTGCACTTCGGCGTCGCGCTCAACCGCGCTTTCGTCGACCCGGCATTGTTCCTGCCGGCCGCGGGCGGCGCTTCCCGGCCCTGAGCCGGTCGTACGGATTGGCGTCGGTGCGAAAATCAACCGCCACCGGCGTGGCAAACAGATCGAAGGCTTCACGGTACACGTTCGCCAGGTAGCGGCGATAGGATTCCGGCACCGCCACGGTCTGGTTGCCGTGGATGATGATGCGCGGCGGATTGCGGCCGCCCTGGTGCGCGTAGCGCAGCTTGATGCGCCGGCCTTTCACGATCGGCGGCTGGTGCGCCTCGATGGCTTTCTCGAGCACCTTGGTCAATTGCGGCGTCGGCATGGCGCGCATCGCCGCGTCGTAGCCGCGCACCAGGTCGCGCGCCAGTTCGCCAACGCCGGTTCCGTGGCGGGCCGAGATGAAGTGGTGCGGCGCAAAGGGCACGAAATCAAGCTTGAGCGANNTCGTGCGCATCGAGCACCATGACCACGACGTGCGCCTCGGCGATCGCCTGCAGCGTGCGCGCGACGCTGACGCGCTCGATGGCATCATCCACCTTCGAACGGCGACGCACGCCGGCGGTATCGACCAGCAGGAAATCGCGCCCGTCGCGCTTGAANNATGATGGCGACGCGGATCGCGCTGGTGTCATCCTGCGGCGCAGTGCCCTCGGCCAGGCCATCGAGCACCGTGTCGATCAGTTCGCGGCAACCCTGGCCGTGCACGGCGGCGATCGCGTGCGGCAACCCCAAGCCCAGCACCTGGAAATCCGCCGCCACCATGTCCGCATCCAGCCCCTCGGACTTGTTGATCGCCACAATGACGGGCTTGCCGGCGCGCCGCAGTTCTTCTGCGACGTAGCGATCCTGGGCCGTGAGTCCGGCGCGCGCGTCGGCGAGGAAGATGATGCGATCGCTCTCGGCGACGGCTTTCTCGGTCTGTTCACGCATCTGCGCTTCGATGCCACTGGGCTTGTCGACCAGGCCACCGGTGTCGATGAGCACGCAGGGAATCGCGCCGATGCGCGCGTAGCCGTACTGGCGGTCGCGGGTCACGCCGGGAATGTCGGCGACGATCGCGTCGCGCGTGCGCGTCAGCGCATTGAACAGCGTCGACTTACCGACGTTCGGTCGGCCGACGATTGCCACCACGGGAAGCATGATGCGATATCACTTAACGGGCGCTCGCCATGCTTCGATCGCCCCCTTGTCGGTCTGCACCACCACCAGGTCGCCGGCGACCTGCGGCGCGCCGCTGATGCGCGAGCTGCCCTTGCTGCGCGCCAGGAACGAACCGTCCTCCATGCTGAGCCAGTGCATGACGCCCTGGTAATCGGCCACCACGACGCGATTGCCTTGCAGAGCAGGCGCGGTCAGCGAGCGGCGCTCCAGCGCCTTTTGCCGCCAGCGCTCGGCGCCGCTGGCGCGATCGAGCCGGACCACATCGCCTTCAGCCGTCGACACGTACACGCCAAGCGAGTCAGCCGCCAGCCCGCGGTAACTTGAAATCTCGTGCGACCAGATTTCGCGGCCGGTATCGCGCGCCAGGCGCACGGCGTGGCCCTGGAAGGCCACCGCAAAAATATCGTCGCCATCGATCGAGGCCGGCGAATCGATGTCGATGAGGCGCTGCAGTTCGCTGCTGCCGCGCGGCTGCCCGACGGCGACGTCCCACGCAGTCGTGCCGCCAGAGAGCGTGACCGCCATCAGCCGGCCATTGTCGAAACCCGAATACACGAGCTCGCCCGAGATCACGGGCCGGCTGGTGCCGCGCAGCGTCAGCCGCGGCACCTGTTGATCGGTCACCCAGCGCGTCTTGCCGCTGGCGGCTTCCAGTCCGTAGAGCTTGCCATCTACGGTGCGGACAATCGCCAGCTCGGGCGTAATCACCGGGGCTGCCAGCAGCTCAGAATTCAATTCAACGCGCCAACGCTCGGCGCCGTCGGCGGCATTCAGCGCCACGACGGTGCCACCGCTGCTGCACACCAGCACCAGGCCGTTGCCGGCACCAGGGCCGCCCGACAGCGCCAGCTTGAGTTGCTTTTCCCAGACGTGGCGGCCGGTGGCCAGATCGAGCGCCACGACCTGGCCATGCGGACCGGCGCCGTATACGCGGTTACCGTCGATGGCCGGGGCGAGTCCGAGCTCCAGCTTTGGTTCCGCCTTGCCCAGCGACAAACTCCAGACGCGCACCGGCTGGAACTGCGCGCTGATCTTCACCAGCGGCATCGGCTTGTCGGCTTTCTTGTCCTTCTTCGCAGCGGTGTGCGAACAGGCAACGAGCGCCGCCAGCGCGGCGGCCAAGGCCGCCAGGGTCAAAATGCGTCGGGTCATGGGATTCCTAGGAGTGCGTCAGCTCGTTGATCTTCAGCGCCAGCAGGTCGTCGCCGGCAGGGCCGTTGGACTGCGCGCCTTCTGCGGCCTGCGCGGATTGCGCGGACTGCGCTTCCCGGTAGGCCTTGAGCGCGCCGGCGCGGTCGCCCTTGGCGAGCAGCGCGTCGCCGCGCACCTCGGCGTAACGGCCGGCAAATGCGCCGGGCTCCGCCGCCGCCAGCGTCGCCAGCGCGGCATCAGCCTGGTGCTGCTCGATCTGCAGGCGGGCGATGCGCATCCGCAGCACCAGCGCCAGTTCGTGATCGGAAGTCGACTCGCTCACCTGCTGCAGGCGCGCCTGGGCCGCCGGCAGTTCATTGTTCTCCACCAGCATCCGCGCGGCGGCGAGCTGCCCCTGCTCGGCGTAACCTGTGTGCGGATATTCGGCGGACAGCTTGTCGGCGAGTTTCGCCACCGTCGCCCGGTCATTCTTGCCGAAGGCCTGCACCAGCTGCTCGAACTGCTCACCGGCGGCGACCAGAGCGGCTTCCTTATGAGCCTGGAAGGCTTGCCAGCCCCACAGCCCGCCTGCCGCGAGCGCCACGCCCGCTACGACCCAGAGGGCGTTCTGGCGCACCCAATTGCGCACGAACTCCCACTGCTCCTGCTCGTTCATGTACTCGTCCACGATTCCTCCTGCAGCATCTTCCCAACCTGCGCCGGCAAATCGGCCAGCGGGCATTCGCTCTGACCAGCCTCGCGGCGTAATGGTTTCAAAGCAGCGACGCCGCGCTCGAGTTCCGCGTCGCCCAAAATCAGCGCCAGGCAGGCCCCGCAGCGGTCTGCGCGCCGGAACTGTGCCTTGAAATTGCCCCCGCCGAGGTTCATGTGCACGCCCTGGCCGGGCAGCGCCTCACGCAATTGCTCGGCCAGCGCCAGCGCACGAGCCTCTGCTCCCGCACCGCTGGCGATCACGTATACGGCCGGCGGGCGGGCGGCCGCAGCGGTGCCGGCCTGGCGGATCAACTCAACCACCCGCTCGATGCCGAGCGCAAAGCCGACCGCAGGCGTCGCCTCGCCACCGAGCTGGCTTATCAACCCATCATAGCGGCCACCCGAGCAGACGGCGTCCTGCGCGCCCAGCGCGTCGGTAATCCATTCGAACACCGTGCGCGAATAATAGTCGAGTCCACGCACCAGGCGCGGATTGATCGTGTAGGCCACGCCGATACCGTCGAGCATCGCCCGCAGCGCGTCGAAATGCTGGCGCGATTCGTCGTCGAGGTAATCGGTCAGCACCGGCGCGCCATCGATCAGCGCGCGCAGCGCCGGATTCTTGCTGTCGAGGATCCGCAGCGGATTGCCCTGGAGGCGCCGGCGGCTGTCGCCATCGAGCGCACTCTCGTGCGCCTGAAAATAAGCCTGCAGTGCGCTGCGATACTGCGCACGCGCCGCGCTCGTGCCGAGCGAGTTGAGCACCAGCCGCACGCGTGAAATGCCGAGGCGCTGCCACAGCCGCGCGCCGAGCGCGATCAGCTCGGCATCGACATCGGGCCCCGCGAAGCCGACGGCCTCGACGCTGAACTGGTGGAACTGGCGGAATCGCCCGGCCTGCGGCCGCTCGTGGCGGAACATCGGCCCGGCGGTCCACAGCTTGAGCCGCGCGCCGCGCAGCAGACCGTTCGAGATCAGCGCACGCGCCACGCCCGCCGTGGCTTCCGGGCGCAGCGTCAGGCTGTCGCCGCCGGAATCCTCGAAGGTGTACATCTCTTTCTCGACAATGTCGGTGAATTCACCGATCGAGCGCTTGAACAGCTCGGTGTGCTCGACGACCGGCACGCGTATCTCTTCGTAACCGTAGTCGTGCAGCAGGCCGCACAGCACGCGCTCGAGCTGCTGCCAGGCGCCGATTTGTTCCGGCAGCACATCGTTCATGCCGCGCACGGCCTGCAGCTGGCGGCTCACTTCGCACCTGCCACGAGTCCCGCGGAATCGAGCGTGAAATGCACGCGCGCGCCGGGCGCCGCTTCGGGCAAGCTGACGCCCGCGCCCTCGAAGCTCAGCGCGACCGCGGGCACATTGCCCAGCACGAATCGGAACGGCGGCACGCCGTTGAGAATCTGCGTCGTGCCGGTATGCCCGAAGCCGAAGAACAGCCGCACGCCGCGCGCATCGTAGATCTCGACCCAACTCTCGCCACTGAAGGCCAGCTCGAGCGCCCGGCGCGGCAGCGCGGCCAGCGTCGATGGCGCGGCCGCGGCAGCAGTGCCCGAAACGGCGGCCNNCTGGAGCGGCTTGCTGAAGGCTGTTACTGCCGGCGGCAACGCAGCCTGACTGGTCTGAGTGGATGGACTGGTCTGCGTATGCTCTTCGGTCACCATCGTGTAGGTCTGCGGCTTGGCACGCATCGCCCACCAGACGGCGCCGACGACGCCCAGCACGAGCGCTGCGATGACCGCAGGCACCAGGCCAAGCTTCGGGCCTTGAGTGTCCGCCTCGATGCGGTGCATGCCAGTCCTGGACAGATCCGGGCGCAGCACGGCATCTGGACGCTGCGCGTACAGGGCCTCGATGTCAGCCGGAGATTCTCCGACCAGCGAGGCAAAGCGGCGCAGGAACCCGCGCACGAACACGACGGCCCCGATCGAGCTGTGATCGTCGGCCTCCAGGGCCACGATGGTGCTGCGGTCGAGACGGAGCTTCTCCGCAACCTGCTCGATCGTCAGGCCGGAGCGCACGCGTGCGCGCGCCAGCCGCGCGCCAGCCGTGTCGGGCTCCTTGACTGCCGGATCGGCCATCGTCAGGGCTTTTTGCCGACCAGCGCCGCAATCGAGTGCGCCTGTTCGCTGTCGGGAAAATCGGACTGCAACCGCCAGGCCATCTGCGCCGCGCTGACCCCGTCCTGCTGCGCGCGCGCCGCGCGCCACCCCAGCAGCAGCAGTTCGGCTGCGGGCGGATTTTTCTTCAGGAACTCGTTGACGCCGCTCAAGGCATCGGCGGCGCGATTTTGATTGAGGCGGATGTCGGCGAGCTGCACAGCCGCCTCGGTATAGTCGGGCCGCACCTGCAGGGCGCGCACGAACAACTGTTCGGCCTCCGCGTCGCGCTTCGCGCCATGCAGGCACACGCCCGCATTCGTGTAGGCCGCCCACGGCGTGCTGTACAGCCGGTTGCGCGCCGCTTCCTGGAAACGCTTCACACCCTCATCCACCCTTCCCACGCCGCACAGGAACACGGCGTAGTTGTTGAGCTGCTCCGGATCGTTCGGCGCCAGCGACA
>PMNQ01000058.1 GCA_003162555.1 Gammaproteobacteria bacterium | reverse complement strand
AATGAGCGATCAGCAGCAGCACGCCACCGGGTTTCAGCGCCGCGACCAATTGATCCAGCACGCCACTGGTGTCGAACTTTGACCAGATGCCCGTCGTGTCGACCCAGTACAGATCGTGATACACCTTGCTCAGCACGATCGCATCGAGCGAAGCAGCGGCAAGATTCATGTGGTCAAGATCGACGAGCCGGTACTCGACATTGGGCAGACGATGGTCCGCGAGCCGTTTCTGCCGATCGCCGTCCGACCATTTGTCGAACGAGCTGTTATTGAGCAAGAGCACATGCCCGCCCGGGCCGACCACGTAGCTCAGCAGTTCGCTGAAGTAGCCGTCGCCGGCGAGCATGTCAGCGACCTGCATGCCTGGCCGGATCCTTGATAGGCGCAGCAATTCGGCCGGGTGATCAAGCGCATCGCGCTTGAGGTCACCGGCGCTGCGGCCGGAGTGCTGCAATGCTGCGTCGTAGCGGTCAGCGGCATCAGCAGCGGCACACAGGGACAGCGCAGCGAACAGTGCGATTGCGGCTTGCAGCGGGGCGTGCAGCGATTTACGTATCGAATTCATGGCGGGGCTCCGTGCGATGGCCGGACCGCCGCGATCATACAAAAGAAAAGGGGAGACGGCTTGTGGGCCGTCTCCCCTTGAGTGTCGGCCACGCAGCGCGTGGCCCATTCGTTCAGCTTAGAACTTGTAGTTGGCGCGCAGGTAGTAGGCGCGGCCGATCGGATCGGCATAGCGGCCATCGTACCCAGCCTGGTTGCCACCACCGGCGTTCTGCAACGACAGCGGCGGAGCCTTGTCGGACAGGTTCTTGACGCCGAAGGTCAGGTTCACGGCCTTGGCGACGTCAAATGACGTCTGCCAGTCGAAGGTCGTGTAAGCCGGCACGCTCAGGCAGCAGAAATCCACGCCCGCACCGAAGCCATTGGGGTTCGTGAGGTCTTCGACGAAGACCGCCCCAGTGCCGACCTGCGAGATATCCGTGTAGCCCGACTTGTAGTGCGCACTGAGCGTGTTGCCCCACTTGCCGGTTTGCAGGGTGACACCCAGCTGCATGACCGTCTTGAACACCACGGTGTTGTCCGGGCCGAACACGCCTAGGTCGGTGTTCTCGGCCCCGCCCGGGGTGTAGGTGTAGTTCTGCTTCAGCATGTAGGTGCCGCTCCAACCCACATTCCAATTGCCGATGGCAGTATCGGCGTTGTAGTTGAAGTTCCAGTCGATGCCCGAGTAGTGCGCCGCACCGCCATTGAACGGAACCTGTTCCAGGGCGATCGTCGTGAATTGACCCACCGGATCGATGTACGGGCTCACGAACAGCGACGCGTACTGCGTCGGATGCGTGAAGGCGAGATTCTCGGCGATGCCAGCCGACTCGATCTGGTCCTTCAACGAGACGTTCCAGTAGTCGAGGCCGAGTGACAGCCCCTTCACCGGATCGACGCGGAAGCCAACGGTGTACTGCGTGGACTTCTCAGGCTTCAGGCCGTCCTTGCCGGAAAGACCGTTCGGACCCGCGAGCAGGTCGTACTGGGCATTGCCAGGCAAGCAGCCCGGAGCACCCGGGATCGGGCAGGCATAGCTGCCGGCCGTCGAACCATTGAACGCCAGCGTGCCAGCGATATCGCCGATCTCCGGCGCCTTGAAGCCCGTGCCGATCGAAGCGCGCATGGAGAACATCTCCACCGGCGTCCAGCGTGCAGACACCTTGTAGGTGGCCTGGCTGAACGTGTTGCCCAGGTCTGAGGGCGGGAGCTGCGGGTACAGCCCGGTCACCGGATCCGGCGTATTGGTGTCGAACTGGTTGTAGCTGTGCACCTTCGCATAGCTGTCGTAACGCACGGCGGCCGTGACGTTCAGGTTGTTCGCGATCGGCATCAGGAATTCGCCGAAAGCGCCCCAGTAGGAACGGTCAGCATTGAAGTTCACCGCGCCGCCGCCGCCGCCGACGATGGAGTCAGTGGTGTTGGGCTGCGTCGCCGTGCCGTTGGCCGCCAGCTCAAGGTCGCTGTAGTCGGTCTTGTTACGTGCCTTGGCAATTTCCGCGCCTACCGACAGTACGGATGAACCCCCGCCCATTTCGAACAGCTTGTGCTGCGCGTTGAGTTCCAGGGTGTTCAGGTCCGTGTACGCGGTGGAGAAGCGGTCATGCAGGATCGTGCCCTTGAGTGCGCTCTGGCCCGTGCCGAGCACCGGATCGTAGGCGCCCGTGGCCACTGCAGTCGCAAACAGGTCGAAGTCCAGATAACCGCCCGCAGCGGTATCGGTATTCTTGCCGTGGGAAGCGATAAACGTCGCCTTCATATCCCAGTCGGCAAGCTTCGTATTGAAGCCAACCGCAATGTGCCGCGTCTGGTAACCCCAGTCGTCAGCACGGCCACCGGCCGACACGGCGCGATAACCGAGCGTCGCGCTCGAGACGTCGCAGGCGGGGGCGTTCACATTGGTGGGGTCGCCGCATCCCGATCCATCACCGGGATAGCTCAGGCCATGAGCTGCCAGGTACGGCTGCACATATTTGTTAAACAGCGCCGGCAGGCGGCCCGCGCCTCCGAATGCGGCCGGCACGAGGCCCAGCGGCTGCGCCGGGGGCGCGTACTGCGAGGTCAGGTCGAACCGCGAAACTACCGCGTCGAACCACAGCTGGCTGTTGTCGCCGACATTGAACGTGCCCTTCAGCAGTCCGCTGTCGCGCACGTACGGAGGAACATCCTGCACCGTCGCCGCGTAGTTGAACCGGCACGTGACGTTGTTCGCGTCCGACACCAGAACCGCTGCGTTCGCGTTGCCGCAATTGCCGTTTGCCGTGTAGTACGGGTTGTAGGAGACGCCAGCCGCGCCAATGATGATGTTGCCCGGCTCGGTGTTCGAGGTGCGCGTGTTGAACACGTACTTCTGGCCACCGGAGGAGAAGTGGAACAGGCCACCCTGCCGCGATGATGCGCGGTCGCGCGCCCAAAGCACGTCCTGCACGTCATGGCTATAGCTCAACAGGATGTTGTAGCCGTCGCTCTTCAGGTCGCCGAAGCCCTTGGTGAAGCCCGCGCTCCAGCCGCCGCCGCCCTGCTGGTCGGGCACCGTGGCGTGGTAGAAGGCATTGCCGTCGGTCGTGTTCTTCTTGGTGATGAAGTTCACCACACCGGCGACCGCGTCAGCGCCGTACAGCGCTGAGGCGCCATCCGTCAGCACTTCGACGCGCTCGATCGCTTCCAGCGGAATGCTCTCGAGGTTGACGGCGGAACCGCCGCCCAGGCCGTTGTTCAGGGCATAACCTGCAACGCGTTCGCCATCGAGCAGTACTACGGTGTACTTCGAGGGCAGCGAGTGCAGTGCCGCGGTGGTCTGGCCGGCGCCGGCGCCGTTCACCGAGTTGGACTGCGCGATGAAACCTTGCATCGCCGGAATCTTCTGGATCAGATCGCTCGCGGAGGTCAGGCCAGTCTTGGCGATATCCTTCGCCGTGATGATCGTGACCGGCACCGATGCGTTATCGGCGCGCTGCGCGATGCTCGAACCGGTGATTACGACTTCTTCCAACGCCGCGTTCGAAGCTGCGGTGTCATCCGCCGCCACGGCTACTGACTGGAATGCGAGCAGGCTGACGGTAGCCGCTGCCAACATGGCAACGGTGCCGGCGCCATGCCGGCGCAGCCCCTTCGCAGTCCGAACATCGTCCTGATAACTATCCATGCATGGTCCCCTATTGATGTGATGAGCCGGGCAGCTGGCACGTACCCCAGTGGGTACGCGTGGCTCGCCGCGATTGACTATCAAATGCGATCAAATCTCCCAAGCATCCGGCGGATCCCCTGGCGGTACGCGCAGCCCGTATTGGCTGAAAGGCGCGTGTTCCAAATCCTGCCGGATATTAGTGGCGCGTATTAGACACCTATTTCGGTGACGCTACAACGTGTTGTTGTCATACAACATAAATGACCGCGCCGGGCTTTCGGCCGCGACAGGGAATCAGCTCTATGACCGAACGAGCCGAACGTGCTACGGATTTCAGGTCCGCGAAGAGGCGGAAAGCGCTTTAAGACCGTTGTATAAACGATACACATTCGGTCGCCAACAAGAAAAAGAGCGCCCCCTTGCGGGGGCGCCCTGGTCTTCTCACCGCTATTGGCGCGGTTTGCTAAAACGTGACTGACAAGGTCACGAAGCCTCGGCGGCCAAAGTAGTCGTAGCCGCTGTACAGAAGCGAGTTGCCGGCGCGGTTGTAAGCGCCCGCAGTGACGTTCTTCGGAGCTTCGTTGGTCAGGTTGCGGATGCCCGCGATGACCTCCCACTTGTTGGAGCTCTCGTACCTGAACGAGGCGTCCTGACTTATGTAGGAACCCACCTTGAAATTGTAGAAGGGATCCACGGTGGGGCCGACGCCCAGGTAGTCGTTGCTGTTCATGGCACCCACGTAGGTCAGGCCATAACGCAGGGTGTAGGCCTTCCACTTGTAGCGCAGGTCTGCGTCGCCGACCCACGAGGGGTATTGCAGCGTGCCATTGAATTTGTCGAGCGGGTCGGTGGGCAGCACGCGCTGGTCCTGGCGCAGGTAACGCGTCGCGCGCAGGTCGGCGAGGAACTCGCCGACACCGATGCTGCGCGTGTAACGTAAGTTGTAGTCGACGCCCTCGGCGACCTGCGTGGCGATGTTCAGGTAGTTGTCGTTCACCGTGATGTCGCCGTTGCTGTCGCGCGAGCTGAAGGCGCAATAGCTACCGCCCGCACGGAACTGCGGATCGTTGTAGCAGAGGTTCAGCAGGTTGATGGCACCGATCTGCGCCACCTGGTTGCCGACGTTGATCCGCCACCAGTCGACGGCAAATGCCAGGTCACCCACCCGGGCCGGGAGCGAAGGCTGCAGCACCATGCCGACCGTGTCGGCATGCGACTTCTCGCTGTGGATTCCCGATGCCGCGCCGCCGGCCGAGTACACCGTCACACCGTTGTTGTTGGTGTAGTTGATCGGCAGGCCCTCGGAGGCGCAATTGATGTAGATGATCGATGCCGGGTCCCGCTGGCCGTAATCGCTGCAGGGATCCACGGATCCCGGGTAGAACCCGGAGGTCGGCGACAGGTACTGTTCGAACAGCGCCGGAGCGCGGAATGAACTGCCCTTGGTGGCGCGGAATTTCAGCCACTTGACCGGCGTGTAGCCGATTCCCGCCTTGTAAGTGCGATCGGAGCCGTAGGAGTTGTAGTCCGTATAGCGGCCCGACAGGTTGATCGTCAGGCTCTCGGCCATCGGCAGACCGCGCAGCAGCGGAACCTCGATTTCACCGAACATCTCACGCACCGCATCTTTGCCCTTGGTGATGCCCGCACTGGTCAGGTTGTAGAGGTTGCCGGCGATCATATCTGGCGCGGGTTCGTCATCCAGCTTCAGGCTGCGCACTTCGAGTCCCAACGCAGCGCGGACGTCACCAGCCGGCATCTTGAAGAAGCTGCCGTCGATGTTCGCATCCACCGTGTTCTCGTCATAAGTCGTGTGGCCGGTGATGTTCTGCCACACATAGTCGCGGTAAGCCTGATCTATGTTGCCGGACAGGAAGCTGGCGTCGAGCAGCGGCGCAGGCACGCAGTTCGGATTCGAGCTGCCAATATTGCTGGCGCAGGTATAGGTGACGCCATCGACCGTGCGAGTCGGCGCTGTTGTCGTGCCGGTGACCGGTACCACATACGTCGAATTGTAGATACGGTCCGTCAAGAAGGATTGAAAAGTGTACGAAGCCTGCGAGCGGCTCAAAGTCGCATTGACGTCGTAACGCCAGTTGCCGAAGGGCAGGTCGCCACGCAGTCCGCCGACGACACGGGAGAATCCGACTTGTTCACGGGTGTAGTCGTTGCCCCAGGAAACGAAGGCCCGGGCCTCGACGTAGTCACCGCGCGGATTCTGCGTCAGGACGCAGCAGATGGCGTTGTAGATGTCGATCGGCACGAAGGGGTGCGGATTGAAGTTGGAATCGAGCTGGTAGTCGAGCGACAGCTGGCGCGCACCGATCTGGGTAGAGTCACGGTGGTCGTACAGCAGCTCGAAATACAGTTCGCCGTTGCCGAGCGCATGCAGGTCATAGGAGCCGTTCAGGAATGCGGTCCAGTTGCGGGTCGGCGAAATGAGCGACTCAGTGAGCAGCGAGGGGGCGAACCCCTGCCGATCGGCGAAGTTGTTGACGTTGCGCCAGCCGGGAATCAGGCTCGTGGTTGCCGTCGGATCCGGAGTCCAGCGAGTATGGGTCCCGTCTACGACCGCGGCGATGTAGTTGTTGGCCAGTGAGGCCGTGCCGAAATCGCCGCCGACCGGGAAGCACTTGGGTCTGCCCGTGATCGGATCCAGAATCGAACCGCCGGACCAGGTTCCGGTGGTCGGATCGGTGAACGCAGAAGTCGGGCAGCTCGCCCAATCGCGCTGGCCAACGGCCAGGTTTTTGCGGTTGTAGAACTCGAGGCTGCCGCTGATGTCTAGGCGGTCCCAGGAGTGGCCACCGGTCAGCGACAACGTGGTCTGCCCGCCGCCGCCGTCCTCGGTGGACTCCTGCGTCAGCTCCGCCGTGAAGTCCTTGACGCCCTTGCGAGTGATGATGTTCACGACGCCTGCTACCGCGTCCGAACCGTAGATCGAGGACGCGCCGTCCTTGAGGATCTCGATGCGATCGACCATGGCGGATGGGAGCACGTTCAGGTCGGCCGAACCGACCGAGCCGCGTGTGCCAGCCGGGGCCAGGCGCCGGCCGTTGAGCAGCACCAGCGTGCGTACCGCGCCGAGGCCGCGCAGGCTAAGCGTGTTGGCGCCCGGGCCGCCATCGGTCACGTAGCCGCCGAAGTAGTTGTTGATCTGGTTGGAGCCACCGGAAACCGTAGAGCCCTGCAGCACTTCCGTGGTGGTGGTCAGGCCGGCCAGCACTGACTGGTCCTTCGTGATCACCTGGATCGGTGAATCAGAGGTGAACGTGTCGTGGCGGATGCGCGATCCCGTGATGATGATCTGCTCCGGGGCCGCGGAGGTCGTCGCTTCCTTGACGACCGCCTTCTTCTCGACCACCACCGAAGGGGTGGTGGCCGCGGCTGGCGTCGTGGCAGCGGGTGTTTCGTCGGCGGCATATGCCGCCATTGAAGCGGCCAATAGCAAAGCAATGCCACTTCCGGCAAATGGACTGCGCATTTTCAACTCCCTGATTTTTTTGAAGTCGCCCGGCGGCTCCCCAGCGGCCAGGCAACTGTAACGAAACGGACACTATCATGTGATCAGGGCTTCTTCCAAGTGAAACGTGCTGTTGCGCCAGAGCAAATGCGGCGCGGCGCGCGGCGCGAGCGATTGCCCCGTGGCACGCTTATGTGATGTGATCGCGCCCCACCATTGCAGCCGTTCCGGAGCCTTTTCATGCGTATCGCATTAGCCGCACTGCTGCTCGGTCTCGGTTCAGTGGCCGCTGCCGACACGCGGCCGACACCTCCCACTATAGAAGTGATGGCAGCCTTCCCCGCGATGTCGAGCTTCAGCCTGTCGCCGGACGGCCATCACCTGGCCGCCCTCGAGGCCCACGGCGAGGACCGCACCATCCTGGTCTGGGACACCGACGCACTGGCCAACAAGCCCACCCAGATTGGCAGCCGGCAGATGAAGATCCTCGGCGTCACCTTCATCAAGAACGATGTGCTGGCGGTGCGCATGTGGCAGCCATTCGACGAGCACTTCGACAAGACCACCAAGACCTTCGTCACCAAGCTGTATTTCACCGATCTCGCCGGCAAGGACTGGCGCGAACCACTGCAGCAACCGGCGGCCCGGAGCGAGGTCGAGGAAATCGAACAGGCGGAATCGGCACCCTCGATCCTCGACAACCTCCCCAACGATCCGGAGCACGTGCTGGTCGTGAACGACATCGGCGTCAATCAGGGCGACATATACAAGGTGGACGTGCAGTCGGGGCGCGCCGAGCGCATCCAGCGCAAGCAGGACAACACCGGCGGTTATGTCACCGACCTCGAGGGGGTGGTGCGGGCACGAACCCTGCTCGATACCGACACCAAGGGCGCCTACGTCGCTACCGAATTCCGGAATCCCGTCAGCAATGGCTGGGAGGAACATTTCCGCTCCTACGCCAAGGACCGCGACGTGGTCGAAGTGGTGGGTTTCTCGAAGAACCCGGACATTGCCTACGTGCAAAGCAACGTCGGTCGCGATAAGGCCGCGATCTTCGAATACGACGTGCGCAACCGAAAACTTGGCAACGCGGTGTTCGAACACAAGTTCTTCGATGCCGCCTCGATCCGTGTCAATCGCGTGCAGGGCGGGCACTTCGGCGAGATCGACGCTTTCGGATTCAACGGCCCGGCCGAGGGCGAGATGTATTACGTGTCCGACTGGATGCAGGCGCTGGATCGCCAGCTGAGTCCCGCGTTCGGCATTGCCGATGCGCCGCAGCAGCTGGTCGACCCCGCGACGGGCGACACAGCGACAGTTCCGATGCGCATCGGCCGCAACTGGCGCCTTGTCAGCACCACGCTCGATCGCTCCGTGTCCGTGATCGCCGTGGATTCGCCGACCGAGCCGGTCAGTTTCTACCTGTTGCGCGGCCAGAAGCTGGTGCTGCTGTCCCGCAGTTATCCAGGCATCGATTCGGCCGCGCTCGGCGAGAGCCACCTGGTCTATTACAAGGCGCGCGATGGCTTGAACATTCCGGCGTTTCTGCACACGCCGAGCAAGGAGCTGTGCGGCGCGGGCCCGTGGCCGGCCGTGGTGTTGCCGCACGGCGGACCCTGGGCGCGCGACGGCCTCGAATTCGATTACTTCATGTGGGTGCCGATGCTGACCAGCCGCTGCCGCGCGGTGCTGCAACCGCAGTACCGCGGGTCGGCGGACTGGGGGCGAAAGCTCTGGCTCGCCGGCGATGCGGAGTGGGGCCAGAAGATGCAGGACGACAAGGACGACGGCGCAAAGTGGCTGATGGATCAGAAGATCGCCATTCCGGGCCGCATCGCCATGTTCGGATTCTCATACGGCGGCTACGCGGCGTTTGCAGCCGCCGTGCGTCCGAACGGCCTGTACAAATGTGCGATCGCGGGCGCGGGCGTTTCCGACATCGACCGCATCTGGGCGCGGTTCTATACCAATCCGTATTTTCGCGACCGGCAGGGGGGCACGGTCAAGGGCCTGAGCCCCTTGAGCAAGGCTGACCAGATTTCCATTCCCATCTACGTGTTCCACGGCGACCGCGATCAGACCGTGCCGATCAAGCAGTCGGAGTGGTTCGTGTCGAAGGCCAGGGGCGCGGGGCGCGACGTGACCTATCGCGAGTTCAAGGATTTTGCGCACGGCCCATCGTGGACGCGGCAGAACTACGCCGACGTGCTGCACGGCATCGATGACTATTTAAATAAGGGTTGCGCGGGCGGCCTGTAGGCTGCGGCTGCCGCGGGTCGCCGCGGCCGCGCTGGCGCGGCCTCAGCTATAGCCGAGGATTGCTCGCAGCCCAGGCGCGGTCAGCTCGACCAGCCGCCGCTGCATCGGCGGCAATTCCGCTGGTACCGCGAGTGCGATCTTGCTGAGATTCTCGCGGGCAGTGCCGCTCTGCTTGCGATCGGAGCCGATCCTGACGCGCTCGCGCCAGTCACCCGGCACCACGCCGATACCGCAGGCGCGCAGCAGTTCGCGGAAATATTCCTCGGCTGCGCTGCTGTCGAGTTGCCCGAGCTGCTGCACCAGGTCTTCGTAGCGCACGAGCCGCGCTTTGGTGCCAAGCCACCCTACGGCGTTGTGCAGAAAGATTTCCTGCATGTTCGGCACCTTGTCGTGGATGCCGAGGATCATCATGTTCAGCACTTCCTCGACCGAAGCGCGTCCTGACTTCAGGTGATCGACCGGGCCCTTGAAGGTATCGGAGAGAAAGAACCGCGCGCGCGCCAGCACCCAGTCGTAGGGATCACGCACCAGCACCACGTGGTGCACGTGCGTCAGCGACATGGCCGAGTCGTCGGTGAACAGCAGGTGNNCGCACTTGGGTACGCTGTTCAGGAACGCAGGCGCCGCGAGCGGCGCCTGGGCAAACTTGCGGTTCAGCTCGTCGAGGTTGTCACCTTTTGCGAGGACCTGCGGCACTCAGAAGTTTTTCTTCAGGTTGAGGAAGAAGCGCCGGCCGATCCAGTCGTACTGCGAGTAGAACGCCGAGTTGCCCTGCGTGTCGAGCTCACCCAGGTTCAGTGTCGTGACCTGCGGCGGATGCTTGTCGGTCAGGTTGGCGACGCCGAGCGTCGCCTTCAGGCCGGCATCCTTGAAATCGCGGGTCACCGACACCGCGTGGTAGATCACGGCAGGAGCACTGATCACCACACGCACGGTGGAGCCGCGATAGGTAGTGGTGTCGCCACCGAAGTGATTTTCGTTCGACACGGGCCCGATGTACTCGGCGCCGTAGTACCACTCCCAGGGTCCCACCTCGTAGGTCAGGTTCAGGTTGCCGACGTGTTTCGGGTCGCCGAACTCGCCGTTGGTGTTGGTCACCACGCCGGTGAACAGCGCCGAGGAGTCGTGCACCTGGATCGTATGCTGGGTGCTGATGTTCATCTTGCCCGGCCCCAGGTGGAAGCCGTAGCTCAGCTCAATGTCGAAGCCGCGGTTCTGCTGGTTGGCGATGTTGATGTAGTCATCCTCGACCGTGTCGATGTTTTCGTTCAGGGTCGGATCGCGATGGAAAAGGCTGCACAGCGGATCGGTCGGGAAGCTCAGCGAGTTATAGCAGCCACGGACGATCTGCTGGCCACCGAGCTGCGTAACCTCGTTGTTGACCTGTATGTCGAAGTAGTCGACAGACAGGCTGATATCGGCGAACTTCGGTCTCCACACGAAGCCGGCTGTCTTGGAACGTGAAGTCTCGGCTTTCAGCCGGCCAAACCCGCCCTGTGAATGGATCGTGGCAGTGATGTTACCGCCGGGATAGGTCGCCGCCAGACCGTCCGCAGCGCAGTTGTCGGCAATGCGTTGGTTGATCGTGCCCGCAGACAGCGCGTCACCCCAAAGGACGCAAGGGTCGATTCTCGACTGCGACAGGAACGAAGTCTGGTCGGCAAGGTACAGCTCGAACAACGCCGGCGAACGGAACGAGGTGCTCTGGTTCAATCGCACCTTGAACGTAGGCGCAATCTGCCAGGCCAGGCCGAGCTTGTAGGTGGTGTCGCCGCCGTACGAAGCGACATTCGTGTGGCGCAGCGAGCCATTCAGCGTCAGGTCCTTCACGGCGGGCAGGTTGTGCAGCAAGGGCACCACAAGTTCACCAAACACTGCCTTGGTCTTGTCATCACCCTTGGTGATGCCGGCGGTCGAAGTGCCCCAGGCGTTTCCAGCCAGGGTGATGGCGCCCGGCGTGTCATTGATGGCGTCATATTGGTACTGCACACCGAGCGCCGCGTTCAGCTTGCCCGCCGGCAGTTGAAACAACGGGCCGGTGGCGTAGCCTTCCACAGTCCACTGCGTGTAGCTGGTGTTGCCGGTCTCGTCGCCGAACAGGTATTTCTGCATGTCCGGCGAGATGTTGCCGGCCAGGAACTGTGGGTCGAGCCATGGCACGTCCTGGCACGGCACGCCGCGCACCGAGGTCACCGTGCCGACGCAGGATCCCGTCGCAAAATGCTGGTCCGCGATCGCGTCGTTGTAGATCTGGTCGCTGGTGTAATTGCCGTCAGAATGGCTGTGCTGGAAGGAGACGTCCCAGTTCCAGGATTTTCCCAGATCTCCGCGCAACCCGAGTACGAAGCGCCGGTATTTGACGTCGATGAAGGAATTGTTGTGATCGGTGATCGGCGTCGGGCTGAGCCAGTTGGCGCCGGTCCAGCCAGCGGCCAGAGGATTGTCGCCGGCGGGAAATTGCAACCCGAGATCCCCGCTGTTGGAGTTGTAGATATAGGTCCAGAACTGCCGGTAGTCGTGCACCGTGGTCTTGCGCTGGTTCAGCAGCACTTCGCCGTACAGGGTCACCTGGTCGCCCAGCTTCATGTCACCATCGGCGTAGATGGTCTTGCGCTCGATCTTCGGTATCAGCGAAGTCCGGTCGTGTATCGGTGATTCGGCGTTGGAGAGGCCGTCGGAGGTCTTGTCGTATTCGACAGGGAACCAGCCGGGCGGCGTGCCGATACCGTAGGGCGGGTTCGGGTCTGCCGCGTAGCCCGGTATGTACTGGCCAAGATTGCCGTCGTAGTCGTACTGCGCCAGCTTGGCGCCGGCATGCGGGATGTTGGTTTTGCCGTTGCCATAGAACTCGGCGTAGTCGTATAGCCAGACCTGGCCCCACAGCAGATCGTCGCAGTGCGGCTTGCCGGTGCGCGGATCCATGGCATCGGCACGCGCGCCGGTTGCCGGATCGAAAATGTACTGCTCGCCGCAACGGAAATACTGGCGCTGGCCCTTGGCCAGTTCGGATTCCTTGTACCAGTCGAGTGTCACGCGCACATTGCCACGATCGAAGGCACGGCCCCACGTGGCGCTGACGCGCGATTCTTCGCCACCAGCTTTGGTGGGGCGCGAGGCGAATCCCTCGAGTGATCCGCCGTTCCCCTTCTTGGTGATGATGTTGACGACGCCGGCGATGGCATCCGAGCCGTAGATCGACGATGCGCCGTCCTTGAGGATGTCGATCCGCTCGACGGCGCCGAGCGGCAGCACGTTGAGGTCGAAAGAAGAAACGCCGCCGCGCGTGCCGGCCGGTCCAGCGCGACGCCCGTTCAACAGCACCAGCGTGCGGTTGGCGCCCAGGCCGCGCAACGACAGCGTTTCCGCGCCGATGCCGCCGTTCTGCACGAAAGCAGAGGAAGTCGCAGCCGTGACCTGCGGCGAACCCGATGCGACCGTCGTGGTCTGCAGCGCGCTGGCAATGTCGGTGATGCCGCGCGCGATCTGCTGGTCTGGCATCACCACATCGACTGGCGCCGAACTTGAATACTCGTCCTGGTGGACGCGCGAGCCGGTGACGACGATTTCCTCGAGCGTGCCGGTGGTCGCTGCATCCGCGGCCAGCACTGCCGGTGCAGCGGCACTTGCCGCTGCGGCCAGCGCCATGAGGACGGCACGCCTTACATTCAGGTTCTCGTTAGCCATATGCGCTCCCTGTGCGGGAATGCCCGGCTGAGGCGCCGGGACCCCGTGATTGTTATGACCGGAGTCTAATCACAAGCACCCCGGCGGGGCAAATGACATCAGGGTTTGAACAATTCGTTCACTACCTGGTCACCTACACGGATGCCTTGCCCGGCGGCCTCGCCGCCGCCGATCTCCAGCACGGCCAGGACCGGCTTCGGGCAACTGAGGATGTCGAGCGATTGAGTCTTGGTCATGGCGAGCAGGCAGACGATACGGCCACGGCTGTCGATGAACAGCATGTCGAGCGGTATATAAGTGTTCTTCATCCACATGCTCATGATCCGCGGCTCGGCCTGCGGAAACAGCATGCCTTCGTCCGCCGGCAGCCGCGTCTCGAACATCAATCCGCGCTCTTGCCGGGCCGCGTTGTCGGCCACGCGGATGTGGAACAGCTGCCGCCCATGCGCAGTGCGGATCTCAAGCATCGAGCGCGGGAAGTCTTCATCAGCCAGAGCGGTCGCGCCGCCGCCGAACACGGCCGCCAGCAGGAGCAGCCCGGCCAGCAGGCGGGCCCGGTGTAGTTCAATTGTGGAGGGCGGCATGCAAGTCATTATCCTCAAAGCTCGCCACGCCGGCGAAGTCGAAGCGATTGATGTAGAGCCGCCCGCTGCCATCGAGCATGGTCGCCGGATCGATGCAGTAACCGCGGGCTGCGATGCGGTATTCGCGGGCCGCGGCGGCGGGGCCAGCCGCGTTGGCGAGCGGCAGCGGCTCCTGCACCACGGCATCGATCGCGCAGCGCTCATCCCCGCGCGTCGCGTAGACGCGCTGTTCGCCTTCAACAATGACCGTGACGTTGGTGGCGGCAGAGGCGGTGCGCGCATTGCCCGGCGTGGCGGCGATGCCGAACACGAGCCGCAGCCGATGGCCGCTGGCGTCTGCCGGCCCCAGGAAACTGACGCGTACACCATGGCCGTCCGGACGCGCGCCGCCTTCGCACTGTAGCGGTGCACCGCGCCAGTCGAGGTCCGCGTCGATCGCGCCGCGCAGGCTCGCACGCAGGTAACCGCGCTCGCCAGGCAGGCATGACATGTGCATCGATCCGGAGTCAGGCAGGCCGGAGCCGAACAGGCCAGCGGCTTGCGGCCGACAGACCTGTCCCAGTCCCAGAGCCAGGACCAGGTACAGGAGCCGGCCGGAGCCTGGGCGGATTGCAATCGTATACACGGCCTGATTATCGCCTGACCCAAGGGCAACAACATCACTCAAATGTGCTGATAAACTCCCGCTCCCTATGCAGCTGCTCGAAGTCACTTCGCCGATACCGTCATCGTTGAGCCGCCTGCCGGAGCTTGCCGCCAACCTGTTCTTCAGCTGGCACCGCCCGGCGCGGGCATTGTTCCAGGATCTCGACCCTGAGCTGTGGGAGCAGGTAGGTGGTAACCCGCGGCTCATGCTCCGTTGCATAGACCAGTCCAGGCTCGAACGCGCCGCGCGCGATTCCATATATATAGAGCGCTACGCGCAGGTCGTCGACTATCTCGATAACTACGTCAAGGTCGAGCCGCGCGGCGACCAGCCGCTGATTGCCTATTTTTGCGCCGAATATGGTTTCCATGAAAGCTTCCCGATCTACTCGGGAGGTCTGGGGATTCTGGCGGGTGATTACTGCAAGGCGGCCAGCGACGAGCGCCTGAATTTCATTGCGGTGGGTCTGCTGTACCGCCAGGGCTACTTCACGCAGCGCGTCGACGGCGAGGGCGTGCAGCACGCCGAGTATGCCGACACCGATGCGCGCGACCTGCCGGTCGAGCCGGTGCAAGATGCCGCGGGCAAGCGCCTCAGCGTGAAGGTGCGCATCGGCGAGCACGAGGTGACCGCGCGCGTCTGGCGCGCGCAGGTCGGGCGCGTGGCGGTGTACCTGCTCGACACCAATTGCCCGGAGAACACGCACGAAGACCGCGACATCACCCACCGGCTGTACGGCGGCGGCGAGTCGGCGCGCATCCGCCAGGAGATGATCCTCGGCATCGGCGGCGTACGCGTGCTGCGCGCGCTGGGCCTCGAGCCCGCCGTGTGGCATATCAATGAAGGCCATGCCGCGTTCCTGATCCTCGAGCTGCTGCGCGAGGGCGTCGCGCGCGGGCTCGACTTCGATGCCGCGCTTGAAGCCGCGGCGCCGCAATGCGTGTTCACGACGCACACGCCGGTGGCCGCCGGCCACGACGTATTCAGCAACGAGCTTTTCAATGGCAACTTCAGCGCCTACCTGCGCGAATCCGCGCTGCCCGCCGACCGCGTCATCGCGCTCGGACGTGGACCCTCCGGCGGGCACGGCTTCAATATGACGCGCCTCGCGCTCGCTGGCGCTCGCCGAGTCAACGGCGTGAGCCGGATACACGGACGCGTCTCGGCGAAGTTGTGCGCCGATCACTGGAACGACGTGCCGGTCGGCGAAAATCCGGTCGGCTACGTCACCAACGGCGTGCACGTGCCGACCTTCCTCGCGCAGAGCTGGGCGCGCTTCTTCGATCGCGAGATGGGCAAGGACTGGCGCGAGCGGCTCAACGACGCGGCTTACTGGCAGGGGCTCGAGCGGATTCCCGAACAGCAGTTCTGGCAGACAGCGCAGGATGTCAAAGCACGCATGCTCGGCGGCGTGCGCGAACGCATGCGCCGGCAGTACGCGGCGCAGGGCCTGAGCGTCGCCGAACTGCGGCATGTCACGCGCCTGCTCGATCCGCAGCGCCCCGATGTGCTCACGCTCGGATTCGCGCGCCGCTTTGCCACCTACAAGCGCGCCGCGCTCCTGCTGCGCGACCGCGCGCGGCTCGCGAAACTTATCGACGGCTCCGACCGGCCGGTGCTGTTCCTGTTCGCTGGCAAGGCGCACCCGGCCGATCAGCCCGGACAGCAGGTGCTGCGCGAGATCAAG
This sequence comes from Gammaproteobacteria bacterium, assembly GCA_003162555.1. Classification (GTDB taxonomy): domain Bacteria; phylum Pseudomonadota; class Gammaproteobacteria; order Steroidobacterales; family Steroidobacteraceae; genus FEN-1191. Next base: position 6,497 of record PMNQ01000058.1, on the reverse strand, counting down.
CAGCTGATGCTGANNCTCGACGGCTGGTGGGCGGAGGCCTGGGATGGCACCAACGGCTGGGGAATCCCCGCCTCGCAGGTGCAGGACGCCGACCGGCGCGACGCGCTCGATGCCGACCTGATGCTCGACACGCTCGAAGAGGAAGTCGTGCCTCTTTATTATGCGCGCGGCACGCAAGGCTATTCGCCCGAATGGGTGCGCCGCTGCCGCCGCGCCATGATGACGGTGATTCCGCAGTTCAATATGCGGCGCATGATCATCGACTACGACCGCGGCCTGTACCAGGCGGCCGCGCAACAGCACGCACGCGTGTCCGCCGCCAATGACGCGGGCGCGCGCAGGCTCGCAGCCTGGAAGTCGCGCGTGCGCAAGGCCTGGGGCGGCGTCAACCTGCGCGCACTGACGGCGCCTGCAGCCGAACTGCAGAGCGGCGCGCGCCTGCGCCAACGCATCGCGGTGGCGCTCAATGGCCTGAGCCCCGACGACGTGGCTGTGGAATTTCGGGCCCGCCGCACGCTGCCGCGCACGCGCATGGAGTGGCCGGCGCTGTCATCGTATGACCGCGACGCGCAGGATGACACCTGGCGCGCCCGGCTCATGCCGACCGGCGAGACCGACAGCGACGGTTCACTGGTGTTCGCGCTCGATGCGGCACCGCCGACGTCAGGGCAGTTTGAGTTGGAGTTCCGCGTGCGGCCGGAGCACGAGTTGCAGGGGCACACACTCGAGATGGGATTAATCAAGAGATTGTAGTCAGGGGCGCGCGGGCTCGCGCGTACGGTCGTGCAAAATGTTGTCGGGCGCGCTGCGCGTGCCCTCGTCCACGGCTGCCGCGATGGCTTGTTGTGACGACGAAAATTTAATCGCAGTACTGCATCGCGGCGACGCCGTGGCCTCGGCGCCCGCCAATACATTTTGCACGACNNAAGCACGACTGCAGTCGCTTGATGTGTCCGCTGAGAGCCGGCCCTGCAGTCCGCGCAGTCCGCGCGGTCCGTGCGCCACTGTGCGGTGGCGCGCCACCGCTCGCACTTGTGATCCTATTCTTATCGGTCTAAGCACGCGCCAGGCCGCGCAGTTCCGATCATGCGGTGGGTGCGGGTGAATGCATCGGTTGCAGATGTATCGTCGGCCGCCGAGCGAGCGGCGTCCGGCCCGATGCAGTGCTACTTTTCAGCTTTTCGCTTCCACAACAAGCCATCGGGCCAGCCGCGAAGCGAGGGTATGCGAAGCACGGCCGACGACATCTGCAACCGATGCGTTCACCCGCGCCCGCCTCTTGATCCCATCTGCACGCCCTCGCGCGCCCTCAGCCCGATGCGAAGATGACCCCAGCCAGCGGCGGCAGCGTCACCACGATGGAATGCGGCTGCCCCTGGTACGGCTCGNNCGCCATTGCCGAGATTTCCGCCGCCGTAGTAACCCGAATCGGAATTGAACACTTCGCGGTAGTGGCCGTTATGCGGCACGCCGAGGCGGTAGCCGGTGCGCGGCACCGGCGTGAAATTCAACGCGGCCACGAGGTGCTGGTCTTCGGACCAGCGGATGAAACTGAGCGTGGAGTTCATGGCGTCATCGGCATCCAGCCAGCTGAAGCCGCGCGGCTCGAATTCGTAGCGGTGCAGCGCGGGCCATTTTGTGTACAGCCGGTTGAGATCCGCGACCGCGCGTTGTACGCCGGCATGTTCGGCGTGGTCGGCCAGCCACCAGGGGAGCGCCGAGCGGAAGTTCCATTCCCAGGGGTGTGCGAACTCGCCGCCCATGAACAGCAGCTTCTTGCCGGGGAAGGCCCACATATATGTGTATAGCGCGCGCAGGTTGGCGAGCTGCTGCCAGCGGTCACCGGGCATGCGGCCGAGGAGTGAGCGCTTTAGATGCACCACTTCATCGTGCGAGAAGGGCAGCACGAAGTTCTCGCTGTAGGCGTACATCATGCCGAAGCTGAGCTTCTGGTGGTGATGCCGGCGGTAGAGCGAGTCTTCCTTGAAGTAATCCAGCGTGTCGTGCATCCAGCCCATATTCCACTTCATGCTGAAGCCGAGGCCGCCGGCGTCGGTGGGACGCGAGACCTGTGGCCAGTCGGTGGATTCCTCGGCGATGGTCACGGTGCCCGGGTTGCGTGAGTGCGTGGTCGCGTTGAGCGAGCGCAGGAAGTCGATAGCTTCGAGGTTCTCGCGGCCGCCGTTGCGATTGGGCACGAAGTTGCCGCGGCGGCCGAAATCCAGGTAGATCATCGAGGCGACCGCGTCGACGCGCAGGCCGTCGAAGTGGAATTCCTCGAGCCAGTAGCAGGCGCTCGAGAGCAGGAATGAACGTACTTCATTGCGTTCGTAGTTGAAGATCAACGTGCCCCAGTCGGCGTGCTCGCCCTTGCGTGGGTCCTGGTATTCGTACAGCGCCGTGCCGTCGAAGCGCGCCAGGCCGTGGCCGTCGCGCGGGAAATGTCCCGGCACCCAGTCGAGCAGCACGCCGATGCCGGCCTGGTGGCAGTGGTCGATGAAGAAACGCAGCTCGTCGGGCGAGCCGTGGCGGCTGGTGGGCGCGAAGTAACCGGTGGTCTGATAGCCCCAGGAGTCATCCAGCGGATGCTCGGTGATCGGCAGCAGCTCGATGTGCGTGAAGCCCTGCGCGAGTACGTACGGGATCAACTCGTCCGCCAGGTCACGGTAACTGTAGAAGCTACCGTCGCCGTGCTGGCGCCAGGAACCGGCGTGCACTTCGTAGATGCTCATCGGCGCGTGCAGCCAGTCGCGCTCGCGCCGCGCGTGCAGCCAGTCGCCATCGCTCCAGCCGTAGCGGCTGTCACAGACGATGGACGCAGTGCCCGGCCGCAGCTCCGTGCCGCGGCCATAGGGATCGGTCTTCAGCACGACCGCGCCGTTGAGGCGGTGGCGGATTTCAAATTTATACAGCGTGCCCGCGCCGAGGCCGGGTACGAACAATTCCCACACGCCGCTCGCGCCCAGCGTCCGCATGGGCAGGCGGCGACCATCCCATTCGCAGAACGGACCTACTACGCTAACCCTTTCAGCGTTAGGTGCCCACACGGCAAAACGGACTCCGTCCACCTCGTCAACCTGCATGCACTGTGCGCCGAGGAACTGCCAGGCGCGGGCTTCGTGGCCGCCGCTGAACGCGGTCAGATCGCGTGCGCCAAACGTGGGCAGGAAGCTGTACGGATCGATGCGTTCCTGCGGCGCGTCATGGCTGTCGCGCCAACATATCCGGTAGTGGTGGGATAGCCTGCCGCTCGACGGACCCTGCCAGTGGAAAAAATCGCTCCCCGGGACGCGCTGCAGCTCCAGCTGGCCGTCGATGGTCGCCGAGCGGGCGCCAGGCAGGAAAGCCAGCAATGTGGCCAGACCCCCGCGATCGCGCAGGCCGAGGAGGGCGTGCGGATCGTGATGCGTGCCGGCGGCTATGCGTCCCCGGTCGTGCGCCAGATCGTCGATCCAGTTGGCCATTGCCGGCGTACTATACGCGAGGGGGCCCAACCTGAGATCGATTGCGATGCCAAAGCCAAACCCCAGAACTTCGTCCGGACGCTACGTCAGCCGGCTCACCAGCGGCACGCTGGCGGTCATCATGGCAGGCGGTCGCGGCGAGCGGCTGCACGACCTGACGATCAACCGCTGCAAGCCCGCGACGCCATTCGGCGGCAAGTTCCGCATCATCGATTTTCCGCTCTCGAACTGCGTGAACTCGGGCATCCGCCAGATCTTCATCATGACGCAGTACAAGGGCCAGTCGCTGATCCAGCATGTGCAGCGCGGCTGGAGCTACCTGCGCGGCGAGTTCGGCGAATTCGTCGACGTGGTTCCGGCGCAGCAGCAGATCGGCGAACACTGGTACCGCGGCACGGCCGATTGCGTGTACCAGAACCTCGACCTGATCCGCACGCATCGGCCCAAGCACGTGCTGGTGCTGGCGGGCGATCACATCTACAAGATGGACTACGGCCCGATGGTGGCCTATCACGTCGAGAAGGGCGCCGACATCACCGTCGGCGTGGTCGAAGTGTCGCGCGACAAGGCGCGCGAATTCGGCGTGCTGTCAGTCACCGAGTGGAACCGCGTGACCAAGTTCGCCGAGAAACCACAGGAGCCGGAAGCCATCCCAGGGCGCCCCGATGTGGCGCTAGCCTCGATGGGCATCTACGTATTCAACGGCCGGCTGCTCGACAAGCTGCTGGTCGAGGACGCGAAGAACGAAGGTTCGAAGCACGATTTCGGCCGCAACATCATCCCGCCGGCGATCGATACGCTGCAGGTGTTTGCCTATCCGTTCACCGATGTGAAGACGCGCGCGCAGAACTACTGGCGCGATGTCGGTACTGTCGATGCCTACTACGAGGCCAACATCGAGCTGGTGCATGTTGCGCCCGAGTTGAATCTGTACGACGAGGAGTGGCCGATCTGGACTTACCAGGCACACGTGCCGTCGGCCAAGTTCATTCTTGACGAGGACGGCCGGCGCGGCATGGCAATCAATTCGATCGTCTCGGGCGCGTGCATCATCTCGGGCGCCATCATCAACCAGTCGCTGCTGTTCTTGAACGTGCGTGTCGACGAACGCTCCAGCGTCTACCGTTCCGTTATCCTGCCCAACGTCAAGATCGGCGCGGGCTGCACGATCCGCCAGGCGATCCTCGATGAGGGCTGCGAGGTGCCGGACGGCATGCAGATCGGCGTCGATCGCGGCGCCGATGCCGCGCGCTTTCACGTCACCGAGGGTGGCGTCGTGCTCGTGACCCCGGAGATGCTGCAGAGAAGTATTGCGACCGCATGAGCGGCGCCGCGCGTTTCCCCGTGGTGCTGCTGTGGCACATGCACCAGCCGCAGTATCGCGATCCGGTCAGCGGCGAGTACGTCCTGCCGTGGACCTACCTGCACGCGATCAAGGACTACGCCGACATGGCCGCGCACCTGGAGGCCAACCCCTCGGCGCGTGCGGTCGTCAACTTCGCGCCGATCCTGATCGAGCAGCTCGAGGAACTGGCAACGCGAGTCAGCGCGCACCTTACGGACGCTGAACCGCTCCCCGATCCCGTGCTGGCGCTGCTGTCGGAGGTGCCGCTGCCACTCGAACCGAAGGCGCGGCTGGCGCTGCTGCAGGCCTGCCTGCGCGCGCAACGCGTGCAGCTGATCGATCGCTACCCTGCGTACGCGGAGCTGGCCGATCTCGCCGTCAACTTCGATACGCCCGAGCGCATAGGCTATGCCTCAAATCAGTACCTGCATGATATCGGTGTCTGGTACCACATCGCCTGGCTGGGCGAGACCGTCAAGCGGAGTGATGCGCGCGTGGCCGCGCTCATCGAGCACGCGCGCGATTTCGGACCCGCGCATCGGCGCGTGCTGCTGGGGTTGATCGGCGATCTGCTGGCCGGACTCCTGGGAAGGTACCGTGCACTCGCCGAGCGCGGTCAGATCGAGCTTGCGATGTCGCCCTACGCGCACCCGATCCTGCCGTTGCTGATCGACTTCCACGCGGCGCGCGAATCGGTTCCCGACGCACCGCTTCCGCACGCCACGCAGTATCCGGGTGGCGAACAGCGCGCCGCCTGGCACATGGAAGAGGGCTTGCGTGTATTCCGCCGCGTGTTCGGCCGCGCGCCCGCCGGCTGCTGGCCATCTGAAGGCGCGATCAGCGCGCGTGCGCTTGCACTGCTCGAAGTGCACGGCACGCGCTGGGCCGCCAGCAGCGGCAACGTGCTGCGCGGCTGCCTGCGCGCTGACGCCGAGCGCGCTGGTGGCGAGCGCGCCGACGCGGCGCCCGAACTGCGTGCCTGGCAGGTTCCGGGTAGCGCATTGAGCCTCTGCTTCCGCCACGATGAGCTGTCGGATCTGATCGGCTTCACCTACCAGAGCTGGCATGGCGACGATGCCGTGCGCCACTTTATCGGCGAACTCGAGCGCGTGGCGGCCGGGCAGGCCGGCCAGCCTGGTGCGATGGCGCTCATCGCGCTCGATGGCGAAAACGCCTGGGAACACTATCCGTTCAATGGTTACTATTTTCTGCAGGGCCTGTACGCGGCGCTGGCAAGTCACCCGCTGCTGGAGCTGACCACGCTCAGCGACGCGCTGGCGCGGCAACCGGAGCGGCAGGCGCTGCGTCACGTGGTTGCCGGCAGCTGGGTGCACGGCACACTGGCGACATGGATCGGCGATCCAGATAAAAACGCGGGCTGGGATCTCTTGGTGCTGGCCAAGATCGCTGTCGATGAAGTGCTGGCGGACGAAGGCCTGCCGCCGCAGCNNCAGCCTGTATCGGCTGCTCGGCCGCGACGCGCCCGCGGCGCTGTCGCGCGCGATCTCGGTGGGTCGCGGCGTGCCCGAGGGCGGCGGTGTGATGCGCCGCGCGGAAGGGTGATGCCCGTGCTCGAGCGGCGGCGCGGCGGCGTGCTGCTGCATCCGGCCGCGCTGCCCGGCGAGCAGGGCGCGCTCGGCGGCGCAGCGCGCAGCTTCGTCGACTGGCTGGTCGCCGCGGGATTCAGC
>PMNQ01000135.1:2489-8930 GCA_003162555.1 Gammaproteobacteria bacterium | reverse complement strand
GCCCACATGGTGGGCATGCTGCACCACCCGAACATCCTGCCCATCTACGACGCCGGCGAAGAGAACGGCCACTGCTACATCGTCACCGAGCACGTGCACGGCGCGCGCACGCTGGCCGCCTACTGCCGCCCCGATAACCTGCTGCGCGTTGATGACGTCGTGGAACTGATGTTCAAGTGCGCCAAGGCGCTGCACTACGCGCACTCGCGCGGCGTGATCCACCGCGACATGAAGCCGGCCAACATCATGGTGACGCCGGCGGGCAAGGTGAAGCTCATCGACTTCGGCNNAAGCTGCTGCACCAGATCGTGTACGCCACGCCGCCGCCGATCCACACGATGCGCAATGACGTGCCCGAGGAGCTCGAAGTGGTGGTTGCCACCGCCATGCAGAAGGAGCCGGCGCGGCGGCAGAAGAGCGGCCTCGATCTGGCCGCCGAGCTGACCCGAGTGCACCAGCAGTTGCGGCAGCAGAATTCGCGCATGAACCAGCAGGAANNATCGTCAAGGAAGGCGAGATGGACGACCGCTTCTACATCCTGGTGAGCGGCAACTGCTCGGTGGAACGGAACGGTGCCTCGGTCGGCATGCTCTCGACCGGCGAATGCTTCGGCGAGACCAGCTACGTGCAGGGTGCCAAGCGCAACGCCACCATCCGCGCCGCCGGCGACGTCACCGTGATCAAGGTGAGTTCAACGCTGCTTGAGCAGGTGTCGGCCTCCTGCCAGTTGCGTTTCAATCGGGTGTTCCTGCGAGCGCTGATCGGGCGATTGCAGGGCGTGGAATTTCGTACGAACTGAGTTGACCGGCGCGTTCGCGGGCGCAAGTCGCGCCACTCATGGCGGCGCGAGGGAATGGCAGGAAACGCCGCTTTGGGCGTTTCCTGATCCAGGCGCCGCGAGGAGCGCCAATCAATGCAGACCGGCGGCCGGTCCTTGTCGATTCATGCGCTCTTGTGCTTATCCCGCTCGATCAGTGCGTATGCCGAGTGGTTGTGTATCGACTCGAAATTCTCGCTCTCGACCACATACGCGCCGATGCGCGTCTCAGCATCCAGACGCAGCGCCACGTCGCGCACCATGTCNNTCGGAGATCTTCTTCGAGCAGGGGCACAGGCTGGTCACAGGCACAACCACGCGCACCCACATGGTGGTTTCGCCGTGGCGGCATTCGCCGATCAGCGCCGCCTGGTAGTCCATCAGGCTCTCGACGCCGGAGATCGGCGCGCGCTTGCTGACGAAGTAGGGGAAGCTCATCTCGATATGGCCGGCGTCGGCGTCCAGCCGCTGGGTCATCTCCACCAGCATCGCGCGGAATGAATCGACCGAGATTTCGCGCGCGTGATGCAGCACCTCGACGAAGCGCGACATGTGCGTGCCCTTGAAATTGTGCGGCAGGTTGACGTACATGTTGAACGTGGCAACTGTGTGTTGCTCGCCATCCGAGCGGTCCTTGACGCGCACCGGATGGCGGATGTCCTTGATGCCAACGCGGTCAATGGCGATGTGCCGCGTGTCAGCGCGGCTCTGCACGTCTTCAACGGTCGCCTTGCTGCGTTCCCGTTCGGCCACGGCGATATCCATGGATGGTCCTTAAGCGTCGCTCAGGCAGGCCCGGAATGGGCCGCAGCAGCCATTCTGGTGGCGGCGCGACCGCTATTCAAGGTGTGGGCCTGCGGCAGCCACCAGCGCTCGATCACGCCAACAACCGTGGGCGTATCCAGGCCCGCGTCGGCGAGGCATTGCTCGCGGCTGCCATGCTCGATGAACCGATCGGGCAAGCCGATGGACAAACGGGGGCGGCTCAAGGCAGCCGCATCGAGCAGCTCGCTGACCGCGCTGCCGGCCCCGCCGGCGATGGTGTTTTCCTCGAGCGTCACCCAGGCCAGGTGCTGCGGCACGAGTTCGCGCAGCAACGCTTCATCGAGCGGTTTGACGAAACGCATGTTCACCACTGTGGCATCAAGCCGCTCGCCCGCCGCCAGCGCGGCCTCCAGCATCGTGCCGAAGGACAGCAGCAGCAGTCCGCTGGCGCCGCGCCGCCGCAATTGCGCGCGACCGAGCGGGAGCGCTGTGAGCGCTCGTTCAACCGCGACGCCGGGACCCTGGCCGCGCGGATACCGCACCACCGCCGGGACGCCGGCGGCGCAAGCGGTGTGCAGCATCTGCCGGCACTCGTTCTCGTCGGCCGGCGCCATCACCAGCATGTTCGGAATGCAGCGCACGAAGCTGTAGTCGAAGCTGCCGTTATGCGTTGCGCCATCGCCGCCGACCACGCCGGCGCGGTCAAGCGCGAACACGACCGGGAGATTTTGCAGCGCGACGTCGTGAATCAGCTGATCATAGCCGCGTTGCAGGAACGTAGAATAAATCGCCACCACGGGCTTCATGCCTTCGCAGGCGAGCCCGGCGGCGAAAGTCACCGCGTGCTGCTCGGCGATCGCGACATCGAAATAGCGGTCCGGGAAACGCTTCGAGTATTCAACCAGGCCCGAGCCTTCGCGCATCGCCGGCGTGATCGCCACCAGTTTCGGGTCGCTCGCGGCCTCGTCGCACAGCCATTCGCCGAATACCTGCGAGTACGAGGGACCGGTGGTCTTGCTCTTGAGCATCTTGCCGGTGAGCGGATCGAAGGGCCCCGGCCCGTGCCAGGTGATCGGATCAGCTTCGGCCGGCGCGTAGCCCTTGCCCTTCTGCGTGACAACGTGCAGGAACTGCGGGCCGCGCAGGTCACGCAGATTGCGCAGCGTTCGCACCAGGCCCGGCAGGTCATGGCCGTCGATCGGGCCGATGTAGTTGAAACCCATTTCCTCGAACACCGTACCCGGCAGCCACATGCCCTTGACGTGTTCCTCGGAGCGGCGCGCGAACTCGCGGATGTGCGGCATGCGCCGCAGCACGCGCTTGCCGCCTTCGCGCAGGTGCGCGTAGAAACGGCCCGACAGCACGCGCGCCAGGTATTTGGACAGCGCGCCGACATTCTCCGAAATCGACATGTCGTTGTCGTTCAGGATCACCAGCAGGTTCGCGGGCAGGCTCCCAGCGTGATTGAGCGCTTCGAAGGCCATGCCGGCGCTGAGTGCGCCATCGCCGATCACCGCCACGACGCGCCGCTCCACGCCTTGCGCGGCCGAGGCCAGCGCCATGCCAAGCGCTGCGCTGATCGAAGTGCTCGAATGGCCGACGCCGAAGGTGTCGTATTCGCTTTCGGCGCGGTTCGGAAACGGCGCCAGGCCGTCGTGCTGCTTGATCGTGTGCAGTTGTTCGCGGCGTCCGGTCAGCACCTTGTGCGGATAAGCCTGGTGCCCGACATCCCACACCAGCCGGTCGTGCGGCGTGTCGAAGACGTAATGCAGCGCGATTGTCAGTTCCACCGTGCCGAGGCCCGCGGCAAAATGTCCGCCGCGGGTGCTGACAGTCTGGATCAGGAACGAGCGCAGCTCGGAGGCCAGTGTGGTCAGGCTCCGCACCGGGAGCGTCCGCAGGTCTGATGGCGAATTGATCGCGTTCAGCAGCGCTTGCGGTTCCGTCGGGGCGTCCATGGGTGACAGTCTACTGCACGCGGTCGACCACGTAGTACGCGAGCGCACGCAAGGGTGCGGCGGCCTCACCGAGCGCCACCAGCGCTGCCAGTGCGCGATCGCGATGCTCGAGTGCGAGCTGACGTGTCCGCTCGAGCCCGAACACGCTGGGATAGTTGGGCTTGCCGTGCGCTGCGTCCGCGCCGACGCGCTTGCCCAGCACCTCTGTTTCGCCGGTGACATCCAGGATGTCGTCCTGGATCTGGAACGCGAGCCCAATCTCGCTGCCATACAATCGCAGCGCGGTGTAAGCAGCTTCGTTTCTCGCTGGTGCCGCCAGAGCGCCAAGCTCCACGCTGGCGCGAATCAATGCGCCGGTCTTGCGCCGATGCATCAGCTCGATGTGCGCAGGGTCGCTGCCGCGGCCGGCGGCCTCGAGATCGATCGCCTGGCCGCCCGCCATGCCCGCGAGCCCTATGGCATCGGCGAGCACGGTCAGCATGCGCACCCGCGTCGCATCGGCCAGCGCGTTTGTCTGTGAGGCGAGCACCGCGAAAGCCAGCGCCTGCAGCGCGTCGCCGGCCAGTATCGCCGTGCCCTCATCGAAGGCACGGTGACAGGTCGGCTGTCCGCGCCGCAGGTCGTCGTCGTCCATGGCAGGCAAATCGTCGTGTATCAGGCTGTAGGCGTGAATCAGTTCCACCGCTGCCGCGGGCGCGTCGAGATCGGCCGGGTTTGCGCCGAGGGCCTCGCCGGTGATGTACACCAGCAGCGGCCGCAGCCGTTTGCCGCCGCCCAGCACGCTGTAGCGCATTGCTTCCTGGAGGCGCGCCGCGGCTGTGTCGGCGCCGCTCAGAGCGTGCAGCAGTGCACGTTCCACGCGTTGCTGCGCCGCGTGCACACGCTGCTGGAATTCAGATTGGTCCAAGTCGGCCCTTGAGTTCAGGATGCGGACTCTAAGGTTCAGTGGCCGCGTCGGCGTCAGTCCCGGCAGGGGCGAAGTCCTCGAGCGTGGCGCTGCCGCCGCGCTGCGTCAGCAGCTGCACGCGCTGCTGGGCCGCCTGCAGCGCCGCCTGGCATTCGCGCGTCAGCTGCACGCCCCGTTCGAAGCTGCGCAGCGCTTCATCGAGCGGCAGGCTGCCCGCCTCCATGCGAGCGACCAACGCCTCCAGCTCGGCGAGCGTGCCCTCGAATCCGGTTTCCTTGGGTTTTCGTGACACGTTGGTTGTTACCCTATTAGCGATCCCGGCGGGGGTCAAACGCGGTTGACGGATCGCGCCTGACAATCGTAAAGTGGAGGTCGATTAGACTAAGTCTAAATTTACCGCAAGGATGGGGAAACAGACCATGAATCTCAAGGGCAGCAAGACCGAAGAGAACCTGAAGGCCGCATTCGCCGGTGAGTCACAGGCGAATCGCCGTTACCTGTATTTCGCAGCCAAGGCCGATGTCGAGGGTTTCAACGACGTCTCGGCCGTGTTCCGTTCGACTGCCGAAGGCGAGACCGGCCATGCGCANNTCGCCGGCGAGACGCACGAATACTCGGACATGTATCCGGGCATGGCCAAGGCCGCGCGCACCGAGGGTTTTGCGGAGATCGCCGATTGGTTCGAGACGCTGGCGAAGGCCGAGCGTTCGCACGCCAATCGCTTCCAGAAAGCACTCGACACGCTGTAGCGGCCGGTGAGCGGGGAAGGCAACCTCGAGGCTCCCACCCGCCATCCGCTGAACTGGCGCGACCCGTCATTCCATGACGAACACGCGCTCGAGAAGGAACTCGAGCGCGTGTTCGACATCTGCCACGGTTGCCGGCGCTGTTTCAGTCTTTGCCAGGCATTCCCGACACTGTTCGACGCCATCGATGCATCGCCTTCCGGCGAGCTCGACGGCGTCGACAAGCGCGTGTACTGGAAGGTCGTGGATCACTGTTACCTGTGTGACATGTGCTTCATGACCAAGTGCCCGTACGTGCCGCCGCACCCGTGGAATCTCGATTTTCCGCACCTGATGCTGCGCGCCAAGGCCGTGAAATCGCGTCGCGGCGAGAACTCGTTGCGCGACCGCATGCTGACCTCGACCGACACGGTCGGGAGCATCGCCGGCATTCCGGTCATCGCGCAGCTCGTGAACGCAGCGAATTCCAGCAAACTGGGGCGCAAACTCCTCGACAAGGTGCTGCATGTGCACCCGGAGGCGCCGCTCCCCGAATTTCATTCGAGCAGCGCGCGCTCGCGCCTGACGAAACACATGCCGACGCCCGCAGCGGCGCCGCAGGCGACGCCGGAGACCAGCGGGCGCGTGGTGCTGTTCACCACCTGCTATGGCAACCGCAACGAGCCCGAGCTGGCGACCGATCTGGCCGCGGTGTTCGCCCACAATGGCATTGGGCTCACGCTGGCGGATCGCGAGCGCTGCTGCGGCATGCCCAAACTCGAGCTGGGCGATCTCGATGCGGTCGAGCGTCTCAAGGAGCAGAACATTCCGCAGCTCCTGCGCCTCATCGAACAGGGCTACGACATCGTGGCGCCGATCCCGTCCTGCGTGCTGATGTTCAAGCAGGAACTGCCGCTGATGTTTCCCGGGGACGAAGCCGTGCAGCGGGTGCGCGCGCACATCTTCGATCCGTTCGAGTACCTGATGCTGCGGCACAAAGCGGGGCTGCTGCGCACCGACTTCAAGGCACGGCTGGGCCGCGTCAGCTACCACGTGCCCTGTCACCTGCGCGTGCAGAACATCGGCCTCAAGACGCGCGATGTGCTCAGGCTCGTGCCCGACACGACCGTGGACGTAATCGAGCGTTGTTCGGGGCACGACGGCAGCTACGCGGTCAAGAGCGAGTTCCGCGCTGCTTCCATGAAAATCGCGCGGCCGGTGATCCAGAAAGTGGAGGGCGCCGAGGCTGACTATTACTCGAGCGATTGC
>PMNQ01000135.1:0-2439 GCA_003162555.1 Gammaproteobacteria bacterium | reverse complement strand
CAGGTGCAGGAAATGCTGCGCGCCGAGCGCATCTTCGAGCCCGGCGCCATCGCCGAGGAACTCGCTGCCTACAATCCGCTGATTCCGGACGGCAACAATCTAAAGGCGACGCTGCTGATCGAGTACCCGGATCCGGTTGAGCGCGCGCGGCGGCTGGCGGAGCTGCGCGGCGTCGAGCATCGCTGCTGGTTGCGGGTCAGCGGCCATGATCCGGTGAACGCGATCNNGAAGACCTCGAACGCAGCAACGATGAGAAGACCTCGGCCGTGCATTTCCTGCGCTTCGAACTCAGCAGCGGCATGATCGCCTCGCTCTCGGCCGGTGCTTCGCTGGCGGCCGGCATCGACCTGCCCGCCTGTATGGAAACGGTCGACCCCGTACCGCCGCCGCTGCGCGCCGCGTTGCTTGCAGACCTTGCCTGAGCGGCGGGTCCCGCCTGAACGGCGAACCTCGCCCGATCGATTGAATGCTAGAATCCGCGCGCTGCGCATCGACGTGTGTTGTCCCGCCGTCGCTGCGATTCCATAATTGTTAGCAGGCCCTGATGGCACAGTCGTACAACGCAGCCGATATCGAAGTTCTATCGGGCCTCGAGCCCGTGCGCCGCCGGCCGGGCATGTATACCGATACGACGCGTCCGAATCACCTCGCCCACGAAGTCGTCGACAACAGCGTCGATGAGGCCATCGCCGGCCACTGCCACCAGATCGACGTCACCCTGTACAAGGACGGCTCGCTCGAGGTCACTGACGATGGCCGCGGCATGCCCGTGGATATACACCCGCAGGAGAAGGTCAGCGGNNCACGGCGTCGGCGTCTCGGTGGTGAATGCGCTCTCCAAGCACCTGGAATGCTGGGTGCGGCGCGGTGGCAAGGAATACAACATTGCCTTCAAGGACGGCCGCATCTCCTCGAAGCTGGAGGCGATCGGCACGGTCGGCGCGCGCAACACCGGCACCACCGTGCGCTTCTGGCCGGATCCCAGGTTCTTCGACACCGAGCGGTTCGCCGTGCCGGAACTCAAGCGCGTGCTCAAGGCCAAGGCTGTGCTGTGCGCAGGCCTGCGCCTCACGTTCACCAACGAGGCGAGTGGCGAAAAAGAGGAGTGGTTCTACACCGGACACCTGGGCGAGTACCTCACCGAGCTGCTCGAGAAAAACGAGCGCCTGCCGGCTGAGCCCATCACCGGCCGCCATGCCTCCGAACAGGACGTGGTCGAGTGGGCGTTGGCCTGGTCGAGCGATGCGCCGCACCTGATCGCCGAGAGCTACGTCAATCTCATTCCGACGATTGCCGGCGGAACACATGTGAACGGGCTGCGTTCGGGCATCGTCGACGCGGTGCGCGAGTTCTGCGAGTTTCGCAACCTGCTGCCGCGTGGCATCAAGCTCGCCGCCGAGGATGTGTGGGACCGCGCCTGCTACGTGCTGTCTATCAAGATCCGCGACCCGCAGTTCGCCGGGCAGACGAAGGAGAAGCTCAGCTCGCGCGAGGCCGCGGCGCTGGTTGAAACCCACGCGCGCGACGCGATGGGCCTGTGGCTCAACCAGCATCCGGATGCGGGCGAGGGCATCGCGCAGTTCGCGATCGCCAATGCGCAGGAACGACTGCGCGCGGCGCAGCGCATCACGCGCAAGCGCGCGGTCAACGGCCCGGCGCTGCCCGGCAAGCTCGCCGACTGCACCTGCCAGGATCCTGCCCGCTCCGAATTGTTCCTGGTGGAGGGCGATTCCGCCGGTGGCTCGGCCAAGCAGGCGCGCGCCAAGGATTTCCAGGCGATCATGCCGCTGCGCGGCAAGATCCTGAACACCTGGGAGCTCGAACCCGGCGAGATCGGCAGTTCGCAGGAAGTGCACGACATCAGCGTCGCGATCGGCGTCGACCCGGGCTCGGCTGATCTGTCGGGTCTGCGTTATCACAAGATCTGCATCCTGGCGGATGCCGATTCCGACGGGCTGCACATCGCAACGTTGTTGTGCGCGCTGTTCCTGCGGCACTTCCGTCCGCTGGTGGCCAACGGGCACGTATACATGGCGATGCCGCCGCTGTACCGCATCGACGCAGGCAAGCAGGTGCTGTACGCGCTCGACAACGATGAACGCGATGCGGTACTCAAGCGCCTCGCGGCCGAGCACTCGCGCGCGAAACCGGTGGTGACGCGCTTCAAGGGCCTGGGCGAAATGAATCCTTCGCAGCTGCGCGAATCCACCATCGATCCGCTGACGCGCCGCCTGGTGCAGCTCACGATTGCGGCGAAGGACAACACCGACAAGCTGATGGACATGCTCTTGGCGAAGAAGCGTGCGGGCGATCGAAGGGAGTGGCTCGAGCAGAGCGGCAACATGGCGGAGATCGTGCCGTGAAGCCGCGCATGGTGCCGGGCCCAGCGGCCAGGGTTGAGAATGCTCTTGCCGGGAACGCCATGAACCCATCCATGGG
>PMNQ01000019.1 GCA_003162555.1 Gammaproteobacteria bacterium | reverse complement strand
TCGCCATCGGGAGGAACACGGAGTTGATCGTGTGCCGGTCGGGCATGCCGAACGACACGTTCGACGCGCCCAGGGTCATGTTGAGGCCGTAGGTGTCGCGGATCAGGCGGATCGTCTCGAGCGTCTTCCACACCAGCGTGGAGTCGGCGCCGATGGGCATCGCCAGCGGGTCGATGACGAGGTCCTCCATGGGGATCCCGTACTCCTTCGTGGCGACCTCGACGATCTTGCCGACGAGCTCGAGCCGCTTGTGCGGGTCGTCGGGGATCTCGTCCTCGTCGTTGGGCAGCGCGACGACTGCGGCGCCGTACTTCTTCACGAGCGGCAGGACCCGCTCCAGGCGCTCGTCCTCGCCGGTGACCGAGTTGACCAGGGCCTTGCCCTTGTAAACGGCCAAGCCGGCTTCGAGCGCCTCCACGATCGAGGAGTCGATCGACAGCGGCACGTCGGTGATGCTCTGCACCAGCTGCACGGCCAGCGCGAGAATCGCGGGCTCGTCGGCGAGCGGAATGCCGGCATTGACATCGAGCATCTGCGCCCCCGCCTCCACCTGTGCGCGCGCATCGGCCTCGACGCGGGTGAAATCGCCCGCCGCCATTTCGGCGGCCAGGATCTTGCGGCCGGTGGGATTGATGCGTTCACCGATGATTACGAAGGGATGATCGAAACCAATGATCACCTCGCGCCTGGCCGAACTAATCACCGTTTCAGTCATTGAGCGATCCTCGTTTCTGGTATTGAATTGTCGCGGCCCGGATACCAGGGCACGCGACCGGCGAGCGCGCCCGAGCGCTCGACAATTTCGGGGACGGTCTGTTCCTGGCGGTAGGCCATGATGTGCACGCCACTCACGCCACGCACTTCGCGCAGTTCCTGGATCAGTTCGACACACAGTTTGCGGCCTTCCTGCGCGGCGTTCGGCCCGGCATCGGCCAGGCGCTTGATGATCGCATCTGGAATATGGAGTCCGGGCACATTTGCGCGCATCCACTCGGCGGTCTTTGCGGCGCGCAAGGGGCCGACGCCCACCAGGATGAAAACCTTCTCAAGGAGTCCGAGATCCTCGATGCGACGCATGAATTCACGCAGCACCGGCATGTCGTAGCAATACTGCGTCTGGATGAACTGCGCGCCGGCGGCCACCTTCTTGGCCACGCGCTGCGCGCGGAACTCTACCGGCGCCGCGAACGGATTGGCGGCCGCACCGAGGAACACGCGCGGCGCAAAGCTGATCTTGCGGCCGCTCAGGAACCGGTGCTCGTCGCGCAACGTGCGCGCGGTTTCCAGAAGCGTGATGGCATCCAGGTCGAACACCGGCTTGGCCTGCGGATGATCGCCCGCCTGCACGCCATCGCCGCTCAGGCACAGCACGTTGCATACACCCATGGCGGCGCCACCGAGGATGTCGCCCTGGATGGCAATGCGGTTGCGGTCACGGCAGGAAATCTGCATCACCGGCGCGTAGCCGACGCGCGTGAGCAGAGCGCAGACCGCCAGGCTCCCCATGTGGCAATGCGCGCCACTGCCGTCGGTGGCGTTGATGGCATCGACGTAACCATCGAAGATGCGCGCGCGGTCGTACACTTCCTGAGGATCCGCCGAGTCGGGCGGCGCCAGTTCGGTGGTGATCGCAAACTGTCCGGCGCGCAGCACGCGCTCGAGCCGCCCGGGCGAGGTATGGCCCGGCAGGATCGGCAATGGATAGCCCGGTACTGGCTCGTCGTCGAACTTCATGCCGGCGGCGCCGTCTTTTCCCGCACCACACGCAGCCAGGCGGAACGGCCCTGCAGGCGGCGATCGACCGCGTGCTGAACGTTGCTGAGCAGAACCTGCCCACCCGGGATTCGCGTCGCGCCAGCATAGGCCTCCACCCACACGCAGCGCATTTCGGGTCTCACTTCGCAGTGGCCATTGTCACGCACGCCACCGCAAGGACCGTTGCGCAGCTGCTTGGGGCAGTTCATCGGGCAGGACATACCGGTGGAGCTGAGCACGCACTGGCCACACATCTGGCAGTCAAACAGCGCACCCTTCACGATTCGCTCCACCGCCGCCATCGGCCGTTCGAGTCGTTCGTAGCCGATCAGACGCCAGAGCGGATTACAGCTCACCAGGAAGTTTTCGAATCCGTGGTAGAAAGCGTTGAGGCCGCGCGCGTGGCGCACCGACCAGCGGCGCAACGCATACATCAGGCCTGCTCCCCGCCCGGCGCCGCGCTGCCAGGCGCGAGGCCATGAGCACGGATCAGCTTTTCCAGGTCCTCGTCTGTGTACTGCGCTTCGAGGCGCGCGGCCTCCGCCTGCGCAAGCTCCTTGAGATCACCGCTCACCGGAAGCGGGTCACTGCGCTTCCAGTCGGCCAGGTAGGCGGCCGAGCCGCCCTTGCCCGCGCGCATCGCGGCGCGGTCGACGGCTTCCTGGAAGCGGTGCGTGAGCTGCACTTTGGCGGTCTCGCGTCCCTGCTTGACGATGACCTGCGCCGGAATGTCGCGCCAGGAAATGATGATCAGCGAGGCCATGCAAGTCGCTCCTCAGCCACGCGCGTAAGGCTCGTCGCCAGTTCGCCGTAGCCTACTGTGTACACCTCGAACTCGAGCCCGAGGCGGACAGCAATAGAACGGGCGTATGCGACATCGCTCTGCGCTTCGTCCTGCACCAGATACACGACGCGCTTGTAGTTGCGAAAATACTCGGCGATCAATTCCGGATGCCGGTCGATGCCGAGGGTCTGCGCCACCAGCCGTTCGAAATGACGCACCAGGAAATCGGTCAGGTAGAAAGTGCCCGGCTCCTGCTCGGCGAGCTCACTGAAGCGCTGCGCGGTGGCATAGAACTGGTAGCAGTGCGCACCCGGGAGCCGCTCGATACCCAGGGGCTCCAGCAGCGCGTCGAGGCGCCCGCCGGTGCCGCAATCGGCGTAGGCCACGAAAATCTTTGCGTAGCGATTGCGCGCGGCTTCGATGGCCTCACGCACGCGGCCGGGAATTTTGTCGGGATAGTTGTGCAGCTCGGGCGGCAGGCACTGCACATCGAGCGCGTCCCAGCCGTTGAGCCGGCGTAGCGCGGCGATTTCGTGCGCCAGGGCTCCGCAGGCGATGACCAGCGCGCCGGATCGCGTAGCGTCCACGAGCTGGTTACTCCTAAACTTAGTGCGCCCGTGCTGCCGTACGGCGCGCGAGCAGCATCGACTTGGCGGTCTCCACGGCAATCGCGGCGTCGCGGCAGTAGGCGTCGGCGCCAACGGCCTTGCCAAATTCCTCGTTGAGCGGCGCACCGCCCACCAGCACGATGAAATCGTTGCGGATGCCCTTTTCCTTCATCGTATCAATGACGACCTTCATGTAGGGCATCGTCGTGGTCAGTAGCGCCGACATGCCGAGGATGTCCGGCTTGTGCTCTTCGAGCGCCGCCATGAATTTTTCCACTGCATTGTTGATGCCGAGGTTGATGACTTCAAAGCCCGCGCCCTCGAGCATCATCGACACCAGGTTCTTGCCAATGTCGTGAATGTCGCCCTTGACGGTGCCGAT
>PMNQ01000258.1:985-6459 GCA_003162555.1 Gammaproteobacteria bacterium | reverse complement strand
CCAACGGCGACCGCGCCGCAAACGCCACCCGCACCAACTGCGCCGTCCACACCGTAACGGCGCAAGCGCCGCCTGGAGCCGTACATGAACGCCAAGGCAATGCTTCACATCGGCGCGCTGGCACTGTGCATCGCCGCTGGCGCAGTCCGCGCGGATGAAGTGACCGTCGCGAGCGACGTACTGGGCCCGGAGGGTCCGCTGTATGTCGACGGCAATCTCTACTACGTGGGCTGGACTTCAAACACGCTCTCGCGCTGGGATGGTAAGACCACGACCGTCCTGCACACGCTCGCGGGCTGCGGGCACAACGGCCTGGCGCTCACGAAGCACAACACCTTCCTGCTGGCCTGCACCGATGATCTGGGCGCCATTCTCGAACTTGACATGAACGGCAAGCAGCTGCGGCGCTGGGATGTCGACGATCACGGACGCAAGTTCGTCGGCGGCATCAATGACGTCGTGGTCACCGCGAATGACGGCGCCTACGCGACCGTGTTCGGGCCCTACAACGGCGATCCGACTGCGGTGGCCGGCAAGATTCTCTACCTCGCACCCGGTCGGGCCAGGTGGGTGCAGGTGGCGGACGATCTCGACTACGCCAACGGCATCGGCGTCTCACCCGACCAGAAAACGCTCTACGTCAGTGAGACAGTGGGCAATTGCATCCTGAAGTTCTCGGTCAACAAGGATGGCTCGCTCAGCCACCGCTCGAACTTTGCGTTGCTGAACCTGCTGGTGCCGGACAAACACAAGTCCTGGTGGCTCGGCCCCGACAGCATGAAGATCGACAGCCACGGCGACATGTACGTGGCGCAGTGGTTCGGCGGCAAGATCCTGAAGATTTCTCCGGATGGAAAACTGCTGCACGTGTTCGAGATCGCCGCCGGTGACGGCACGACCAACGTTGCCTTCGGTCCCGGCGAAAAAGACCTGTATGTCACGGCCGTAAAGGATGCTGAAGATCCGCAGGCCCGCGGCAGCGTGGTGCGGATTCCCAACGTCCGTTAGTTAAGTTTTTCTTAACTCCAAGTCAGGGCTTCCGTTTGTTCATGCGGGGGCGTGCGCCCAGAATTTGCCCCATGGAGCTGCTGTGAACCGAAGCCTGAAACCAAATTCTGGCTGCCGGGTTTAAGCAGCAACTGCTCGCAAATCATTGAACTTACGGAGACACGAACATGAACACGCACAAGACCTTCAGCCTGCTGGCTGCCGTCGCTGTCGTCGCCGGACAGGCCGCCCTGTTTGCCGTGGACACCCACTCCACCACGCAGGACCAGAGCCGTGACAGCTACGAGAACCGCTACGACGCGAAGGCCAGCGAAGGCCACGCGGTGTATGCCACCACCCAGGATGCCTCGACCATCCGGGCCGCGTAAGCGGCCCTTTTTTCGAGCTTCTAGGTCTGCTTCCTGCCCTTCAACTCGTACATCAGAGCCAACGCCTGGCGCGGCGTGAGTGCATCGGGTTCGATCTGCGCCAGTTTCAACTCCAGCTCGCTTGGCGCGGGCGGTGTTGCCGGCGGCGCCCCGATCGGCGCGGCGAACAGTGCCAATTCGCCCTGACCATGGGCGTTGCCCTGCGGTGGGTGCAACGCACCGCCATCGCGCGTCGCTTCCAGTTCAGCCAGGTAATCGCGCGCCCGGGCAATGACGCTGGCGGGCACGCCGGCGAGTTTCGCCACCGCCAACCCGTAGCTGCGGTTCGCCGGTCCCTCGCGCACCGCATGCAGGAACACCAGTGAATCCCCGTGCTCGGTCGCATCCAGATGCACGTTGGCGCAGGCCTCGAGTTCGGCGCCGAGCGCAGTGAGCTCGAAATAATGCGTGGCGAACAGCGTGAAGGCGCGCACCTCGGTGGCGAGGTGGCGCGCGACGGCCCACGCGAGCGACAGCCCATCGAAGGTGCTGGTGCCGCGGCCGATCTCATCCATCAGCACCAGGCTCCGCTCGCTCGCGTTGTGAAGGATATTGGCGGTCTCGGACATCTCGACCATGAACGTGGAGCGTCCTCCGGCGAGATCATCCCCGGCGCCAATGCGCGTGTAGATGCGATCGAGCGGACCGATGCGCGCGCTCTGCGCCGGCACGTAGCTGCCAATGTGCGCCAGCACCGCGATCAGCGCGGTCTGGCGCATGTAGGTGGATTTGCCGCCCATGTTCGGGCCGGTGATGATCAGCATGCGACGGCGCGCGTGCAGGTCCAGGTCATTCGGCACAAACGGCGCATCGCTGAAACGCTCGACCACAGGATGGCGCGCGCCCACCAAGCGGAGGCACGGTTCATCCACGAGCTCAGGCTCGTTCCATCCCAAAGTCGCGGCGCGCTCGGCGAGCGCTGAAAGCGCGTCCACATCGGCCAACGCCATTGCAGTGCCCTGCAGCGCGCCGAGTGCTTCGATCAGGCGCGTCAGCAAGGCCTCGAACAATTCCTTCTCGCGCGCCAGCGCCCGTTCGCGCGCGCCCAGTACCTTGTCCTCGAATCCCTTGAGTTCGGGCGTGATGAAACGCTCGGCCGATTTCACCGTCTGGCGGCGCAGGTAATCGGCCGGCACGCGCTCGGCCTGCGCGCGCGGGATCTCGATGAAAAATCCCTGCACGCGATTGAAGCCGAGTTTCAGTCCCGTGAGCCCGGTGCGCGCTCGTTCGCGTTGCTCGAGCTCGAGCAGGAATTCATCCGTATGAGAGCTGATGCGCCGCAGCTCGTCGAGCTCAGCGTCGTACCCTGCTGCGATGACGTCACCGTCACGCAGATACACCGGAGGTTCGGCCGCAATGGCCGCTGTCAGGAGCGCGAGTTCAGCGGCATGATCCGCGGTCTGCGCATGCAGTTCGCGCAGCAGCGGTGAATCCACGGCGCTGAGCGTTGCGCGGAGCGGCGGCAGCTCGGCCAGCGCGTTGCGCAGCTGCACCAGATCGCGCGGGCGCGTGCTGCGCAGCGCGATGCGCGCCAGGATCCGCTCCAGATCGCCGATCGCGCGCAACTGCGCGTGGAGCGGCGCAAAGGCGCGCGCGGCGCCGAGCGCGCCGACGGCGTGAAAGCGCTGGCGCAGCAGGCCGCGCTGACTCACCGGACGGCCGAGCCACCGTCGCAGCGCGCGTGCCCCCATGCCGGTGACCGTGGTGTCGAGCACGGCCAGCAGCGTGGCCGACTCGTTGCCGCTCATGCTGGAATCGAGTTCGAGGTTGCGCCGCGTCGCCGCGTCGAGCGCGAGCGCATCGCCGGTCTCCTCGACATGCAGCGCGCGGATGTGCGGCAGTGCGGTGCGCTGCGTGTCGCGCACGTACTGCAGCAGGGCGCCGGCCGCGCCAATCGCCAGCGGCAGCTCATCGGCCCCAAAGCCGCGCAGGTCGAGCGTGCCGAGTTGGTCGGTGAGCATGCGTGAGGCGGTGGCCAGCTCGAAATGCCAGGGCGCGCGCTCGCGCGTGACGATCGGACCGCCGGTCGGGCCACTGCCCGCGCTGTTGACGCCAGCGCCGCCGGCAGTGCCACCGGCCGAGCCGGGCGCGGCCTGGTCTTCGCGCACCAGCAGCTCCGCCGGGCGGAGCCGCTCGAGTTCCNNACCCGCACGACCTGCCGCTCGACTGGCCCCTTGGATTTGGCCGGATCCCCGATCTGTTCGCAGATCGCCACCGACTCACCGCGCCGCAACAATCGCCCCAGATAGCCCTCGACGCTGTGCACCGGGACGCCCGCCATGGGGATCGGCTCGCCGGCCGACTGGCCGCGCGTCGTCAGCGTGATATCGAGCAGTGCGGCGGCGCGTCGCGCGTCGCCGTAGAACAGCTCGTAGAAATCGCCCATGCGATAAAACAGCAGCGTGTCAGGGTGCCCGGCCTTGATGCGCAGGTATTGCTGCATCACCGGCGTGTGTGCGGCGGAGCCGGTGGCGCTGTTCGCGGATGTGGGCGCGCGGTTCATGGGCGGCGAATCATACACAGCGCCACACCAGCCCGGCTGCGCCGCAATGTGACTTAATGCAGCTCCAGAGCCTGTTTCAAGGCCTTCGACTTACATAACTATACTCTTGTATAGTTAAGCGGCATGCCGTATTCCGCGCGCCACCAAATCGAATCCAGGCCCTCCACAGTGCGCCCGGCGGGCGCGCCGCGCCGCGCATCACCCTTTGAGCGACGCGCCACGCTCGTGGTGCACTTTGCGATGGAACTGGCTGGCGTTGCGCCCGAGCAGGTCAACGGCGACATCACGCTGCCGCTGTCCGCCGCTGAATTCCAGCGCGAACTGCAGAAGCGCTACGGCGTGGCACACCCCGAACTCGCATTCCGCTCGATGGCGACCGTCGAACGCGCGCGTCTCCAGCGCGACCGGCTGTCGCATTTGCCGCGCATCATCCTGCGCCAGGGACCACCGCCGCGCGGCCAGCGCTGAGGCGGACTCGTCCTTAAAGCCTGGTCCGGATCTCCGTGACACTCAGCCAACCCGTTGACTATGAGACCACCGGGCTGGCGCGCCGGGTAGGGCACGCGTTGCTGTCGGCCGGACTCAAAGTCGTGACCGCGGAATCCTGCACCGGCGGCGGCGTGGCCGCTGCGCTCACCGATGTGCCCGGCAGCTCGCAGTGGTTCGAGCGCGGCTACGTCACCTACTCGAACGCCGCGAAGATCCAGGACCTGTACGTCGACCCGGCCGCGCTGGAACGGCTCGGGGCGGTCAGTGCGGGCGCAGTCGAGCAGATGGCAGCTGGTGCGCTGCGCGCGAGCGGCGCCGATGTCGCCGTCGCGGTCAGCGGCATTGCAGGGCCGGACGGTGGTACCGCCGACAAGCCCGTCGGGCTGGTGTTCCTTGCCGTGGTGCGCCGTGGCAACGCCGTGCGGGTGGTGCACACGCAGTACCCGGGCAATCGCGCCGCCGTGCGCCACGCGGCCGTCGTCGACGCGCTCCAGCTGATCCTCCAGGCCGCGACGCCGGGCGGTTTCAACGTAGTTCGGTGAGAAAGACGAGCCTTGCTCCGGCGCGCGATGTGGGATAATTCCGTCCACACCACCTAAGGGGCTCCACCGCATGGACGACAATCGCAAGAAGGCGCTCGCGGCCGCGCTTGGCCAGATCGAAAAGCAGTTTGGCAAAGGCTCGGTCATGCGCCTCGGCGATGCGCCGGCCATCTGGGACATCGAAGCGGTGCCTACTGGCTCGCTCGGCCTCGACATCGCGCTCGGCGTTGGCGGCTTGCCGCGCGGCCGCGTGGTCGAGATTTACGGCCCTGAATCCTCGGGCAAAACCACGCTCACGCTGGCGGTGGTCGCCGAAGTGCAAAGGCGCGGTGGCACGGCCGCATTCGTCGACGCCGAGCACGCGCTCGATCCGGCCTATGCCGAGAAGGTCGGCGTCAACATCCAGGAATTGCTGGTTTCCCAGCCCGACACGGGCGAGCAGGCGCTCGAGATCACCGACATGCTGGTGCGCTCCGGCGGCGTCGATCTCGTGGTCATCGATTCGGTCGCCGCGCTCACGCCGCG
>PMNQ01000258.1:0-971 GCA_003162555.1 Gammaproteobacteria bacterium | reverse complement strand
TCCGCCGCATCGGCGCCATCAAGAACGGCGAGGAAGTGATCGGCAACCAGACCCGCGTCAAAGTGGTAAAGAACAAGGTCGCGCCACCGTTCCGCGAGACCGAGTTCGAGATCATGTACGGCCAGGGCATCTCGCACGAGGGCGAAATCGTCGAGCTGGGCGCCAACAACGGCATCATCGAAAAGTCCGGCTCCTGGTACGCCTACAAGGGCGAGCGCATCGGCCAGGGCAAGGACAACGCGCGCGAGTTCCTCAAGACCCACAAGGACATCGCCAACGAGATCGAAGAGCTGATCCGCGCCAAGCTACTGCCCTCCAAGCAGCGTGCCGAGCCTGAGGAAAAGAGCGCCTAGGCAGACCGCCCGCGATCCGGGTGATGCCGCGGCCGCCGAGATTGCGGCCGTGACGTTTCTGGCGCGGCGCGATTACGCCTGCGGCGAGCTTGCCGGCAAGCTGCGCGAACGCGGCTACGACGCCTCTGTAGTGAACGCACTGGTGGCAGGTTTGGTGGCGCGCCGGCTGCTCGATGACGCGCGCTACGCCGGGCACTTCGTCGAGTACCACCGCGCACGCGGCCAGGGTCCGGTGCGCATCCGACGCGATCTCGAAGCCTTCGCGGTCGATGGTGCGCTGATCGACGCGGCGCTGGCCGCGATCGTCGACTGGTCGGCCGTGGCGCGCGATGTGCGGCGCCGGCGATTCGGCGCCGCGGCCCCGACCGACTGGGCGGAAAAGGGCCGGCAGGCCAGATTTTTGCAATATCGCGGCTTTTCCAACGATCATATCCGTTCTGCCCTGGGGCCCGATCTCGAACTGGATTCATGAGCAAGCGCAAACCACCCTTCATGAGCGCCGCCGACGTGCGGTACGCTTTTCTGGATTACTTCAAGCAGCGTGGCCACCGGGTGGTGGCGTCCTCTTCGCTCGTGCCCGGAAACGATCCCACGCTGCTGTTCACCAATGCGGGCATG
>PMNQ01000228.1 GCA_003162555.1 Gammaproteobacteria bacterium | reverse complement strand
CCCGAGACGCAAGCGCAGGAATTGCGCGATCACGCGCTGCGCGGCCGCCTGGCCCTCCTCCCCGCTCAAGCTGCCGCCGAGATCGCGCGGCGCGACGAACCAGCTCTCGACGCCCGCACCGCGCAGCCGCCACAGCAGTTGCTCCGCGGCGCCCGCATCCAGCGCGTTGCGCTGCAGGCCGCGCACCAGCAGCACCGGAGCGCGCAACGAAACGAGTTGCGCGATGCTGGCCGGACCGTCGATGTCCACCGCGCCGCGCAGCCGGTCGCCGTACAGGCCCAGCGCCGTCAACGCGAGCGTGCCGCCGCTCCCACGGCCCTGCACGGCGATGCGCTCACGCCGCAAATCCGGCTGCGCGCCGAGCCACGCGAGCAACGCGCCCATGTCGAGCGCGCCGGAATCGCCGGCGCGCAGACCTGGGAGCACTACCGCCAGTTTCAGTTCGTTGACGCAGTACTGCACGAAGGGATCGAGCTGCGCGCGCGCCTGCAGCCCCGCATCGCCGAGCATGATGAGCACCGGCCAGGGACCGGCGGTCTGCGGCCGGTAGAGGAGCGCGGTCAGCATGCGCGATCGTCCGCTGGCGACGCGGTCCCAGGTCGGAAAGCGCACGCTCTGCGGTGCGACCAGCTGCGCGGCGCTGAACTCGCCCATCTGGCTCGCGGTCCAGCGCGCGCTGGTCCCGGCGGCAAGATCATGCACGTACACGTCGCGCGGCGCGGCGCTCGGCGCGAGTTCGATCGCGAGGTGTGCGCCGGAGCGATCGAAGCGCAGCGCATCGACGCCACCGGGCGGGAGCGTTGAGAGCGTGGTGAGTTGCCCGGTCGGTAGATCGAGCAGCGCCACGCGGCTGTAGCCGAATTCATTCCAGCTCAAGGCGACACTGCGGTTGCTGGCACTGACATCGAAATGCCCGGCTTCAAGGTCCGGCGCCAGCACCTCGTTCGTGCCGGCGTAGAAATCGACGTAGTGGAGCTGCGGATGATCGCTCCCCCGGTCGCCGATGAAGTAGACGCCGCGGCCATCGCTCCGCAGCCGCGCCTCGCCGATGTGCCCGTAGCCCGGCGCACGTTCGCCCGGCGCATCGATGCGCCGCGTCGTGCCGGTGGTCAGGTCCGCGAGCAGCAGTTCATCGCCACCCGCGCTTAGCGCGTGGCGCACCAGCAGCGAACGATCCGCGCTGGTCCATTCCAGCACCTGCCAGGCGCCATCTCCGCCGGGCGCCGCGAGCCGCGGCGTTGCGGGCGCCGTCGTGTCGAGCACGTACAGATTGGTGCCCTGCCCATCCTGCAGCGTCGCGCTGAAAGCGAGCTGGTGACCATCGTGCGCCCAGGCCGGCGCGCCAGGCTGCGCCGCTGCAGGCAGCAGCGCGCGCAGTTCACCGCTGGCGAGCGAATCCAGGTACAGCGCTTCGCCGCCGTGGCCCGGCTCATCGCCGAGAAATGCCAACGCGTCGGTACGAAAGGGTTGCGCAGCCGCCGCGTTCATCGCGCCGCCCGGCGCGCCGATGCTCTCGCTCACCCCGCCGCCGCTGCCGCGCAGCCGCAGCAACTGGTCGTGCCCCTGCGACCGCACCGCAACCAGCAGTGCGCCGTCGCTTTGCCAGTCGAGCAGACGCGCCTCGCTCCCGCCGCGATAGCGCGCCAGGCTCGCGCTGCTGTCGGCGCTGCTCCCGGCGCCGCCCGCGGGCACGCCGTCTTGCACCACGCCGTCCTGCACGGTGCGCCCGGCCCAGGCCGGCGCCAGCACCAGGAGCGCTGCGAGCGTGAGCAGGCACGAGTGCGAGCGCGCGTCGTTCGGTCGGCGCATCTTTGCTATCGTCCTTCCAGAGAACTGGCGGGTATTGTGCCCGCGATCGTGGTTAAGGCAACCCATGCAGGCAGCAGACGTGACGGATCTTCGCGAACGCGCGCTCCGGCTCGACGTGAAACTCACGCCAGAGGCGGCAGAGCGGCTGTTGCGGCTGCTTGATGAACTCGCACAATGGAACCGCACCTACAACCTCACGAGCATCACTGATCCACAGGCGATGATCGCCGGCCACCTGCTCGACAGCCTCGCCGCGAGCACGGAGCTGGCCGGAGAGCGCATCGCGGACCTGGGCACTGGCGCAGGCTTCCCCGGCCTGCCGCTCGCGATCGTGCATCCGGAGCGGCAATTCACGCTGATCGACAGCACCGCGAAGAAGGTGCGCTTCGTTGCGCACGCCGCGCGCGCGCTGGGCTTGAACAACGTCAAGGCGGTGCACGCGCGCGCCGAAGAACTGCAGCCGGACAGTCCCTTCGACACGATTCTGGCGCGTGCCGTCGCCTCGCTGGCCGGACTCGCCACGCTCGCCCGGCCGATCGCCGGTCCCGGCACACTGCTGCTGGCCTACAAAGGGCAGCGTCCGGATGAGGAAATTGCGGCGCTTCCCGCCGACTGGGAGCTCATCGGCGTGCGGGCCGTGCTGGTGCCCGGGCTGAAGGCCGCAAGATGCCTGGTGTCGATGAAATACCGCCCCGGAATGCGTTCCGGCGCGATTCCCGGCGCGCAATGATCCCCGCCCGCGCCCCGCCTGCCCTACACTAAAGGCCTATGAAACGCGTCATCGCGGTGGCCAATCAGAAGGGTGGCGTCGGCAAGACCACCACCGCGGTGAATCTGGCCGCTTCGCTGGCGGCCACCCGCCGCCAGGTGCTGCTCATTGACCTGGATCCGCAGGGCAACGCGACCACCGGCTGTGGCGTCGACAAGTCGCAGCTGGCGCGCGGCACGCTCGAAGTGCTGCTGGGCGAATGCACCGCCGCGGAGGCGATCCTGCCGCTCGAGGGCCTTGGTATGTCGCTGCTGCCCGCGAACCAGGATCTGACCGCCGCCGAAGTGCGGCTGCTCGCAATGCAGAACGGGCGTGAAACACGGTTGCGCGAAGCACTGCTCCCCGTGCGCGGCGGGTACGACGTGGTGCTGATCGATTGTCCGCCCTCGCTCAATATATTGACCGTCAACGCGCTGATCGCCGCCGACAGCGTGCTGATTCCGATGCAGTGCGAGTTCTATGCGCTGGAAGGCCTGTCCGCGCTGATCGCGACCATCGAGCAGATTCGCGGCGCGGCCAATCCGCAGCTCGAGATCGAAGGCATATTGCGCACCATGTACGACCCGCGCAATAACCTCGCCATCGCGGTGGGCGCGCAGCTGACCGAACACTTTGGCGACAAGGTGTTCCGCACCGTCGTGCCGAGAAATGTGCGGCTCGCGGAGGCGCCCTCGTTCGGCCGGCCCGCGTTGGTGCACGACAAGGATTCGCGCGGCGCGCTCGCGTATCTCGCGCTCGCGGGCGAAATGCTGCGCCGTGAAGACGGACTGCAGCCGGCGGTCGGCGCATGAGCCAGAAAAAACCCACGCTCGGCCGCGGACTGGCCGATCTGCTCGGCCAGGCGCGATCAACAGCGCCTACTGTACCGACCCCAGCGGGTGACGCTGCCGCGTCGAGTGGCCCCGCTGGCCTGGCCCGCGGCGACCAGCTCACCCGGCTACCGGTTGAACTGCTGCAGCGCGGCCGTTACCAGCCGCGCTCGGATCTGCGCAACGACACGCTGGGCGATCTGGCGGATTCGATCAAGCGGCAGGGCGTGATCCAGCCAATTCTGGTTCGGCCCGTCGGTACCGGCCCCGGCGAGCAGCATTACGAAATCATCGCCGGCGAACGCCGCTGGCGCGCGGCCCAACTCGCCGGGCTCACGGAAGTGCCGGCGATCATTCGTGCGGTGCCCGATGAAGCCGCGGTCGCGATGGCGCTGATCGAGAATATCCAGCGCGAGGACCTGAACCCGCTGGAAGAGGCCCGCGCCTTCGAACGCCTGATCGCCGAGTTCGGGCTGACGCATCAGCAGGTGGCCGAGGCGGTGGGCCGATCACGTGCGGCCGTCAGCAATCTGCTGCGCCTCATCGAACTGGCGCCCGAGGTCGGCGAACTGGTCGAGCGGCGCGAGCTCGACATGGGCCACGCCAGGGCGCTACTTGGACTCGAAAATCGTCGAAAACAGGTCGAACTTGCGCTATTGGTCGTGAAAAAGGGATTATCTGTACGGGAAACCGAGGCACTGGTGCGCCGTTTGAGCCAACCGGCAGGTTCAGCCGGCGCTGGCAAGGGCGAGGGCACGGGGCTAACAGGGCGGGACCCGAACGTCCAGCGGCTCGAAGACGACCTTATGGAAAAGCTCGGCGCCAAGGTGCAGATCCAGCACACCGCCAAGGGCGCGGGCAAGGTCATCGTCGCCTATCACAGCCTCGATGAACTCGACGGCATCCTGGCGCACATTCAATAGTGTGGAAGCAGGCAGCGAGGATGCGCCCAGCGTCCACTATTGGCCTGCTTCACAAAGCCTTGATGCGGCGCGTTAACAGCGTTGAAGCGCCGTGTCGTCCTCCCTATAATGCGCCGCCTTTGCGAGGCCTGACGGGCCTCGCCGAATCTGGATAATCCGCTGACGAATTACGACTTTGCGCTCGCCCGACGCCAGGCGCTGATGCTGGTGGCCGGGCAGGCGGCGATCGCGGCAGCGGTCGCACTGGTCTGCGCCCTGAGCATCGGAGCGCAGGCTGGTATTGCGGCGGCGATCGGCGGCGGCATCGGCACGGTGGCGAGCCTGGTCCAGGTGGCCAGCGGCTTCCGGCGCGGCACGGCCGGCGACGCGAAGGCGATTGCGCGCGGTTTCTACCGCGGCGAAGCGCTGAAGATCGCGGTGACGGTGATGTTGTTCGTGCTGGCGTTGCGCGGCCGGCACTTTGCGCCGGGCCCGATGCTGGCAGGATACGTGGCGACTTTCGTCGCCTACTGGGTGGCGCTGGCGCGCACGGTGCGCGCGCCCTGACGAGTGCGGTTCGGTCGGGTCTGACTAGAGAAAGGTGAACGGACAAGATGGCTGCAGAAGCTGCACAGGGACCGGCGACGGTCACTGAATACATCCAGCACCACCTGACGAACTGGTCCTGGCAGTTCGGCCAGAATTCTTTCTGGACGCTGAACCTCGACAGCCTGTTCTGGTCGGCGCTGATGGGCCTGATATTCCTGGTCAGCTTTGCGATCGCGCTGCGCACTTCGAAGCGCGACATCGACAAGCCACCGACGGGCTTTCGAAAATACGCGGAAGGCGTGGTGACGATGGTCGACACCAACGTCAAGGACAGCATGCATGTTTCCAGCCCGCTGATCGCGCCGCTGGCGATCACGATCTTCTGCCTGGTGCTGTTCATGAACGCGATCGACCTGTTCCCGGTCGATTTCTGGTCGACCGTGGTCGCCGAGCGCGGCTTTCATCTGGAGCATTTCAAGTCGGTCGCCACGACTGATCCGAATATCACCTTCGGCATGGCGATCACGGTGTTCCTGCTGGTGCAGTTCTACAGCTTCAAGATGAAAGGCGTGGCCGGCTACGGCAAGGAATTCCTGTTTCACCCGTTTGATCACTGGGCGCTGATCCCCTTCAACATACTGCTCAACCTGGTCGAGCAGATCGCGCGGCCGGTGTCGCTAGCGCTGCGACTGTTCGGCAACATGTACGCTGGCGAGCTGGTGATGATACTCATCGGGCTGTTCGCTCTGAGCAAGGGCTGGCCGTTCAGCGTCGGCGCGGCCGGCTTGTGGGCGTTGCAGTTTTTGCTGGGATTCCTGTGGGGCACGTTCCACGTGATCATCGTGCTGCTGCAGGCGTTCATCTTCATGATGCTGACGATTGTGTACCTGTCGATGGCACACGAGCACAGCCACTAATTTGTTGGGTTTGCGGATATATGGATTTTCCAAGGAGTTGACATGGGTAACGTAGCGAGTTTGGCGCAGGTCCAGGGCATGACGGCGGTCGCTGTCGCGATCCTGATCGGCATGGGCGCGCTGGGTACGGCGATCGGCTTCGGCCTGCTGGGCGGCAAGTTCCTCGAGGGCGCGGCGCGCCAGCCGGAACTGGTGCCGATGCTGCAGATCAAGATGTTCATCGTCGCGGGCCTGCTGGACGCGGTCACGATGATCGGCGTCGGCATCGGCCTGTTTTTCACTTTCGCCAGCCCCTTCCTCAAGGGCATCAGCTGAGCAGGCCTGACACAGCCGCGAGGTACGCAGCGTGAATCTGAACGCAACGATACTGGCGCAGATACTCATATTTGGCCTGGTGATCTGGGTCACGATGAAATTCCTGTGGCCGGAGATCACTGGTTCCATCCAGGAACGGGCGAAGAAGATCGCCGAGGGACTTGCTGCGGCCGAGCGCGGCCAGAAGGATCTGGTCGCGGCAGAAGCGCGCGTCGAGGAGCTGGTCAAGGCCGCGCGCGAACGCGCGCTGGCGATGGAGCACCAGGCGCAGGCGCGCGCGAACCAGATCGTCGAGGCGGCCAAGCAGACGGCGCAGTCCGAGGCGACGCGGCTCATGGAGGCCGCGCACGCGCAGGTTGTGCTCGAAACGCAGAAGGCGCGTGACGAGCTGCGCCGCCAGGTGGCGGCGCTGGCCGTGAGCGGCGCGGAAAAGATCATCGAACGCGAGATCGACCCGCGCACGCACGCGCAGCTGCTCGACAAGCTCGCGGCCGGGATCTAGGGCGCACCCGCTTGGCTGAACGTCTCACCATCGCGCGACCCTACGCCAAGGCGGTTTTTGCATTGGCACTGGCGGGCAAACGTCTGCCGCAGTGGTCGAAGGCGCTGCAGGGCGCCGCCAGCGTGGTGGCGGATGCGCGTGTCGCGGCGCTGCTGGGAAATCCGGGCGTCAGCGCCGAGCAGCTGGTATCGCTGATCACCGGCGTGGGCGGTGATGCATTCGATGAGCAGGCGAAGAATTTCATCCGCACGCTGGCCGCCAACAAGCGGCTCGCGCTGCTGCCCGAGATTGCCGCGCGCTACGAGCGGCTGCGCGCCGACGCCGAGCGCACTGTCGATGTGACGGTGACCTCCGCGGTAGAACTCAGCGCCGCGCAGCAGAAGCATTACAGCGAGGCGATGCGCAAGCGCCTGGACCGCGAGGTGCGCCTGCATTGCGCGGTCGATCCGACGCTGCTCGGCGGGGCGGTGGTACGTGCGGATGACCTGGTGATCGATGGCAGCGTGCGCGCCNNGCGGCACAAGTTTCGTACAGAGGAAAGATTCATGGCGATCAAAGCATCCGAAATCAGCGACCTGATCCGCGCGCGCATCGAGAATTTCAGCGCCGCGAACGAGGCCCGCAACGTCGGCACGGTGGTGTCGGTGACCGACGGCATCTGCCGCATCCACGGCCTGGCCGATGTGCGCTACGGCGAGATGATCGAATTCCCCGGCAACCTGTTTGGCCTCGCGCTGAACCTCGAGCAGGACTCGGTTGGCGCCGTGGTGCTCGGCGACTACAAGACGATCAGCGAAGGCGATACCGTCAAGACCACCGGCCGCATCCTCGAAGTGCCAGTCGGCCCCGAGCTCCTCGGCCGTGTGGTCGACGCGCTCGGTAACCCGATCGACGGCAAGGGCCCGCTCCTTACTACTTCTTCCTCGCCGATCGAGCGCGTTGCGCCGGGCGTCATCTACCGCAAGAGCGTCAGCCAGCCGGTGCAGACCGNNACCGCCAGACCGGCAAGACCGCGCTCGCGATCGACACGATCATCAACCAGAAGTCTTCCGGCATTAAGTGCGTCTACGTCGCGATCGGCCAGAAGCAGAGCTCGATCGCCAACGTGGTGCGCAAGCTCGAAGAGCACGGCGCGATGGCGCACACGATCATCGTGGCCGCGTCCGC
>PMNQ01000038.1 GCA_003162555.1 Gammaproteobacteria bacterium | reverse complement strand
GACCTGGGCGTGATCACGCCCGACGTCGTGGCGTTGCGCCGCGCCTTTGATTTGCCGGGCATGCGCGTGTTGCAGTTCGGCTTCGATGGCGCGGCCGACAATCCGCATCTGGCCCACAATCTCACGCAGCGCACCGTCGTCTATACCGGCACGCACGACAACGACACCGCGCTCGGCTGGTATCGCTCACTCGATCCAGCCACGGCGCAGCGCGTGGATGCCTACTTCGGACAGAAGGCGATGCCGCAGACGCTGGTGCGCGGAGCACTGGCCTCCGTCGCGGTGCTGGCGGTGATGCCGGTGCAGGATCTGCTGCAACTCGGCAGCGAAGCACGCTACAACGTGCCCGGCACCGTGGGCGATAACTGGTGCTGGCGCATGCATGAGGGCGCGCTGACGGCGGAGCTTGCCGCGCAATACCGGCGGCTGAATGACATGTTCGGACGCACGCCCTGAACCCCGCATACGTATGCACGGACAGCTTCGTCCTGCGGCGTTAGGATGAGCCGATAATAGAGAGGGGGTTGCATGACGAACCAGGCGCGTCCGACGCTGACTTTCTGGCAGATCTGGAACATGTGCTTCGGGTTCCTGGGCCTGCAGTTCGGCTTCGCGCTGCAAAATGCCAATGTCAGCCGCATCTTCCAGACCCTCGGTGCGGATCTCGATGCCATCCCCAGGTTGTGGATCGCCGCCCCACTCACGGGCTTGCTGGTGCAGCCCATCATCGGCTACTGCTCGGACCGCACCTGGACCTGGCTCGGCCGCCGCCGCCCGTATTTCCTGGCCGGAGCGTTGCTCGCTTCGATCGCGCTGCTGGCCATGCCGCGCGCGGGCTCGCTATGGATCGCCGCCGGCATGCTGTGGATGCTCGATGCGTCGATCAACATCTCGATGGAACCGTTCCGCGCTTTCGTCGGCGACCAGCTCGGGCCCGCGCAGCGTCCGGCCGGCTACTCGATGCAGAGCTTCTTCATTGGCGCGGGCGCCGTCGTGGCGAGCGCGCTGCCCTGGCTACTCGCAAAGGCGGGAGTCCAGAATCACGCCGTCGATGCGGCGGGCCACGCGCTGGTGCCGGACACGGTGCGCTACGCCTTCGACATCGGTGCGGTCGTGCTGCTCGCAGCGGTGTGCTGGACGGTGCTGCGCACGCGCGAATATCCGCCCGCCGAGCTGCACGCATTCAGCGATTCGACACCGGACCAGACCGACGAGGCGCCAGCATCCGGCAGCGGGCAGATCATCAAGGGCCTGCTGTGGACGGCATTTGGCGCGGCGGTGATTGCGACCGTGGCGTCGCACGGGCTCGATCCGAAGCTGTACCTGGTCAGCTCGATGGCGCTGCTGTGGGGCCTGGCGCTGCTGGTGCACGCGCTGCTGCCGGTCGGCGGTTTCTTCGGCACCATCATGCGCGACCTGGAATTCATGCCGCAGACGATGCGGCGGCTGATCCCGGTGCAGTTTTTTTCCTGGCTGGCGCTGTTCTCGATGTGGCTCTACACCACCGCCGCGGTCACGCAGGTGCACTTTCACAGCAGCGACCCCGCTTCGGCGGCCTACAACACCGGCGCCGACTGGGTGGGATTTCTTTTTGGCGCTTAC
Source organism: Gammaproteobacteria bacterium (assembly GCA_003162555.1). Lineage (GTDB taxonomy): Bacteria > Pseudomonadota > Gammaproteobacteria > Steroidobacterales > Steroidobacteraceae > FEN-1191. The sequence goes on along the minus strand of PMNQ01000038.1, from coordinate 9,569 downwards.
AACGGTTTTGCCGCGCTGGCCGCGGCCGTGATCCCGTTCATGGTGCGCCGCCTCGGACTGCAACGCAGCCACCTGGTCAACGTATGGCTGGGCGGACTGGGCCTGATCTCCATTGCGCTGATCCGCGATCCCGATTGGCTGATCCTGTCGATGCTCGGCGTGGGATTCGCATGGGCCTCGATTCTTTCGCTGCCCTACGCGCTGCTCTCGGACAGCGTGCCGGCGCGGAAGATGGGGCTGTACATGGGCATCTTCAATTTCTTCATCGTGATCCCGCAGCTGGTGGCCGCCTCGGTGCTGGGATTCGCGCTGCAGCGATTCTTCGGCGGCGCGCCGCTCGACGTGCTCGTGTTCGGCGGCGTGTGCTTCTTTATCGCCGGGCTGCTTGCGCTGCGGGTGCCGCTCCACACGAGCCGCGCACAACCAGCTTAGTCGGCAACACCGTGCCCTCGGCATGCTGCTCGGTGATCAGGCGCAGCAGCGTTTCCACCAGCGCCACGCCGGCGCGGTGCGTGTCCTGCATCACCGTGGTCAGCGGCGGGTTGGTGAGGCTGGCAGCGGGAATGTCATCGAATCCTACTATAGATACCTTTCCGGGTACTTCGACGCCTCGACTTTGTAGGGCTCTCATCGCGCCGATCGCGATCAGGTCGCTGGCCGCGACGATGGAGTCGAACGGCACGCCGCGCGCGAGCAGCTCGTTGGCGGCCTCGAAACCCGACTGTTCCGTGCTGATCGCATTCACCTGCGCGGCCGGATCGACTTCGCCACCCACGGTTGCGACGGCCTCGGTATAGCCGCGGTAGCGCTCGAGGAATTCCGGGTAATGATTCGAGGCATCGCCGAGGAAGGCGAGGCGCGTGCGTCCAAGGCCCAGCAGGTGGCGCGCAGCGTCGTAGCCGCCACGGAAATTATCGCAGCCCACCGACAGTCCAGGCTGCCCGGCCTGCACCGCGCCCCAGCGCACGAAGTGCGTGCCCTGGCTGACGAGCTGTTCGAGGCGTGACTGGTAGGCGAGATAGTCGCCGTAGCCCAGCAGGATGATGCCGTCGGCCTTGCGGCTGTCCTCGTATTCCTTGTGCCAGTCGCCCGACATCTGCTGGAACGAAATCAGCAGATCGTAGCCGCGCACGGCGCAGGCGCGCGTGATCGAGCCTAGCATCGTCAGGAAGAACGGATTGATCTGCGATTCGTCCGGGGTCGGATCCTCGAACAGCAGCAGCGCGAGTGTGTTCGAATGCTGGAAGCGCAGGTTCGAGGCGTTCTTGTCGACCTTGTAATTGAGCTGCTGCGCGATCGCCTCGATGCGCTTGCGGGTCTCGAGACTGACCATCGGGCTGCCGCGCAGCGCGCGCGATACCGTCGGCTGTGAAACTCCTGCCAGGTAGGCAATGTCGAATGAAGTCGGCTTGCCGTGCATGTGCCAGATCCCCCACGGAGCATGATGCCATAGCAGGCTGCCTGGACTTAAGCGCTTGAAATTACACGAGCTTAATGTGATTAAACGAGGTGCTACCATGACTCACATGAACCGATTTACCAGGGTTTTGACAGGATTCGCCTTGCTGGCTGTGTCGTGCTTCGCCATGCCAGCGCTCGCCAGCAGCGGTGCCGGCGCTGTCCGGCTTGTGCCAGCCACGATCGGCACGGCGCTGCAGACCGCACTGCACGATCGCCTCGGCGACCGGGAAGGCCCGGTCCTGCAAGCAATGGTGGCGGACAGCCTGAGCCGCGAGCTCAAGGCCGCTGGCGCAACAGTGGATGATTCCGCGGCCTTGCGCATCGAAGTGTCGATCGAAGACGCCGTGCCTTCGCACCCGACGCGCCGCCAACTGGAAGTGAATCCCTCGCTCGATCCGCTGCGTTCCGTGTCGCTCGGTGGCGCCCGACTGCATGCGGTGCTGCGCGGCGCCGATGGGAAAGAAGTCGATCACATCGACTATGACTACCGTCCGGTGTCGCTCGAACAGGTCTCGCCCTCGGGCGATGCCTGGGCCGATGCGCGCGTGACGATCCAGCGCTTCAGCGACCAGGTTGTGAAGGCCTGGCGCCGTCACTCCAGCGGCAGCTAGGGCGACAACCGCGCGTACACCACGCCGTGCGGTGGAAGGGTCAGCCGCGCGCCTTCGAGCTTTCCTTCCGGCAGTCCGTGACCGCCGAGCGCCGTGCCCGCGAGCACGCGCGGCAGGTCGGCGGCTGCGCTCTGCGCCGACAGGTTGAAGGCCACCAGCAGCCGCTCGCCCTTGTAATGGCGGGTGAACGCCAGCATCGAATCAGTCGCCAGCAGAAACTCGATATCGCCCCACTGCAGCGCCGGGTGCTGCCGGCGCCAGCGCATGAAGCGGCGGAAGGCCTGCAGCGTCGATGAGGGATTTCGCTCCTGCACCTCGACCGCAAGTGCGAGCTGTTCTGCCGGCACCGGCAGCCACGGCGTGCCGCTGCTGAAGCCGCCGCGCGGCGCGTCGGTCCACGGTAGCGGTGTGCGGCAGCCGTCGCGGCCCTTGAATCTGGGCCAGAAGGCCTTGCCGTAGGGGTCGCGCAGCGATTCGAAAGGCACGTCGGCTTCGCGCAGGCCGAGTTCCTCGCCCTGGTAGATGCACACGGCGCCGCGCAGCGAACAGACGAGCGCAGTGAGTTGTGTCGCCAGGTGCTCAGGCGAATGCGGATAACCCCAGCGCGAGACCACGCGTTGTACGTCGTGGTTCGAAATGGACCAGCAGGGCCAGGCATCGCGCGAGGCGGCCAGTGCGCCTTCAACAGTGGCGCGGATGTGCGCCGGCGAGCGCTCGCTGCTCAGCAGCTCGAAGCTGTAGCCCATGTGCAAGCGGCCGGGCCGCGTGTACTCGGCCATCGTCGCGTTGGAATCCTCGGCGGAAATCTCGCCGAGCGTCACGGCGCCAGGATAATGGTCGACGAGCGAGCGCAGTTCCTCGATGAACGGCAGGTTTTCCGGGCGCGTGTTGTTGTACACGTGGTACTGGTAAGCGTACGGGTTGTCGGGCAGGAAGCCGCGGCCGGTGCGATGTTCGAGGGGCTTGGGCGGGTTGTTGCGCAGCTGCTGGTCGTGAAAGCAGAAGTTGATCGCATCGAGCCGCACCCCATCAACGCCGCGATCGAGCCAGAACTTCAGGTTGTCGAGCACCGAGCGCCGCACCTGCGGGTTGTGGAAATTCAGGTCGGGCTGCGAGCTGAGGAAATTGTGCAGGTAGTACTGCGCGCGGCGCGGCTCCCACTTCCAGGCGATGCCACCGAATATCGACAGCCAGTTGTTGGGCGGGCCGCCGTCGGGCCGCGGATCGGCCCACACGTACCAGTCGGCGCGCGGGTTCGTACGATCACTGCGGCTCTCGATGAACCACGGATGCTCGGCCGAAGTGTGGCTCAGCACCTGGTCGATCATCACCTTGAGCCCGAGGCCGTGCGCCTTCGCGAGCAGACGGTCGAAGTCCTCGAGCGTGCCAAACAGCGGATCGACCGCGCGGTAGTCGGCGATGTCGTAGCCGAAATCGGCCATCGGCGATTTGAAGAACGGCGAAATCCAGATGGCATCGACGCCAAGGTTGGCCACGTAGTCGAGCTTGCTAATGATGCCGGGCAGATCGCCGACGCCGTCGCCATTGGAATCAAGGAAGCTGCGCGGATATATCTGATAAATAAGACCGCCGTGCCACCACAGGTGTTCGGGCACGGTGGCGGGCAGTGGCCCTGCTTCAGCTGACTTGTTCTTGTTCAAGACCGGTCCCATCGCTCGTTCGTCCAGCACTTTACCTGCTGCGGCCCCCGGGCTGACGCGCGCGCATACGTATTCATTCGCGGCCAGCACGCCTAAACGTCTATGTTCGCCCGTCTGTACGGGGATTCGCGGGGGCAGGACATGTACGCATTGCTGCGCCGTTTCGCATGGGGCTCGCTGGCGGCCTTGAGCGTGCTGGCGCCGATGGGCGCCGCGGCCAATGAGACGCCACTTGATCCCCCGCCGCGTGACTATTCACAGCTACCTTCACGCAGCACTCCAACCTGGGTGCACGATGGCGTCATCTACGAGATATTCCCGCGCGCGTTTTCGGCGCGTGGCGATTTCGCTGGCGTGACGGCGCAGCTTGAGCGCCTGCAGCAGCTCGGCGTCAACATTCTGTGGCTGATGCCGATCCATCCGCTCGGCAAGCTCAAGGGCAAGGGCACGCTCGGCAGCCCCTATGCGGTGCGCGATTACTACGGCATCGATCCGGCCTACGGCACGGCCGAGGATCTGCATCGCCTGGTGAACGAGGCGCACAAGCGCAACCTCAAGGTGATCATCGACATCGTCGCCAATCACACCTCCTGGGATTCCCTGATGATGGCGCATCCGGACTGGTACACGCACGATGCAGGCGGACACATCATTCCGCCGAATCCCGACTGGACCGACGTCGCTGACCTCAATTACGGCAACGCGGGCCTGCGTCACTACATGCAGGACATGCTGGTGCACTGGCTGAAGGATTTCGACCTGGATGGGTTCCGCTGCGATTTCGCCGCCGGCGTTCCCACTGATTTCTGGGAGTCAGCGCGCGAGGCGCTCAGCAAGACCAAGCCTGACATCCTCATGCTGGCGGAAGCCGATTCGCCCGAGCTGCTGGTCAAGGCTTTCGACGTGGACTACTCGTGGAAGCTCTACGGCACGCTCGCCGATGTATTGCAGAACGGTCGTCCGGCATCGAGCTTGCGCGAGCAGTGGCTGGCCGATGCCGCACAGTATCCGCACGGTGCGCTGCGCATGCGCTTTGCGGACAATCACGATCAGCACCGCGCGATCGTCCGCTTTGGCGAACCCGCGTCGCTGGCCGCTTCGGCACTGATGTTCACGCTCGATGGCGTGCCGATGCTTTACAACGGCATGGAGGCCGGCGACACCACTGAGTCGGCTGCTCCGGCATTGTTCGAGAAGCTGCCGGTGTTCTGGCAGAGCGCCGAACTTCGGCCCTCATTCCCGCGCGCGTTCCAGCAACTCATCGGGCTGCGCAAGGCGCACGTGGCACTGCGTGCAGGCGAGGTCGAGTGGCTTCACAACAGCAACGAAGCCCGCGTGCTGACCTTTGCACGGCACACCGATGGCGAATCGATCGTCGTGGCNNCGATCAACCTCTCTCCGCAACCCTTCGTGGGCGTGACCGATGCTGGTGGTGGCCACTACCGGGATATCACTCCCGGCCGTGCCCCGGGCGAGGCCAGCCTGCCCGCGCTGTCGTTGGGCGCCTGGGAGTACCGTGTTTATCTCCGCGCCCAGGCTCCATGAATCCCGCGCAAGTGCAGTTCATAGGCACTGAACGCCAACCGGTAATCCTGATCGACGACTTCGTACCCGACCCGCGCTCGTTCGTCGACGAGGCGGCCTCACTAAAGTATTCGACAATCGGTGTGCACTACCCGGGCGAGCGCGTACCGGTGCCGCCGGCGCGGTTTCAATCCTTCATGCCCGGCATCGTCGAGCTCATTATTGAAACCTTCGGCTGCGGCACAAAGCTGCGCCTGCTCGAGACCTACTACTCGGTGGTGACGACGCGCCCGCAAGCGCTGACGCCCATCCAGCGCTTGCCGCATGTGGACGGGCTCGAGCGCGAACGCATCGCACTGCTGCATTTTCTCAGCACGGACCGGCCCAGTGGCACGGCGTTTTACCGGCAGCGCTCGACCGGATTCGAAAGCATCGATGCGGAGCGCTATCCGCAATTTCACGCAGCGCTCAAACACGACGTCATGACGCACGGCTTGCCCGGGCCCAGCTTCATCAGTGGCGACACGTCGATCTATGAACAGACGGCCTGCTTCGAAGGCCGCTACAACCGGGCTCTGATCTATCGCGGTCACGCGCTGCACTGCGCCTGGCTGCCCGAGGACCTGTCGTTCTCGCCTGACCCGCGCACCGGGCGTTTAACGGTAAATACCTTCCTGATGGGCACTGCGTAGGCGGATTGGCGTGTGTTTGGAAAGCAACATCGGCATCGTTAGTTGCATGAATACGTATGCAGCGGGATTGGCAAGCGACTGATAGTCATTAAGATCCGCGGCAGAGAACTATTTACAACACTCCCGTGGGGGGAGCAGCCGCGTGACCTTATGGGGAAGGCCGCGGTGCGAATCAGCAAATTCAAGGAGAATTCTTGGTGAAGACCTTCAAGACGAGTTTTCAGACGCAGCCGGCTGATCGCCGCTCCGCATTTGCCGTCACCTCCACGGCGACGGGTTGCGCAATCCTGCTGCTGGCCGCGGCCAGCGCGGTGAATGCGCAGACAGCCGACCAAACGGCTGCGGCAAAGCCGGGCGATCAGCCTGAAGAAGTCATCGTCACCGGTATTCGCAAGGGCATCCAGGACGCCATCTCGGCCAAGCGGAACGCGGCCCAGATCATCGAGTCCGTGTCGGCCGAAGACATCGGCAAGTTGCCCGACTCGTCCATCGCCGAGTCCATCGGCCGCCTGCCTGGCATCGCCGCGCAACGTACCAACGGCCGTGCGCAGACCCTGGCGATTCGCGGCCTCGGCCCTGATTTCACCGTCACGACCTTCAACGGCCGCGAGCAGGCCTCGACCAACGAGAACCGCTCGGTCGAGTTCGATCAGTACCCTTCGGAACTCATCACCAAGGTCGACGTCAAGAAGACGCCGACCGCGGACATGGCCTATCAGGGCATTGCCGGAACAACCGACCTTCAGACCGTGCATCCGCTGGCCTACGGCAAGCGTGCGCTGTCGTTCTCGTACAAGCGCGAGATGGACGGGATGTCGGCCAACGTCAACGGGCTGCCGGACAGCGGCAACCGCGGCAACGTGACCTACATCGACCAGTTCGCTGACAACACCGTAGGCGTCGCCTTCGGCGTCGCGTTCAACAAGTCGCCCTACCAGGCCCAGACGAAGGAGCCGTGGGGCTACGCTGGCCTGCCGACCCCGCCGTATCCGGCCGGTTCGGAGATCATCGGTGGCGACAAATCTGGCGTGCAGTCCTCGTTCTACGAGCGCATGGCTTACCTCGGGGTCCTCGAGTTCAAGCCCAATGACAATCTGCACATGACCTTCGANNTTCCTGGTGGTCGAGAACTACAACAACGACACACACGCCAAGCTTGATTCGCTCGGCTGGAATACCGACTACAAGTTCAACGACGATTGGGGCCTGAACTCCGACCTCAGCTGGTCGAAGGTCAAGCGCGACAATCTGCGTCTCGAGTCGACTGGCGGCTCGGGCGCGGGCGCCGATCCGACCTTCCTGCCGACGCCGGAGACCATCAGCTTCACGACGAATGGCGAAGGCGTCACCAACCTGAAGTCCACGAACGACTACAGCAACTACAACACCACTTTCCTGTCCGATCCAGGCGGCTGGGGCGGCGGTCCGACCCGCGCAGGGTACGTGGGTCACCCGTCTTTCAATGACGAAGTGAAGGCCATCCGGCTTGCACTCGCGCGCAAGTTGTCCGGCGGCGGGTTCAGCAGCATGTCATTCGGTGTCAACTATGCCGAGCGCACCAAGTCGAAATACGAGTGGCAAAGCGATTTGAAGCTGCCCGGCGGCGTTTCGCACGCTGTCGTGCCGGATGCCTTCCGCACCGGCGTGACGAATACGGATTTCTTCGGCAATCCCTTCGGCATGATCGGCTACGACGCGATCGGACTGTACCAGAGCGGCTACTTCCAGACCGTCGATGCGCGCGTGGACCCGACCGCCAACTCGAACGATCGTATATTCGACTACACCAGCACCTGGGACGTGACCGAAAAACTCACTACGCCCTACGTGAAGTTCGACGTCGATGCGCACCTGGGCGGCCTGCCCCTGACCGGCAACCTGGGCGTGCAGGCTCAGCGCGTCGACCAGAGCGCCAACATCAATTACGTCCTCAATATTGATCCGATAACGCAGAACGTCATTTACACGACCTCAAACCGCGGCGCCAAGTACACCGACGTGCTGCCGAGCTTGAACCTGAGCCTCGCGCTGAAGGAAGACATGCTGTTGCGGTTTGCGGCAGCTGTGACCGTGGCGCGTCCGCGCATGGACGACATGGCTGGTGGCGCTCAGCTCAACGTAACGAGCGATAGCCAAACGGCGCCCACCTACAAAGGCCAGCCCTACTACTGGAGCCAGAACGGCGGCGGCAACCCGGAACTTCGCCCCTGGAAGGCCAATGCCTTCGACCTTTCGTTCGAGAAGTACTTTGGCCGCAAGGGTTATGTGTCGGCTGCCATCTACTACAAGGACCTGAAGGATTACATCTTCAACAGCAGCAAGATCACCGATTTCACCGGTGTCGCACTGCCTGTCGATGCCACCCAGGTCTACACGCTGGCGGATGCGAATCGCATCGGTGTCAGCACCGTCAAGACCAACGGTCACGGCGGACATATCGAGGGCCTTGAGCTGACGGCATCGTTGCCGGGCGAGATCCTTGCTCAGGCGCTGGATGGATTTGGCCTGATCGTCAGCGGCGCCTGGAACCGGTCGGCTGTGAACCCGACTGGCAACGGCGATGAGCCGGTGCCGGGCCTGTCGAGCAAGGTGATCAACAGCACGCTGTACTACGAGAAGACCGGATTCTCGGCGCGCATCAGCAACCGTTACCGCGGCTCGTTCGTGGGAGAGGTGCCGGCGTTCGACAGCTCGCTGACGAAGAATACGGTCAAGTCCGAGTCACTGCTCGACGCGCAGGTCGGTTATGCCTTCCAGAATGGCAACCTCAAGGGGCTGAGCCTGAACGTGTCGGGCACGAACCTGACCGATGCACCGTTCGCGCTTTACCAGGTCGGCGCCCCTGCCTTCGATCTGATCAAGTACGAGAAATACGGCGCGGTGTACGCGTTCACGGCCACCTACAAGTTCTAGCTTAAGGCTGGGACGAAGTAACATGACACCTGCCGGCAGCGATGCCGGCAGGTGTTTTTTATTGGAGCAGTGCATGNNCAGCGCATGCCGGGCGTCGAGATCAAATCGGTAGTAATCGTCGGCGGCGGCACCGCAGGCTGGATGACCGCGGCGGCCCTCGCCAAGGTCATGGGCCCGCGCCTGTCAGTGACCGTGGTGGAATCGGACGAGATCGGCATCGTCGGCGTGGGCGAGGCGACTATCCCCGCCATCAATCTGTTCAACCAGATGCTGGGCCTGGACGAGGACGATTTCCTGCGCCACACGCAGGGGAGTTTCAAGCTCGGCATCGAGTTCGTNNCCGGCATCATCTACGCCTTCCATTTCGACGCCTCGCTCTATGCTGCTTACCTGCGCCGCTATGCGCAACACCTGGGCGTGCGGCGCATCGAAGGCATGGTGGTCGACGTGCAGCTCGAGCCGGAGAGTGGCGATGTGAAGACGCTGCGGCTGAAGGACGGCCGCGAGCTCAGCGGCGAGCTATTCGTCGATTGCTCTGGGTTCAGAGGGCTGCTGATCGAACAGGCACTGAAGACTGGCTACGAAAACTGGACGCATTGGCTGCCCTGCGATCGTGCGCTGGCAGTGCCGAGCGAGCGGGTCAGTCCGCTGACGCCCTATACGCGCTCCACGGCGCAGGAGGCGGGCTGGCAGTGGCGTATTCCGCT
>PMNQ01000107.1 GCA_003162555.1 Gammaproteobacteria bacterium | reverse complement strand
TCGTATTGCAACGAGGGCAATTTCTTCAATGCCTCGTGGCGGGAGGAGTTCTGGGGCAAGAACTATTCGAAGCTGCGGGCCGTCAAGACGAAATACGATCCAGACGGGCTCTTCTTCGTCCATCACGGCGTCGGCAGCGAGGACTGGAGCGCCGACGGCTTTACGCGCCTCTCCCAGTAGGGAATCAAAGGATCTACTGGCACCGTATTTGCGTTGTGGTCACACTTTCTCAGAGGTATTTGTTTGCGCCGCCTGGCTGAGTGAGATCTCTGGGAATACTTCGTGCGTGAAACCGTATTTGAGGCCGGGCGACTTTTGTGCCAGCGCGACCGCGTGCTCAAGATCGTCGGCCTCATAAACGATGGCCCCGCCTATATCCCCCATATATCGCTCAACCTTGCTTGCAGTAACAGTGGTGCCACCCCTGATGGGCATAGCCAGCGTAGGCTTGAGCAGGGCAATCCACTCACCCATCTTCTGCAGGTTCTGCTCTCGTTCGTTCACGGGAATGTCTGCGCCGTTGGTGTGGCGTGAGATCAACATGAATTTCATGATTGGAATCCCTTGCCGGATTTCGCCAGCTGGCTCTGAAAGCCATCCAGAAAGAAGTTCCAGCCTTTTTCGTGGGATCTGCCGCCATCCGTATCGGGAAGCCCTGAGTGCACCAGCGTCATCATGGTGTCTTTGCCCTTGCCCTTGAAGGTCACTGTCACCATCGACTCCAGGCCGGCAGTATTGGGTGACATCCACGTGTGCTCAAGGCGGCCCGGTCGTTCGACCGCCGTGAAGCGCCCGTAGTGGGGCGTCCCCTTGATAGTCCAGTAAAAGAACCCGTCGACTGTGGGATTCAGCAGGTACTTGTCAGCCATATGCCACGGGTTGCCCGGGACCTTGGGGTTCAACCAGGCATCAAACACATCGCCGGCCGCAGCAGGAATGGTTCGTTCTACCCTGACTTCAATGGTCTTTGCGCCGTTCATCGCTTCCTACTCCTTTTCTGTTGCTTGAAATAACCCTCAAACTCATCGAGCCTCTTGGTCCAAAAGCGCTCGTATTCGTGCACCCATTCGGCTACCAAGCGAAGTCCTGCGGGCCGAAGCGAGATCAACACCTCGCGGCCCCGTTTTTCACGCTCGATCAAACCCGCGCGTTCCAACAACTTCAGATGCTTCGTCACGGCGTTCAGAGCCACGTCAAACGGTTCGGCAATGTCCAGGAACCGGGCCGGTCCGTTGGCCAGCTGCCGGATGATTGCGCGACGCGTGGGGTGACATACGGCGCTCAAAATGTCGGTAAGTGGCTCCATGGATTACATTACACCATAAGGTGTAATGAATTGCAAATGCTGTTAATCGAAAGCGGGACAGCAGCGGACAATCAACGGCTTAGGGTTTCTTAGGCAGGGCTGGGGAGGTGTCCCGGGCCCTGCATCGCGCTAATGGCCGCTCGAAGCGGGATCAAGGAACAGCAGTTTGGCCGAACCTGGAACCACTGAATAACGGTGGCGGAAGTCCCCGGGATCGACTGACTCATTGACCGTATAGTCCGCCGCGACCAGGTAGAGGCGCCCGGTCTTCGGATTCAACGTCATCGTACGTGCCCCGCGCATTGTCGGCACACTGCCAAGTGACACGAAGGATGATGCCGATTTCTCGCCGATAACCGTCAGGGTTCCGTCACCATTGGAACTGAAAGCGCGTTTGGTGCGAGGGTCGAAGGCCGCACCGTCAGTGCGCGAGCCAATCGGCAATTGCGCTATCTGCTTGCCGTTGTCGGCATCGACGACCACCATGACATTGTTCTCGCAAGTCGAGAAAACGCGGTGCGATGCCGCATCGATAGCCAGGCCATGCGGGCTGGCGCAGGAGGGAATTGGCCAGCGTGCATCAATCTTGTTAGTGCTGGTGTCAATGCGCAGAATTTCCCTTTGCGCCTCGCCATTGACGTAGACCTTGCCCTTGCCGTCGGCGGCACCGATCTCCAATTTGGCACCTGCATCCAGAGTCGAAATCACGGTGTCAGTCGTGGGGTCGATGACCGTGATGCGTCCCGGATCGGAGTCGACGACAAAGACATGCCCGCTGGATGGGTCGAACACGATGGCATCGGCATCCTCATCTGCCTTGATGGTCTTGAGAGACTTCAGCGTCTTCAGATCAAAAGAGCCCGCCGTTCCGGATTGACCGTCATCGGTGTAGCCGCGTCCGAAGCCGGAAACGATTGCGACCCCGTGAGTGCCGCCTGCATAGCCTTCGACGCTGCCGATGACTTCACCGCTCTGGCCATCCACCAAGGTTACGCGGTCGCCGTGCGCGATGTATACGCGCCCGGATTCGACATCGTAGGTAAGCAAGTCCCATCGATCGGGTGCGCCAATCGGAACGGTTCTGGTGATCGTGTACAGAGGCTTTTCCTCTGCCGCGCCCAGAGTGCTGCCGACACAGCACAAGATAAAAACCAGAACTTGAAAACGTGTCATGCGTTCAGAACAAACTAAGCCAGCCGCGTTTTGTGGAAAAAGCGATTTGCGTCCGCACGGAAGAGACACCAGACAATCAACACGAAGAATAGGCTGTGAATCGCGAGCTGGCGCATTTCGCCGAAGCTTAAGACGACGTGAAGGGCCATCCATGCACCGGCAAGCCAGCGAGCCCAATTGTGTGCGCGCAGCAGAAAAACGCCGCAAACGATTGCGAGAATCTCAGTGACCTCGACAACAATCCAGACAGGTGCGCGAGGGTCGCTCAAGTGAGCAACAAAACCGCCGACACCCACGGCCAGATAAACGCAGGCGATCAGGATCACAATGACCGGAATTCTCTTACGGCCCATTCCCTCGCCGATTCTATCGGTAGTGTTCTGGTTCATGGGAATCTAAAGGAGCCACGAGTCCCACGGGGAAGTATAGCCACGAGCGGCCCCCATCGGGCCGGTAGCCGTCCTCGCACAACTCACCGTGGGTTCCACATAACATTCATTATGCGTGACTAGTGGAACGCTCGGAAGGGGACTCACACAACCTTCGTCGATGGTCAACAGTACCGGTTGGGGGCACGGCTCTGGTAAGGCGCCCGCAGGGTGCGGTTGTAGAACATGGGGGAGTTGAATGTTTAGATCAATGCTAATCGTGGCGTCACTGCCGACGTCAATATTGGTCACGGGTGGCGCAGAGTCGCCGACTAGCTAAATCACGAGAGCCGCTGTACATCCGATTGACCGAGAGCGGGCAGTTGCGCCGCGCCGGTCAAGACGGTGTATTCACGGGGCCCGCGCCCTTCTATCGGATCCGCAGGTCCAATTGGCCGACATCCAAACCGGTTTCGCGAAAGAACTTACGACTCTGCTCAAGAGCGCTAAATCCGTCCTCGAATGCAGCCATTGTTCCATTGGCAGGCTTGTCCAGGTAGACCAGTGCTCCATCCACGACGAAAAAATAATTGCCGGCTCGGGTGAATCGTCGGTGATGACGAGCGTGTGAGCCTCGCCAGCCGGCTCGAAGATGAAAGTGCCGGGCTTTGCTCGAAATCAAAATGTTCATAAAAGGCTTTCGGCCGATGATCCTTTGCGTGGACAAGTAGCGCGCGCAGATGGTATCGGCGGCGCCTGCGGAGCGCCCCAGCGCATCCTTCAGCATAGCGGCCCCGAGTCCATTGCCCTGCGTTCTTGGGTGGCCAGTGGATGGAGGCGCGCTTACTGCACGCGATCGTCGATAAACGTCGTCGTCGTATTGTGGAGCTTGTCGTCGTCGACGAAGTTGATCGTCTTGCCGTCGCTCGCGGCCTTCCAGTGGACGATGTCGGTGACCTTGCCATCGCTCCGATCGGTCTCTTCGATCTCGTGATCGTTGATGCGCTTCAGCGTCACCATCGTGTGGCCCGGGTCGCCCATCGTCGGATATTCCTTGCCATCGAACTTGGCGTCCACCGAAGTGCCGTTGGAGCTGTACTTGAGACCATTGGGTGTGGCGGCAATGACGGTGGTGAGCGCGGTAACGGAAACGTCAGTCAAACCGTTGTTTTGCCAGCTGCCTGCGATCGCATGCGAGCCGGGCGCGCCGGGCGCCGTGCGTATCTCGGTGCCGGTGAAATGTGCGGGGGTCGCGCCGACGTAATTCGTCGCCTTCTGCGTCAGCACTTTGCCGTCGGCCGACACCGAGAAGGAAATGTTGGCAATCGGCTTGCCGTCCTTTTGCACGGACCAATCGGCGCTTGACGGCCCGGTGATCTTGAATGAGGCGTGATCCCGATAGGCATTCTCGGGAGTCTTCTGCAGGGTGCCGTCGGCCTTGATCGAATACGGCGGTGCGCAGCTCTTGCAGGTAAATGTGCCGTCCTTGAGTTCGAAGACATCCGGGGCGCCCGTCGTCTTGAAGGAATCCACGCGCGCCTTCCAGGTGCCTTCGAATGGATCCTTTGCGAACGCAGCGATCGGCAACAGCGAGAGCAGCAGTAGCGCGGTCTTCATGATGCAATTCCCCGATTCTGTTTGAGGTGATGGGTCAGGGCCACCGACCGTGCTGTAATGTTCCTCAAGAGCAGGAAAGTCAAGCATCTCGCCCTTAAACCCGCTTCATGTTGCGTGGCACACTAAGCCGGCGGCGCAAGAGCCACGGAGATCTGAGCATCGATCAGGTCAAGCGCGTGCGAGTTACGATGGTGAACAGCGGCAGTCGCAGCCTGTTTGTCAGTTCGGAATCCTCGATCAAGCGTGGTCCGGGGGCTAAAAGCGTCCGTATGCGCAACTGCCGACGCAGGAAAGCCGTCTCGGTGTCATTCGAAGTGGAAAAACCGAACTCGCCTTTGTAAGGTGCGGTGATGGGCAAACAGCCCATAGAGGTTGTCCATGGTGATGTCCTTGCGACCGAGCCGCGCGGTCTTTGCGGCAATGATGTTGGGCCTCGGCATCATCACTTTGATCTACGGAAGCCACGCCGTCATCTGGCAGCCGATCCCCGCGGAACTGCCTGGCCGGCTCATCGTGATTTGTCTCTGTGCTGCGATCACGCTCGGTACCGGCATCGGCCTGCTGCTGCCGCAGTTCGTCCGCATCGCCTGCCGTGTTCTGCTGCCGTTCCTGCTGCTATGGCTGATCCTGCTCAAACTCCCGACGCTGCTCCTGGCCCCTCAGGTAATGGTGAACTGGGAGGCGTTCGGCGAGATGGCCGCCATTTCAGCCGGAGCCTGGTGTCTGTTTGCGGTCTTCGCCGGAGAGTGGGAGCGGCGGCTTCTTCCGTTCGCTGTCAGTGAGCGCGGGGTTCGCGTGGCCCGGTTGCTGTTCATTGCGGCATTGCCGATGTTCGGGCTGAGTCATTTTGCCTACCACGACCTGACCGCAAGTCTGGTGCCCAAATGGATGCACGTTCCCCTCGCCTGGACTTACTTGACGGGCGCCGCGAGCCTGGCTGCGGCAGCGGGAATGCTATTCGGGTTCTATCCACGCCTCGCGGCAAACCTCGAGAGCGCAATGCTGTGGATCATCACGGTGTTCGTCTGGATACCGCTACTGGCTACTGCGCCTCGTGATCAGGGGAACTGGAGCGAGTTCCTGATTTCTTCGGCGATCGCCACCAGCGCCTGGTTGGTAGCGGAAACGTACCGCAACGTCCCGTGGCTCGCCAGCGGCAAGGCAGGAAGGAACCCATGAAATTCACTCCTTTATTGCTGGCCAGTCTATCGCTCTGTGCCGCGGCGGTGAGTCACGGCGAGCAGACGCATCAGCATGGGGATGGCGAGACGCTAGGAAAGGTTGAATTCGCCACATCATGCATCGAGCCGGCGCAGAGCGACTTCAATCGTGCGGTGGCCTTGCTTCATTCCTTCCAGTTCAGCCGGGCCATCGAGGGATTCAACGCGGTTCTGAAGCAAGACCCCGCTTGCGCGATCGCATATTGGGGAATCGCGCTCAGCGATTGGAGCAATCCGTTCGCGCCAGGAAAGAAAGAACAGAGCCAGTTGCAGCTCGGTCGACAAAGCGCTGAACAAGGCAAAGCGCTTGGTGCGAAGACGCAGCGCGAGCGGGACTATGTGGCGGCAGTGGGCAAGTTGTACGGTGACTTCGAAGCCACGCAGCAGCAAGCGCGCTTGCTTGCCTATCGCGATGCCATGGGAGAGGTCGCGGCAAAATATCCGGAAGATCATGAGGCGCAGATCTTCTACGCGCTGGCGCTCGCGGTCGCGGCGGATCCCGCCGACAAGACCTACGCAGACCGTCTCAAGGCGGGAGCAATTCTCGAGAAATTGTTTGCCGAGGAGCCGATGCATCCCGGCTTATCGCATTACCTTATTCACGCGTACGACGTGCCAACGCTCGCGGGCCGGGCTCTGGTTGCTGCGCAACGTTACGCGGCAATTGCTCCCGATGCTCCGCACGCACTGCACATGCCATCGCACACGTTTACCCGCCTGGGATACTGGCAGGAGTCGATCGACAGCAACATCGCGGCCGCGGCGGCCGCGCGGCGCCAGGGTCAGACCGCCGAAGAGTTGCACGCGAGCGACTACGAGACTTACGCCTATTTGCAAACGGGGCAGGATGAGGCGGCAGGTGGAATGGTGACTGCACTGCCGGAAATAGCCTCACGCTTCAATCCGAAAGTGCAGCTGAATGGCGCCGGCCCACCGGCGGCTGGTTATTTTGCCCTCGCGGCAATCCCGGCACGATACGCCTTGGAGCGCCAGGATTGGCAGCAGGCCGAGAAGCTGGCGCTATCGCAGACGCCATTTCCTTACACGGATGCGACTACCTGGTTCGCCCGGGGTCTGGGTGCGGCGCGACTGGGGCACGCTGCGGTAGCAGACGAAGCAGCGACAGCGCTGAAACAGATCCAGGAGCGTCTGTCGAAAGCCAACGAGCCCTATTGGGCGCAGCAGGTGGAAATACAGGCCACTGCAGTCTCGGCATGGTCTGCGCTAGCGGCGGGCAAGAACAAGGAAGCCTTGCGGCAGATGGAATTGGCGGCGAACATGGAAGATGGGACAGAGAAGAGTGCTGTGACACCGGGGCCGCTGTCTCCAGCGCGGGAATTGCTCGGTCAGATGTTGCTTGAGATGAACAGGCCGGCTTTGGCGTTGGCACAGTTTGAAGCGACGCTGAAGAAGGAGCCGCGGCGATTCCGGTCGCTATATGGAGCGGCACGCGCTGCGCAACTCAGCGGGAACAGAGCGTTGAGTCAAGTGTATTTTAGCGAGCTGCTGACGGTCTGTGCGCACGCCGACAAGCCTGGAAGACCCGAGATCCGGGAAGCGCGTCAGATGCTGGCGAAACATTAGCTCTTAGAGTTTGCGTCGCTCGCGCCAGCGCCGAATCGCCAGTCCCACCAGATGCCAGAGCGCGTGAAATATCAACCAGAGGGCCAGAGCGAAGGCAAGCGCGAAGACGATTCCTTCAACGGATAGCGCGAAGGTGGGTACCCAGTCACGGAAGGTGGCACGCGCGAGTTCGGGATCGGTGTGCGTGCTGAGGTACGCGATCTGGTGGAAGAGGGACGTGTGCAACGCGTCGACGGCGATCTGCAGACGCGCTACTGATTGAACCAGTGACTGGATAATCGCGCCCTCGGCGTGGAACGTCGGATCAAGACTCGCCAGGTGATACTGGATGAGCTCGGCGAGCTGGCCATGGTGGTACTGGTCGGCAAGGTGCCGCCAGGGCGCGAGATCAGCGAGCGCCTGGTCGAGCCGGCCGCCGAGTCGCTGCCGGTACTGCGAGATGAATCCGGGTACCAGGCCGCCCGTAATGGCGGCGGCCAGCAGCAATAATCGGTCAACCAGTCCGCGTATGAAGCGCATGGCATGCAGGCCTCTGAGGAACCCTTGGACATTACCGCGGCGAGCGCCTTTCGTGTGTCCTGGGGTTCGCAAATCCGGCAAGTCAGCGGGGGTCTTTGAGACTGTATCTCTAATGTATCAATAAGCCAGTTATTGGCATTAATTAGGCATTTATATCGCCCTAGTTGAGAATGATAGCGTCACATGGCATATTAATACGCGACAGATGACGCAAAGGTTCCGGAGGTTCAGATGGGCAGCGGTGCGGTAGCGGTAAGGCCACGTGCAGAATCGAAGTTGCCGCGCGCGGAGGCGGCGGACCTGTTGGGTGGAGCCTCGCTCCTGCGACGGAAAATCCGCACGCGTCTGGACATTCACGAGGTGCTCGAACGCGGCATTCCGAGCAGCGCTTTCAATTTCCTGCTCTCACGCGTCAAGGTCCTCGCGCCCGCAGATGTACGCCAGGCCGTGGGCCTGAGCATGCGGACAGTCCAGCGGCGCAATCAGACGCCGCAGAAGCCCTTGAGCCCCGAGCAGAGCGGGCGGGCATGGAAGTTTGCCGAGGTGCTGGCCAAGGCCACCGATGTGTTGGGGAATCAGGAGGCCGCCGAGGAATGGTTGAATAGTCCGGCTATTGGACTCGATCAGCGTCGGCCGCTCGAATTGCTGTCAACAGCGGTGGGTGCGGAAATGGTCGAGCGGTTGCTCGGCCGCATTGAGTTCGGCGTCTACACGTGACCGGGCTCCCGGCGGCGCTAGCGCGCAGTTCGGATCTGATCGCATGGCGGCTCGATGGGGCGCGGCACGCCGCAAGCTGGAGCAGCGGCGAGGGTGCGCGAGCCGAAGGCGGGCGCTGGAACAGTGTCGGGCAGCGGGCCGTGTATTGCTCACTTGATCCGGCCACGACCATTCTCGAGCGCGCCGTGCACACGGGCTTTGCAATGCTTGATACCGTAGCGCACGTGCTCACGAGTGTACGAATTGAGGAGCCGAAGGCCGTGCATGTCGTCGACCCCGGGAATGTACCGAACGCGAACTGGCTGCGTCCGGGGTTTCCGAGCGCCGGGCAGCAGGGCTTTGGCGATACGTTGCTCGCAACGCATCTCTATGTCGTGATTCCAAGCGTGGTGTCGACGCACAGCTGGAACCTGATCTTTGATCCCACTCGCGCAGAAGGCACCTATACATTGGTCAGGCAGGAGCCGTTTGCACTCGACACACGCTTGCACCGCCCGGTGCCAGCCCCGTGAACACCGAGGCATTCAGGGCGCTGGCCCTTGAGTTGCCGGGCGTCGTCGAGGCCTCGCACCAGGGGCACGCGGATTTTCGTGTGCGCAACAAGATCTTCGCGACGCTGGGTTACCCGGATGCGGGCTACGGGATGGTGAAGCTCTCAAGCGACGAGCAATCCAAATTTGTGCGGCAGATGCCAGCCGTGTTCGCGCCGGCCAAAGGGGCCTGGGGTGAGCAGGGCAGTACGCTGGTGAAATTGGAGGGGGCGAGCGAGGAAAAGGTGAGATCGGCAGTGCGCTCGGCCTGGGAGAGACTGGTAAGGGAAGAAACGGCGGTGAAGGCGAAACAGGATGCACGCAAGAATGTGGTACGGCCGAAGCGGACGAAGATCTAGCGCGATCTCGACAGCCGGGCGGCCTTCAACGTCTGCGCCGCTTTGCGCGGGCCTCGGGAGGCTGCCAATGGGCAAGCAACATGATGCCGACGTCTTTTCCGGTCCTCGCGATGTATTGCAGGTCTGAGGTGACAAACACACCGCCGTTGACGAGCGCGACAGCGTGGTACGCAGCGTCGTAGAAAGTACCGCCGTAGCGCGCGATCAAATCCAGAGTGTTAGCCAGCCATCGTTCCGTCGGCCGTGCTTCCTCGAGGCCAAATTTCATCAGGGCTGGCAGCCATTGCGATGCGTGCGCAGGAAAGCGCCGCGACACCGTGTTGCCCACTTCGTACAGCCACAGTGACGGGACCAGCGCTCGCACCTGTTCCTGTGCGATAGCCGTGCGAAGCAACAACGCGCGCGCGGCGTCGGCTTCGTCCTCCGACGGCAATACCCATTTCAATATCACCGATGCGTCAGGAACGACAATCGGCAACGCCATCAGCGTCTCCGGTCGCGTTCTTCACGAATCCAGAGGGCAACTTCGGCCGTGCTCACTTTGGGCAACTGATAGGTCAGCGCGCTCATTTCGCGGACAGCATCGGCACGCCGGCGCCGCGCGACCCAGGCCCGTAGCGCCTCGTTGATCGTCCGGCTCCGCTCGCCCGCAGGTACGCGACCCAGGAAGCCCCAGGTATCGTCATCGATCATCACGTTGATGCGTCTGCTCATGGTGTGTATTGTATTACACACTGCATTGGAAACTGCAAGGGAGTGGTGACGCAGTGAGTCGACTAAGGCGCCTTCATCGAGCGGAGCTTCCAGCGGATACCGTGGAGTTGGCGCGCTATCTGATAGGCAAGGTCGTGGTCCGTGACACTGGCACTGGCAGGTTGAGCGGGCGCATTGTCGAGACGGAGGCCTATCCGGTCGGTGATGCAGCCGGACATGCGTTCAATGGAAAGACGCAGCGCAACCGGTCGCTGTTTCTGAAACGAGGCCACGCTTATGTATATCTCTGCCACGGGACATCGTTCCTTCTGAATGTGACGAGCGAACTGGCCGGTGTAGGTGGCGGAGTTCTGCTGCGTGCCATCGAGCCACTGGAAGGCATCGACGAAATGATGGCCCGCCCTCGCGGCACGACACGCCTGGCCGATCTCGGCAGAGGCCCGGGTCGATTGACCAGGGCATTGCGCGTTGATCTCAGCCAGGACGGATCAGACCTGTGCGCTGCCGGCTCGCTCTGGCTGGCCGCGAGCACACAACAGACTGGCGCGATCGGCAAGAGCGTTCGCATCGGCATCACACGCGATGTAGATCGGCTGGTGCGTTTTTACGAACGCGGTAACACCCACGTGAGCGGTGTAAGGGCATTGCGGCTGTAGCCGGCGGACCGCGTTCGATGATGACAGCGGGTGTCAGAATCGTCCGACGTCAACATGCGCAATCGGCCAATGGTGCCGCAATGACTCGCCTGTCAAGGTTGGGCACGCAACAAGTCCGTTGCACATTTGCCCTTACATGGGTCATATCGGAGGATCGCGATGAAAGCTTTTGAAAATTCCAAGTGGATGTTTCGCACCACGCTGATCACGGCAGCGCTTGCGGCCGGGATGGGTTTCACCGGAGTAGCGATCGCCGAAACCGGCGAAGCGGCTGCGCCCCAGCCTCACAGTGACGGCATTGTAGCGGCGCTCAGCGACACCGCCATTACCGGCAAGATCAAGGCGCAGTATCTCGGCGATGCCCGGGTGAAGGAAGCGCAGATCAAGGTCACCACGACCAACGGAGTGGTGACACTCGCCGGAACCGTGGGAAGTGCCGAGTCCAAGACTGCAGCGATTGAGCTGGCAACGGCCGTTGAGGGTGTGAAGAGTGTTGACGCCATTGACCTCAGCATCCCGTCGGCAAACATGACTATCGCGCCGGCGGCGCAGCAGGTGGCGAAGTCTACCGAGCGGGTCGTCACCGATAGCGTGATTACGGCCAAGGTGAAGTCGGAACTGCTCGCCGACAGTGTCAGCAAGGGCTTTGAGGTGAACGTCACGACGAAGCACGGTGTGGTCATGTTGAGTGGCAATCTGGCGAACCCGGATGCCATTGATCACGTCAAGGATATCGCCGGGAAAGTCGATGGCGTAAAGAGCGTGGACACTTCCCGCCTCAGCTCCAATGGCAGCTAGAATGAAGCCAGGCATATAGTAGAGTTGACCGTACGCCGGGACCGGAAGCGCTGAACGCACTTCCGGTCCCGGTCAGACGGCGGGCGGGGGCTTTCGAGATATGCCTGAATCAACAATCGCCGGCGCGGAAGCCTGATTGATGCTGGGATTCAACCGCCGCTACGTATTGGCGCCGATTCTTCTGGCACTGGCCCTGCTGGGCGGCACTTTCGCCATCCACAATGCGGCACAGCATCGGCTGGCGCAAAGCACGCAGCGCGTACAGTCGCTGTTGCAGCGTCAGACGCTGCTCTCCAACCTGATGCAATTGCTCGTTGACGCCGAGAACAGTCAGCGGGATTACCTGCTGACCGGCGAGGACGCATTTCTTCAGCCGTACCGGGAAGCGCTGGTGCAGCGGGAACCCATATTTGTAGCCCTGCGCAGCGCCTACCAGCAGGGGAATCCGCAGGTCCTCGCGCAGCTTTCGACAATCGATGTGCTGATGTCCGACCGGTTCAGCGAATTGGCTATCGCCATAAAGTTGCAGCAGACGACGAGCCGGGACGCAGCGGCGGAATTCATCCGCGCGCGCGTCAGCACCCGCACCATGGTGCAGATTCGCGATTCCGTGGAGGAGTTGCGCGCCCTCGAAGCCGATGTTGTTCCAACACTGGTGGATGCGCAGCGCAGGGACCTGCTGTTGACCCGCATCATTACCGTCGGCGGTCTGACGCTCGATGCCCTGCTGGTGCTGCTGGCCGGCGTGCTGATCAGCCGCAACATCAGCAGGCGAGTGGCAGATGCGCAGCGATTGCTGCTCGAGAAGAATGAACTGGAGGGCCTGGTCGCCGAGCGCACCACGGATCTGTCGGCTCTGTCCAGCCATCTGCAGCAGGTGCAGGAGCAGGAAAAGGGCGAGCTTGCCCGCGAACTGCACGATGAGCTGGGTGGGTTGCTGGTGGCAGCAAAGATGGATGTGACCTGGCTGCGCCGGAAAGTGGCTGCCGAAGATGCCGACAGCCGCAACCGCTGGGAGCGCGTGCTCGGGGCGCTGGATTCAGGGGTAGACCTGAAGCGTCGGGTCGTCGAACAACTGCGCCCGACTCTGCTCGACAACATGGGTCTCTACACAGCACTGCGCTGGCAGCTGCAGGAATCCTGTGGGAGGGCGGGCCTGAAATGCGAGGACTCCATGCCCGAGGAGGAATTGCCGATCAGCAGTGTCGCCTCGATTGCGATCTTCCGCATTGCGCAGGAAGCGATGACCAACATCATCAAGCATGCCCGCGCCACGGCTGTTGAACTCAGCGTAGTCGTCAGCGACCAGGAACTGATCATGGCCATACGCGACGATGGCATCGGGTTGGCCGGAGTCCGCGGCCGGGCGGTGGGCTCGCACGGGCTGCTAGGCATGCGCCATCGCGTGCAGGCGCTGGGTGGAACCTGGTTCCTGTCGCCAGGCATCAACGGGAAGGGCACGGAGGTGCAGGTGCGCCTGCCCCTGGACAGGATTCAGGTCGCGTCCGCCTGATCGTGTCTGGACGCGGCGTCGGCGATTTCACGCAGAACGTCCGGAATGCGCTCGAATTCGCGCGCCTTGTCCAGGAAATAGCGTACGCCCAGGTCGCTCGCGGCACGCCGGTACTGCGGCAATGCGTAGTTGGTCAGCACAATCGCCACGGCGCCATGTGGTTCATCCGCCAGCGAGCGCAGCACACCGAGACCCGTGCCTTGTCGCAAGTGCAGATCGAGAATCATGACGTCGATCGACTGCGAACGCACGACGCCAACTGCGGCACTTTCGGTGTCGACCTTGTCGACCAGCGTCACGCCAGGAACGTGGTTCAACAATTCGCTCAGCCGGTCCGCGAGAACGGCCGAATCCTCGACCAGCAGAACCCTGAGCGAGCCAGTGGTCACTGGATCAGCTCGTTGTGCAGCGCGTAGGCGGTCAGATCGGCGTTGGTCTTGAAATTCATCTTCTCCAGAACACGCGTGCGATAGGTGCTGACGGTCTTGACGCTGATGAACAGCTCGCCGGCGATCTCGGATACGGCTCGTCCGGCGGCGAGCTTGCACAGGATCTGGAATTCGCGCTCCGACAGCTTGCTATGCAACGGCTGCTGCGCATCACCGTCCAGATCCGATGCCAGCTGCTCAGCCAGTGCGCCGCTGACATAGCGACGGCCGCTCAGCACGATTTTGACGGCTTTCAGGAGTTCATCGGGCGCGCTTTCCTTGGAGAGGAAACCGCTCGCACCGGCCCGCAGGACATTGACCGCGTATTGACGCTCCGGGAACCCGCTCAGTATCAGGACACGCGTCTCGGGATGTGTTGAGCGCACCTGTCGCAAAATGTCGAGCCCACTGCGATCGGGCATGTTGATGTCGAGCAGCAGCAGCTGCCACGTGCCAAGCCGGAGCTTCTCGAGAACCTCATTGCCGCTCGCGGCCTCGCCGATTTCACCAATGGCTGGATCCGCTTCGAGAAATTGGCGCAATCCGGCGCGCACCACCGCGTGGTCATCGGCAATCAGTATGCGGGTCATCGCCCGATCCTCACATTGCGTCGGACTTCTGCGCGACGGGGTGCCACAAGTATAGCGATTGAGATCTACCGGACGTTGCGCATTCGTCATATGCGCCTGTAGGCGCATTCCTTCACCCCTGAGTGGAGCGGCCGGAATTCAACAGGTTAGCTGTGAATCATGAATTGAGTTTCGCCGCGTAGTCGCGCGGGAAGCGCGATTGTCCGTTTGGCCTACAGCCGGCGGAATTCGTGGGCGCTAGGGTATAGCCGTCATCCACCAACCAACCGGGAATCCACCATGCCGAACTCAAACGCAACCAGCAAGATCGTGGTTGGCTTTGGCCTTGCCGCGGTCTGCGCAATTGGGGTGTCTGTATTTGCTGTGCAAGCCAGGCAACAGATGGCGAATCAGGTTGCCCTCAATGCGGCAACTCAACCCATGACAGATTCGTCTACGGCCTATTCGTCCAGTCAGAGCACCGCCGACGCGACGGCATCGGCGCAAGCCGCGGCCGCGCCGCCACCGATCGAGGCGACGTCGATTCAGCGGAGCGGACCGCCAGCCGTTGACCCGGCAATCGCTCCTTCAAAGCCGATTGGTGCAGAGTCCAAGCCGGCCAAGACGATGAAGCCTGCTCGCGCAATTCGTCAGCTGGAAAAAGCGGACGTCACCGATGTCACACCGGCCGCACCCGCTGCGCTCATTTCCAGTCCGGACGCGACGCCGGCGCCCTTGACACCACCGGTCGCGGCACCGGCTGATGCGGCGCCCGCCGACGCGGCACCTGCGGCCGCGACTCCGGCCGACACCGCACCTGCGGCCACGGCTCCACCGGCTGTGGACGCGCCGGCCGGTTCACCGCCTGCCGCGGATGGGACCGCGCTCATAGACAACAGCCACTAGACCCTGGTGGCGCTGCAGGTTGCAGATACCGGGTGCTTCACGCGCCTGGTATCTGCAGCACCGGCATGACCTCGATCGCATCGCCCGGGAAGATCGTGAAGTGCGGATGCTTCTCGAACATCCTGACCGCTGCTTCGTGCGAATCGGCGCGCACCACCGTGAATGCGCCGAGCGCGTTGCTGACATCCTCGATGCCGCCGGACGAGATTTTCTTGGTCTTGCCGAGCGGGCCGCCCATCTCAATGATGGCTGCCTTATGACGGTTGGCCCACGCGTGCCAGGCGGCGATGCCTTCCTGCTCTTTTGCGCGGCGTTCCTGCTCCGGCATGGCATCCCAGGCGGCGCGCCGCGGGCTGGTCTTGCTGCCGACGAAGACGGCGAGATAGGTGTTGGTCGGATTCATGCGTGTGCCTCCTGGAATGTGGTCTGGCATTAGACTATAAACTTTTCCACCACCCGTCACTCCTCTGAGTGCAGATGCCAGCGAGCGCACGAGAAGACAAGCCTCCGTACTACCGTCCCTATCGCTGGGCCGCGGCGGAATTTCAGCTCGGCCTGCGGCCCTTCAGTCCGGATCGCTGGATTTTGATGGAGGCGGACTACGCGGCGAACATGCGGGAGAAGCGCGAGCTGCTGGCTGCTTACCCAGACCGTTATTACCGAACACTGCCGGTTTCACTGCCGGCGCAGCGGGAGTTGCTGGGACGCGTGGTGGCGCATCTGCTGCAAGACTACCCGGATCGCTTTGTGAGAACCCATTCGGCCCTCAGATCACTCGACACAGGCGCCGAATACGACCTGAACGATCGCGCCACTGAGCCCTTGCTGCTCTTAAGCAATTTCATCGAAGAAGATTTCATGCTCATCGAAGAGGTCGAGGGCAGCGCGCTCATAACCGCGGCATCCAACGCGTACTCGAGTTCCGGGCGGCTGGTCGCGTCAGTGGGCCGCGCGATTGATTGGGCGCACGTGCCCGTGCCGGGTCTGTCGGCCATGCTCGGCCGGAGGATCGACCGGATTGTCGGCAGCGTTCATGCCGCGACGCCTGGCGAGCGCTTCAACTGGCAGCTCACGCCGATGGCCTCGATATTTTTTCCGCGCGAAGATCCCCACGCGGCGAACGCTGCGGCGATGCACGCGATTCTTGACACCTTGCGCGCCAACCCGGAACGGGCAGGAGACCTGCTGTGGATCCGGGTGGAGCGGCAGACCTTGAGCCGTCTTCCGGATTCGCGCGCGGTGGCGTTCAGCCTGCACACCTACAGTGACCCGCTTGCCTCGATTCAATCAGACGTTGAGAGCGTGCGAGCCATCCTGGCGTTGTTGCGCGCTTACTCGCCCGAGCGCCTGAAATACAGCGAGATGGATATCATCCGCGAGCCGATGATCGCCTGGCTTGAGTCGGCCGCGAAGCAGTCGAACTAATGCACGGCGGCCGCGTCGATCCAGCGACTGATCTGCTCGTGCATGATTGACAGCGGCATCGGGCCATCGTCGAGCACGGCGTCGTGGAAGGCGCGGATATCAAACCGCGCGCCAAGAGCGTGCTCGGCTCGCGCACGCTCGGCGAGGATCTGCATTTCGCCGATCTTGTATGCCAGTGCCTGTGCGGGCCACGCGATGTAACGCTGCGTCTCGTACACGACCACGGTCTCCGGCAGGGCGGTGTTTTCCCGCAGGCAACTCTCGGCCTGATCCTTGCTCCAGCCTTTCCAGTGGATGCCGACATCCATCATGAGGCGGCATGCGCGCCACATTTCGTAGGACATACGGCCGAATCGCTCGTAGGCGTCGCGGTACACGCCCATCTCCTCGCCGAGTTGCTCCGAGTACAGCGCCCAGCCCTCCACGTACGCAGTCGGCTCGTCCTTGCGACGGAACAATGGCAGGTCGGCGCGCTCCTGGCCGAGTGCAATCTGCAGGTGGTGGCCCGGCACACCCTCGTGAAGAATCCAGGCGGGCAGGCTGAAGAGCGGATTCTCCTGCGCGTTGGCGTTCACGACCACGGTTCCAGGCGCGCCTTTTTCCGGATCGCCCAGATCGTAGCCACTGGACGAGGCGGCAAGTTCCGCCGGCTTGAGCCGGATCGTCCAGGTCAGCCGCGGCAGCCGGCCAAACCATAGCGGCAGCAGCCCATCGATGCGCTTGCCGATCTCGCTGGCCTTTTCGACATAGGTCGCGAGGTCAGGCGCGTAAAAGCGCTTGTCGGTGCGCAACATCGCGATGAACTGCGGCAGTGTGCCCGTAAAGCCGGTCGAGCGCATCGCGGCTTCCATCTGCGCGTGGATGCGGGCCACTTCCCGTTCGCCAGTCGCGAAGACTTCATCCGGTGTCAGTTCTGTGGTGGTCGAACGCCGCACCAGGAAGGCATACCACGCACGACCATCGGGCAGGTTCGAAGCGCCAAGTTGTGAACGCGCATGCGGCAGGTAGTCGTGTTCGAAAAAAGTCACCAGCTTGCGTTGCGCCGGTTTGACAGCTTGCTCGATCGCGGCCACGGCTTCGCTCCGCAGCGCCTGCTGGCGCTCGGCGGGAATGGTCGCGGGCAGTGTTCGCAGCGGCCGGAGCAGCGGACTGGCCGCGGCAGGTTGATCTGCTGCGACTTTGAGGATCGCGAGAATTCCGGTGCACGTGGACTGCGGTTGCACGAAGCCCGTGGCGACGCCGCGCCGGAGGTTGTCCATCTCCTGATCGAAAAAGGCCGGTAGCGCGCGGAGCCGTGCAATCCACGCGGCAGCATCGGCCTCGGTGCGGATGACCGTGGTCTCGGCGGCATAGTTGCCGGCATTGAAGAATCCATCACCATTGTCGAACGGAATGCGCGCTTCATCGAAACGCGCCGCCTCGATCCGCATGCGCAGCCGCCAGTCCAGCAGGCGCCGGGTCAAATCATCCTCGCTGCCCGCGCGCGATGGCGGCAGATTCGACAGCCGCATTTGAATTGTCCTGAGCGCCGCGGTGCGGTGATTGTCCGCGGCCAGGCTCACATCCGGCCAACCCGGTCCATCCTTGGGATCGGTCTGCCGCTCGATGGCGGATTCTTCCGCGACAATGGCGGTGACGGTCGCGTCCTGAGCCGCCGCAGTGGCGTGCAGCAAAGGCAGCGCACTGAGCAGACAGCAGAGCTTGAGCTTGTCGGCGAGGCGCATGAGTCAGCTCCTTTGACGGATCGGCGCGGATTCCGGCAGCAACGAAAATGCGAGCAATCCGGCAGCGGCGGCACACAGCCAGTAGTACGCGGGCGCCAGTGGGCTGCCGGTCGCACGGATCAGCCAGGTTTCCATGAACTGCGTCGTGCCACCGAAGATCGACACGGCGAAAGCATAAATGGTCGACATGCCTCCTGCGCGCAGGTGCGACGGAAGCTGTTCGGTGATGACGGTAAAGATCGCTCCGCTGCTCAGGGCGAACAGGATCGTCATCAGGATGCTGGCCGAGTAAAGCGCAGTCAGGTTGTGGTAGCGCCCGATGGCCCAGAACGAGGGAAGGATCGCGACCACGAGCAGACTCATCGGCACCAGGGTCGCAGGCTTGCGGCCGATCCGATCCGACATCCATCCGCCGGTGGCATCGCAGATCGCAGACACGACATTGGTGGCGATCACCACGCTGAAGGCCACGATGCTGGACCAATGCAGCGTGGTCATTGAATACGTGCCCATGTAGTTGGTTGTATATCCGCCAATCGTCAGACTGCTGATCACGATCAGGCCGAGCATCCAGGTGCGTAAGTGCGGACGGATGCTGCGTGTGAACGGCACTGCGGCGTGAGCAGCAGCAGCGCGTGCAGCAGCGGGCT
This sequence comes from Gammaproteobacteria bacterium, assembly GCA_003162555.1. Classification (GTDB taxonomy): domain Bacteria; phylum Pseudomonadota; class Gammaproteobacteria; order Steroidobacterales; family Steroidobacteraceae; genus FEN-1191. The sequence goes on along the minus strand of PMNQ01000107.1, from coordinate 14,903 downwards.
CCAGCTGAGTGTCGGTCGCGGCAGGGAGCGACTCCGGCAGCCGCGCGCGCATCCACAGCCCGAACGGAACGATCAGCACGCCCAGGCCCATCGCCGCGCGCCAGCCCCAATCCTGCAATTGCTGCTGGCTGAGGCAGAGCGACAGCACCAGTCCCACGACTCCCGCAATAGCGTTCGAAATATCGACGGTGCAGGCCTGCATGGAACCATAAAGGCCGCGGCGCAGGGCCGGCGCGGCCTCGACCATGTACGCGGTGGCCGGTCCGACTTCACCGCCCAGCGCAAAGCCCTGTACCAGGCGGAATATCAGCACCAGGATCGGCGCTGCGATGCCGATCTGCGCGTACGAAGGAGTCAGGCACAGTCCCGCAATGCCAACACCCATCAGCGTGAAGCTCGCCACCATGACGGGCTTGCGGCCGATGCGGTCCGCCATCGGCCCGAAATACAACGCGCCGAGTGGCCGCGTGAAAAATCCGACACCGAATGTTCCCAACGACGCGAGCAGCGACAGCATCGGATCGCCGGAAGGGAAAAACGTCCTGCCGATGTAGACGGCGAAGAACGCATAGGTCATGAAGTCGTAGAACTCGAGGCCGTTGCCCGCGAACACGGCCACGGCGTAGCGCAGCGGCAGGCGGCTCCCCGCAGTCTCTTGCATTTAATTGTCCGGCTTCGACATGTTCACAAACACGTGATAGATGATCGCGTCCCAGGCGTTGTGGATGCCGACGAACAACAGCAGGAGCGCCGCAGTTCCCGCGCCGAACAACGCGTCGCGGGGATGCGCGGGTGCAGCGAATGCCGATAACGCGAGAGTGAGGTACGCGCCCAGCGGCAGTACCAGATGAAACAACCAGTCCTCGAGGCCTGGCCGGTATGAACTCTGCAAGCACATGCGTCGCGCGACGATACCGGCGTACACGACGCCGAGCAGACCCACAAGGCCCCAGATGGATGCGATAGACGTGATCGCGTGCCAGGGAGCGCGCAGCACCGCCGCCAGCAGCAGTACCGTGGCGAAGTGCACCACGGTTGGCGTCGCAAACGCCGCACCACCTTCTGCTGCACGCGGCGGCAACCGCTGCGCGATCAGCGTCAGCACGACAAACTGCAGACCGATCAGCCCACCCGCGGCGGACCCGACGATGACGTAGAAACTATCCCAATCAGCAAGCTCTGGCATCGCGCACCCCGACTGTTGCCGGATATTAGCGTTCTGTGCTTGCTTTTTGTGCGATACCTATGTAGACTTACAACTATGGGTAGACCGGATGGCAATGTCCGCATCTCGCTCCAGACGCTGCACGTGCTGGAAGCGTTTCTCGATAACCCAACCGACTCGCTGGCCGGATCCGACGTGCAGAAACGTAGTCGCCTGGCCTCCGGCACCTTGTATCCAATTTTGCTTCGACTGGAATCGGCGGGCTGGTTCGTCAGTCGCTGGGAAAACGTTGATCCGTCCAGCGCCGGACGACCACGTCGCCGACTGTATCGCCTCACATCCACTGGGCTCAGCCGCGCGAGCGAAATTTTCGCGCGCTTCGCCAGAGGAGTACCGGCATGAAAGCGCAACAAGACTTCTCCGGCAAGTTGGTGCGACGTGCGGCCGCCGCGGCTCCGCCGTCGCTGTCGGAGCGACTCGAAGAGGAATGGCTGGCCGATCTCGAAACGCGCCGTGGGCCGGTGTCCCGGCTGTTATTCGGATTGGGATGTTGCTGGGCCGTTCAATCGATCGCGCGCGAAATCCCACTTGGAGTGACGGTGGCAAGCGCCGCCGGCGGCAGTGCCATGGCGGCCGCTTGTGGATCGCACGCGGCGCAGCGGTGGCCGCGTCGCCCAGGGGCGATGATGGTGATCATCGCGTTTCATCTGCTGGTGATTTACGCATTCATGTCCGTGTTCAAGCAACCGCCGCCGCGGCCCGCGCCACCGATCGTACATGGACGGATACTTACGATCACGCAGCCGGCGGATCCAGCGACGCCCGGGCCAAAGGTGCAATTCACCGAGACCCATGTCCCGCCGTTGCCATTCAACAAGCCTTTTTCGTTTCCGCCGGATCCTTCGCCAATCAATACATACCTCGGCAAGCCCGAAAGCGTGGGCGGCGGTCTGGTGCCCAAAATCAACCTGGTACCTGGTGGGCCCGGAGAGGGCTTCCCAACTGCGGAAGAATTCTATCCACCGGCGGCCAAGCGTCTTGGAGAGCAGGGAAGCGCTGCCGTGCACGTGTGCGTGGATGGCGCGGGACGATTGACCGAAATCCCGACGGTGGCGCAATCGGCGGGCAGTCCGAGGCTCGATGCCGGTGCGATCCGGCTCGCGCAGGCCGGTTCAGGTCACTATCGACCGGCAAAAGAAAATGGACGAGTCGTGAGTTCCTGTTACGCGTTTCGCGTCAGATTCCAGCTGCGCGAATAACTACGGCGTCGGCGAGCATCGGCCGTTGCGATCGACAGCGACGGAGTCAATTGATCTGGGCCGCTCCATAGTGCAGCAGCATGACCACGAACAGGCCTGCCAGTCCCAGGTAATGCAGTGTCCTCGACCGCCAGACGCACAGCGCCAGCGAAATCACCAGCGGAGCTGTCATCAACGACCACATCAACAGCACGACCCCGCGCGGTAAACCGGCGGGCTCTCCACCGGCGAAATAGACCCCGAAGGCGAAGTAAGCGCCCTGGAACAGCGCCACCAGCGACCAGAAGTAGCGAGAGTTGGCGGCGTAGTATTCGCGCAGGTCGGTCGGACCATCGACATCATCGGGCAGGCTCGCGGCGGCCACCAGGAACAGCACGAACAGCTCGGTGACAAGGCCGACGTAAAAGAGAAAATGCCGCGTGGCGCCAAAATGCCGCACGCCCCAGATGTCGAACCACATGTAGACCGCCATGCACAGCGCATATCCGGCGGCCAGCAAGACCAGCGGGTCCCACCTGACCTGTGACCTGAAGCGGAGCAGACGGTGAAAGCTCGCGGCGATGTCGGCCACCGAGAGGCCGATCAGCACCGAAAAGATGCCCAGCGCGTATTCAAAGGCCCGAACTTCTGGCGGCATGATGTCGATCTCTGACTGCCGAACGCCTTCATTATATCTGCGCAATGCCATCCCGATGCCACCCCCTGGCAGCGCCGGCGGCTTACACTATGGAACCCGTCGCTTCGGCCAGTTCATGGAAATAGCACTCAACCGCGCGCGCATCCTCGTCACTGGCGCCAACTCCGGTATCGGCGCAGCGATCGCGCGTCAGCTTGCCGCTTGCGGGGCGCGCGTGGCGGTCAATTACCTCGTCCATCCGGAGGCGACGGATGCGCTGCTGGCCGAACTCCATGCTGCGGGCGCCGAGGCCATTGGCCTTACGGCCGATGTCAGCGACGCTACGCAGGTGGGCGCGATGTTTGCTGAACTCGATCGCCAGTGGGGCGGCATCGATGCGCTCGTGAATAACGCTGGGATTGACGGCGCATCGGCGCTTGCCTGGGAAGCCGAACCGGCCGTCTGGGAACGCGTGCTGCGCGTCAACCTGTACGGCAGTTTCCTGTGCGCGCGTGAGGCGCTGAAGCGCATGGTGGGGCAACGGAGCGGCGTCGTGCTCAACATGACTTCGGTGCACGAGCGCATCGCCTGGAGCGGCTTCAGCGCCTACACCGCGAGCAAGGCGGGACTGGCGATGCTGACGCAGACGCTGGCGCAGGAAGCGGCGCCGTTTGGCGTCCGCGTTCTGGCGCTCGCGCCGGGCGCGATTCGCACGCCCATCAATCAGAACGTGTGGAGCAATCCCGAAACGCTGCGTGATCTGCTGACGAAGATTCCGCTCGGCCGCATGGGAGAACCGGAGGAAGTTGCGCGCGTCGCGGCCTTCCTGGTGTCCGGCCTCGCGTCTTACATGACCGGAAGCACTGTCTTTTGCGACGGCGCAATGAGCGACTATCCGGAGTTCGCCCATGGCGGGTAAACGCAATCATGGCCGGTGAGCGCAATGGTTGAGAGCTACGCACCGGGCTGGCCGGGCATACCCGGGCGCTGGACATCCGCTGCGAAGAGCGGCGTCGGTACAGCCCTCGGCGGCAGTCCGATCTGGTTCACGCTCTCGCACGGCATCATCAACGAGATCTATGCGCCGCGCATCGACGAGGCGGTCACCCGCGACGTCGGTTTCCTTATCGCGGGGCCGGATGGTTTCGTCGCCGAGATCAAGCGGCATGCGCGCAACCTGACGCGCTGCCCGCGGCCCGGCGTTCCCTATTACGCAGTCGGCTCCGAATGCACGCAGGGACGCTTTCGCCTGCAGACCGAGATCATCACCGATGCGGAGCGGCCGGTGGTGATGGTGCGGCTGAAATTCGCGGTGCTCAAGGGCAGTGCGGCCGGATACCGTGTGTATGTGCTGCTGGCCGCGCACCTCGGCAATTACGGCGCCGGCAATACCGCGTGGCTCGCCGATTATCGGGATACGCCTGGGTTGTTCGCATCGCGCGACGATCGCGCCCTGTGCCTGATGGCCTCGAACGGCTTCACCGCGCGTTCGGTTGGATTCGTCGGCGCGTCGGACGGCTGGCAGGACCTGATGGCGCACGGCTCGCTGCAGTGGCACTACACGCGCGCTGAAAACGGCAACGTCGCGCTGGTCGGCGAGTTGCCGTTGCGCGATGAGGAAACGGTGCTGGCGATCGCCGTGGGCCGCGGCGCGGAAGAGGCGGGGCATCAGGCGCGGGCGTCGCTGGAAGAAGGATTCCCGGCGCTGCTCGATCGATATGTCAGGCCCTGGGAGCATTGGCAGTCGGAACTCGCGGTCGGGCCGCGCGCCACGCTCTCCGAAGTCAGCACTGCGGTCATCAAGACGCATGAATCCAAGCTGATTCCCGGCGCGCTGCTTGCGAGCCTGGCCGTGCCCTGGGGGTTTTCCAAGGGCGACGGCGACCTCGGTGGCTACCACCTCGTGTGGCCGCGCGACATGGTGCAGTCTGCGGGCGGGCTGCTGGCGGCGGGAGCGCGGCCCGAGGCGCGCGCGGCGCTCGTGTACCTGGCTTCGACGCAGCACGCCGACGGGCATTGGCCGCAGAACATGTGGGTCGACGGCACGGCTTACTGGCAGGGCCTGCAGATGGACGAGACGGCGCTCCCCGTGCTGCTGTTCGATCTGGCGACGCGCGAAGGCGCGCTGCTGCCCGAAGACATCAGCACGCGCCGCTTCTGGCCGATGGTGCGCGCCGCGGCTTCGTACCTGGTGTGCAACGGGCCGGTGACAGCACAGGATCGCTGGGAGGAAGACGGCGGATACACGCCATACACGCTGGCCGCCGAGATCGCCGCGTTGCTGATTGCGGCGGAATGGGCCGGGAAATGCGGCGAGCCGGAACTGGCGCCGTACCTGCGCGACACGGCCGACAGCTGGAACGCGCAGATCGAACGCTGGCTGTATGTACAAGACACGCCGCTGGCGCGCAAGTGTGGCGTTGACGGTTACTACGTGCGCATCGCCGAAGGCGACAGCGACGGTGCGGATGACTTGATCGACATCCGGAACCGGCCGGACGGCGACGCGCAGCGCCGCGCGGATGAAATCATTTCCACCGACGCGCTGGCGCTGGTGCGCTTCGGACTGCGCGACGCGGCCGATCCGCGTATCGTCAACACGCTGCGCGTCATCGACGCGGTGCTGGCGACACAGTTGCCTTATGGGCCGGCCTGGCATCGCTACAGCGACGATGGCTACGGTGAGCACGCTGACGGCTCGCCCTTCGACGGCACCGGCGTCGGCAGGCTGTGGCCTCTGCTTACCGGCGAACGTGCGCACTACGAGCTGGCGCGCGGCAACGCCACGATCGCGGCGCGCCTGCAGCGATCCTTCGAAGCCATGGCGGGCCCGGGCGGTCTGCTTCCCGAGCAGACCTGGGATTCACCCGACATCCCCGAGCGCGAATTGCTGCTTGGACGGCCGGCGGGTTCGGCCATGCCGCTGGTGTGGGCGCACGCCGAGTACCTGAAGCTGGTGCGCTCGTTGGCCGATGGTAGCGTGTACGACATGCCGCCGCAGACGCGCGATCGCTACGTGGTGTGCAAGACCGGCTCGGTTTTGCGCGGCTGGCGCTTCAATCAGAAACTGCGTGTGCTGCCAGCCGGCTGTACGCTGCGCATCGAACTGCTCGCCCCGGCGCGCATCCGCTGGTCGGTGGACGATTGGCGCACCAGTACCGACGGCAACACCCGGCAAAGCGGTCTCGGCACGCACTACCTCGACATCGAGACCGCCGCGCTGCCGGCCGGCGCGAGCGTGGCGTTCACGCCCTACTGGACCGAGGCCGCGCGCTGGGAAGGCGTCAACTTCACGGTAGCCGTGCATTGATTTTTGCGGCGGCGCTCAGCACACTTTGACGCATGAGCGAAGAATTCGAAGTGGCAGGGCAACATGAGCACGCGGTCGAGCACGCCGCCCACGTTGATTCACTGGGGCGCAATGTCGCGATGTTCACGGCCGTGCTGGCGACCATCGGCGCCATCATCAGCTATCAGAATTCCGGCAGCGAATCGCTGGGCCTTGAGCTGAAGAACGAAGCCATCCTGAAGAAATCCGAGGCCTCGGACCAATGGGCCTATTACCAGGCCAAGGGCATCAAGCAGGTCATCATGGAGCAGGCCGCCGGCAGCACGGACGCTGCGCGCGCGGCGCTGGCCGCCGAAGCCCGGCGCTATGCCGATGAAAAGGCCGACATCCAGAAGGCCGCGAAGTCACTCGACGATGAAGCGAAAGCCGCCGATGCAGCCAGCGCGCGCGCTTTCCTGCCTCACCGGCACCTGGCGCAGGCCCTGGCGCTGGTGCAGGTGGGTATCGCGCTGGCGGCTCTCACCGTGCTGACGCGCCAGCGCTGGCTGCTGCTGATCTCCGGCTGCAGCGCGCTGGCGGGTATCAGTTTCTGGATCGCCGCCTGGGCCTAGAATCCATTCCATGGATATCGAATCGCGTGTGCTCTGCCATGGCGAGATTGACGTCGCGCCGCTGACCGCGGCCATTGCCGCGCAGGATGATGCGGCCTGGAACGAGCAGGTAGAGCGGCAGAAAGATTACGAGGTGCATCGGCTGACGCAATCCATCGTGCTGCTGTTTGCCGAAGTCGATCCGTGGCCGCGCATGGATGTGCTCCGGCAACCGGGCTGGGCACGCCTGGCCCCGGTGGCCGTGCCGCTCATGGATTCGATCATCGAGCGCTGGTATCCACCGGGCGGGCGCATCATCCGCGCCATGGCCGCCAAGCTGATGGCTGGCAGCAAGATCGACCCGCATCGTGACGCGCACCCATCCTTTAATTGCGGCCACCGCATCCACGTGCCTATCACCACCAATCCACGCGTGCGTTTCACCGTCGACGGCCGCCCGTTCAAGCTCGAAGTCGGGCAGGTCTACGAAATCAACAACAGGCTGATGCACAGCGTGGCCAACAAGGGCGACACTGATCGGATTCACTTCATTTTTGACTATGTGCCGGCCGACAAAGAGCCCGTTCCGAGGCCCGCAAAGGCCTGAAAACCCCGTAAAACGGCCGGTCACTACTCAAAGCTATTGAGAACGCCTACTATTGCCATTGTCGATAGTGGGAGTAGGGGGATTGGCATGGCGGCAGCGTCGAAGAATAATCGGAAAGTAATTGCGCCCGGGTCTGCCCGCGGCAGCTCCATGCTGGCTGCGGCCATTACCGCCGCGCTATACGCCGCCCCACACGCGAATGCGCAGCAGGCCAACGCGCAAGCGGCGAAAAGCGATCTCACGCTCGAGGAAATCGTCGTCACGGCGACGCTGCGCAAGACCAACGTCCAGGACGTGCCCCAGAGCATCATCGTGCTCGGCAACGAGCAGATCGAAAAGACCGGCGTCAAGGAGATGGGCGATTACATCAAGCAGCTGCCCAGCGTGACGCTGGCGCAGCTCCAGCCGGGGCGCAACGATATCGTGTTCCGCGGCGTAGCGACCGACACCGAAGATTTCTACGGTGACGCCCAGGCGGGCGTCTACCTCGACGATCAGCCGATCACCACCAATGCCACGCAGGTCAGCCCCTACCTCGTGGACATCGAGCGGGTCGAGGCGCTGCCGGGCCCGCAAGGCACGCTGTTTGGCTCCTCGGCCGAGACCGGCGTGCTGCGCATCATCACCAACAAACCGGATTACAAGGGCTTCTCGGGCCAGTACAGCGCCACCGGCTTTACGACCAAGGGCGGCGCCGACAGCTACGAGGCCGACGGCCACCTCAACATTCCGCTGATCGACGACAAGCTCGCGCTGCGAGTCGTCGGCTTCTACTCCAAGGAGGGCGGCTGGATCGACAACGTGCTGGGCCCTGACCTGGCCCACGGCTTGACCAACGCCAACGTCGCCAAGGACAACTCCAACATCTGGCAGGTCAGCGGTGGCCGCCTCGCCGCACTGTGGACGGTGAGTGACCGGGCCAATGTGCTGTTCAACTACACCGCGCAGAACGACAACACCCACGGTGACTGGCTCAGCGACCCGTACCTGGGTGATGCCAAGATCACGCGTTTCATCGATCAATCCCGCCACGACAACTGGTGGCAGGATGCCGTGACGGTCAATGTCGACCTGGGTTTTGCCGAACTGAAGTCAGCGACCGCTTACTTCCAGCGGCACATGACCTATGAAACCGACAACATGACCTATGAGCAGTACAAGGCCAAGCACTACGGCAGCTACTACACCACTCCGACCGATTCTGGCGTGCCCAACAAGTACAGCATCTACGACACCCGTCTGATCACCGACGGCTCATTCACGACCAGCACCGTGTTCAATGACCAGTGGCAGTACCGCTTTTCGCAGGAGATTCGCCTGACCTCCAAGGGCACGAGCCGCCTGCAGTGGATCGGCGGCCTGTTCTTCGAGCGCGTGCATGACAACTGGTACTACGGCACCGACAACCAGCAGTTCATGAACACCTGGGCCTGGCCCGCCTCCCAGGCTTTGGCCTGCGGTGGCACTGTGCCGGCCGCGCAATGTCCGCTGCCGCCGACCACCACGATTTACGCACAATGGTTTGATCGCGTCGTCAAGCAGACCGCCGTATTCGGCGAGATGAGCTACAAGCTCACCGATCCGTGGACGGTGACCGTCGGCGGCCGCTGGTTCAAATACAACCGCGGGATAAATCAGAATTACGATGTGCCGCTGGGTGTACCCGTGAATGCGTCGGGTGACAACGAACGCAATGGCAGTGACAGCGCCACGCTGTTCAAGCTCGGCACGCAGTACAAGTTCAACAAGGATGTCATGGCCTATGCGCTGTTCAGCGAGGGCTTCCGCCTGGGCGGTTACAACAGCCAGCGCGCCGCCAGTACCGGCCTGATCCCGCTCAAGTACGAGCCCGACAAATTGTTCAACTACGAGGCCGGACTCAAGAGCCAATGGTTCGATCGGCGCGTCACGCTCAATGTCTCGTTGTTCATGATGCGCTGGGACGATATCCAGCTCGAAAGCAGCCACGCGGGCGACGGTACGAACGTCAGCAGCCCGTGGTGGGTGCGAGGCACCATCAACGGTGGTACCGCGGAGACCAAGGGCATCGAGATCAGCGGTGCGGCCAAGGTTTCGCGCAAGATATCGATGGATTTCAACCTGACGGCCGCGGATCCGAAAATCACGCAGGACGTGCACTATCCAGACGGCAGCGTGATACCGGCAGGCACCACAATGGTCGGCGCACCGAAATTCAAGGCGGCCGTTGGCATCGAATACGCCTTCAACTGGAAGCCGATGGGCGGTGATCTTTGGGCGCGGTATGACTTCAGCTATCAGGGCGCCGAGTACCAGAGCCTGTTCCGTGCTGCGGACAATGGACCGCGGGGCCGCGTCGAGCCGTGGCGTTTCGGCAAAGTCATGCTCGGGCTCAACTTGCCGAGCAAGACCGAGCTGACGCTCAAGATCGACAATGTGTGGGATTCGCAGGGCGCGAACTGGATTTCCACGGGTGAAGAGTCTTATGCCGACGAGTTCAGCGATCCGCGCTTCCACAACCTGCAGGCGCGGTTCCGGCCTCGGAATATCGGTCTGACGCTGCGCAAGAATTTCTAGGCCGCTGCGGCGGCGGGCCAGCGAGGCAGGTCTGTGGACGTCAGGCGACTCGTGGCCTCGTCGGTCGTGCGCGGCAGCCGGAAAGGCGAGAGTCACGGTGGCGTTTACCTGATCGACCTGCCCTCGCGCGAGGTCTTTCAGACCATTGACTGGAACACGGTCGACATCGACTGGCAGGGGCGTGGCTGGGATCGCGGCCTGCGCGGCATCGCCTTCGATGGCGGGCTGGTCTACATGGCATCGAGCGACGAGTTGTTCGCCTACACGCCGGATTTTCGCCGCGTCGGATCCTGGCGCAGCCCGTACCTGCGGCACTGCCACGAGATCTGGATCAACGATCGCGAGCTGTTCCTGACCTCGACCGGCTTCGACAGCATTCTCGGCTTCAATCTCGACAAGCAAACTTTCGATTGGGCCATGAACGTGCAGGAGCGGCAGTACCGTTTCTACTTCGCGCGCTTCGACCCGATGGGCGAGGCGGGACCGCTGCCCTTGAACAAGCTGCACATCAACAGCGTGTACGCCGACGCCACTGGCATGTACCTGAGCGGCCTGCACACCGGCGGCATGCTGATGTACAACGGCAAGCGCGTCTCGATGTCGGTGGAACTGCCGCCGGGCACGCACAATGCACGGCCGTTCCGCAACGGCGTGCTGTTCAACGACACCGAAGCGGGCACGTTGCGCTATTCAGGTCGCGACGATCGCGAGGACCGCATCATGAAGGTGCCGACCTACGATCCAGAGACGCTGACTTATCGCGACGCCGACACGAGCGGCATTGCGCGGCAGGGATTCGCCCGCGGGCTGTGCCTGATCAGTGATACGGTCGTTGCGGGCGGATCCTCACCGTCCACGGTGACGATTTACGACCTGAAGGCGAATGAAATTGTGCTGTCGGTCAATCTGACGCGCGATATCCGCAACGCGATCCACGGACTCGAGGTCTGGCCTTACGACTGACCCCTCTGGGTCGCGCTCAGCCCCGCATTCTGTACGCGTTCGGGCAGCGCTGCGATGATGTCGGCGAGTTCCGTCTTCCAGAGCCCAAGGTGTTTGTCGTAGCGCCGCCAGACGCCCAGCGCCTCGGTGTAGATCGGTCGCCGCACCTGTTCGGAACTCGCCGTCTTCACGCTGCGTTCGTTGCGGTAGAAATGCAGGCACGATTCCTCGAACGGCAGGCCGCAGTGCTCGAGGATGCGCCTGACCTGTGATTCCAGGTCCAGCACCGTATCTTCGTAGTGAACCGTCAGCACCTTGCCGGGCAGTACATCCTGCCAGTGCTGCATGATGCGGTGGTACTGGCGGTAGTAGTCGGAGAGTTCCTCCATGTCGTAGCTGTAGTCCGGACCGCCGCCGTAGAGCTGTTTGTAGTTCCCGAGCAGGCTATCGAGCGGATGCCGGCAGGCGTTGATGATCCGGGCGTTCGGCAGGATCAGGTGCAGGAATCCGATCAGCGGGAAATTGTTCGGCATTTTGTCGGTGAAGCGCGGCCGATCCGTTTGCCGGTGACGGCGCGTCTCCTCGATGTATTGCTTGCCGTAGGCGCGCCAGTCCTTGGGGCGCAGGTCGCGCGCCGCTGCCGGAAAGATCACGTTGTCGGGTCGGTAACGGCCGACGGCGGCGGCAACCTNNTCGACTTGCGAGTGCGAGGCGAGAATCTGTTCGATCAATGTCGATCCGGACCGATGCAGGCCAACGATGAAGATCGGGTCGGCCGCCTCGAACCCATGCCCTGCGTGTGAACCCAGGAATTCCGCGCTGAACGTGGACATGATCGCCTCATAGCGATCTTCCAGCACCAGCGGGTCATGCGACACGAGCGGACGCTGGCGCTGGTTGCCACTGTGGTACCAGTGCCAGGCCGCGTCATAGTCCGCCGCATCTTCGTACGCCTTGCCGAGTGCGAAGNNAAAGTCTTGAGGTTTGCCAGGCTCCAGTACGCTTCACCGAATTCCGGGCGCAACTTGATAGCCGCGCGATAGGCTGCAATCGCCTCATCCTGCTTTCCCACCGCTTTCAAAACATGCGCCATGCCCATCTGCGCGTGGGCATCGCCGGGGTTCAATTCCACGGCGCGGCGGTAAGCGGCGACGCTTTCCTCCTGGTAGGTCGCCTGGGCGAGCGCGTTGGCGAGTCCGAACCAGGCCGCGGCATTCGCAGGCTCAAGGCGCGTGGCGGTTCGAAAGCTCTCGACGCCCTTGACCCATTTGCGTTGGTCGACGTACAGCGCGCCGAGGTTGATCCACGCGGCGGTGTAGTTGGGCGCCAGTGCGGTCACCTTGCAGAACAGTGCTTCGGCGTCGTCGGACGTGGCCGGCTCACCGGCGAGCGTTATGGCCAGCATGCGCAGCGCGTCGATATGATCGGGCTTGCGACGGATCACGCCCTCGAACGCAGCGATTGCCTCCTTTCTCCGTCCGGCATGGAGGTGCTCCGCGCCCTCCGCAACAATTTGCCGGTCCGGGTCTGCAGCGAAGTATTGCGAGTAGAGCTGGTCCGCTTCCTGACCGCGGCCGCTGGCCGCGAGAGCGTCCGCGAGTCGCTTGCGCGTGTGTGGCAATTGCGGATCGAGGCGCAACGCGTGTTCGAACGCAGGGATGGCTTCAAGGTGTCGGCCCTGCCGGGCGAGTATCGATCCCAGGTCATCGTGCAGTCGCGCCGCATCAGGCGTGGCTGCCAGCGCCGCACGCACGCGCTGCTCCGCTTCGCTCAGGGACTGCGCGTCGTGTTCGGCGCTCATGCCGTCTTGAGCGGCAGCGCCAGCAGTGTTTCGAGCAGAGCCTGCAGCAGCTCCTGGAGAGGAGCGGCGCGTGCGGCATCGTAGCTTGTGCCGGACTCATCCATGTAGCTGCACTGGGCGAGCTCAATCTGTAGTGCATGAACATGTTGCGCGGGTTGTCCGTAGTGGCGGGTGATGTGTCCGCCCTTGAAGCGTCCGTTGAACACGTGCGACCAGCGCCGCGTGGCTTCGAGCCGCGGGCGCAGCGCTTCGGTGAGTCGCGGCGAACATGAGCGCCCATCGTTGGTGCCGATGTTGATATCCGGCAGCCGACCGTCGAACAACCGCGGCACGACACTTCGGATCGAATGCGCGTCGAGCAGCAACGCATAGCCGTGCTTCGCCCGCGCCATATCGAGCAGTGCGCGCAGCTCGGCATGATAAGGACCCCAGTACTTCGCGCGCCGCCGCGCGACCTCCGCCGCTGGCACCGCAGGGCGTCCGTCGAGATACAGCGGTTCGCCTGCAAAACTTTCTGCCGGACACAGCCCGGTCTTAGGAGCCGCGGCGTACAGCGCCGCGTCATCGGGCGGGCGGTTTAGGTCGATCAGATAACGGGATTGGCTGGCCATGATCATGGCCGCACCCAGCGTCGTGGCGAAGCCGTACAGCCTGCCGACGTGCCAGTCGGTGTCCGGCACGTTGAGCGCCAGCGGCGTCAGTTCCGGCGCCAGCTCCGGCGGCAGCGCGGTGCCGCCGTGCGGCACGCTGATCACCAGCGGTGTAGTGCCCAGCACCACCATGTGCGTCGGAAAAGTCTGCGCGGTATGCGTCACTGCGGTATTCGGTCCACCGGCGCCGCTAGGCAAACAGGCGCGGTGAGACAAGTTTGCGCATTGCGTCGCCGGTAACGAGCAAGCGCGCCGCGGCGATGTCCGGTGCGAAGTAGCGATCCACCTTCAGCGTCGGCACCCGCCGGCGCAACAGGCCACGCACGGCTTCGAGTGTCGTTGAGCTGCGCAACGGGCGATGAAAATCCAGACCCTGCGCGGCAGCGAGCAGTTCTATGGCGATGATGCCGGCAGCGTTGTCCGCCATGGACAGCAGGCGCCGCGCCGCGTACGTCGCCATCGACACGTGATCTTCCTGGTTGGCGGAAGTCGGAATCGTGTCGACGCTGGCGGGATGCGCGAGTGACTTGTTCTCCGAGGCCAGTGCAGCGGCTGTTACCTGCGCGACCATGAAACCGGAGTTCACGCCGCTGTTGGCCACGAGGTAGGCTGGCAAGCCGCTCATCTTGGTGTCGACGAGCAACGCGATGCGCCGCTCGGCAATCGAGCCCATCTCAGCCACGGCAATCGCGAGCTGGTCAGCTGCAAAGGCCACAGGTTCAGCATGGAAGTTTCCGCCCGACAGCACGCTGTCCTCGCGCGCGAACACCAGCGGATTGTCGGTGACGGCGTTGGCTTCGCGCAGCAGCGTGGCGCCGGCGCTGCGCAGCAGGTCGAGGCAGGCGCCCATCACCTGCGGCTGGCAGCGCAGGGAATAGGGGTCCTGCACGCGATCGCAATCGATGTGCGAGGCGCGGATGCGGCTGCCGCGCAGCAGCGAGCGCAGTTGCGCGGCGACGTCTATCTGTCCGGGCTGACGTCGCACCGCATGGATGCGCGCATCGAAAGGGGCGTCGCTGCCTTTCATCGCATCGACCGACATGGCGCCAGTGATCAGCGCCGCGGCGAATACTTTTTCGATCGCAAACAAGCCGGCCAGAGCCAGCGCCGTCGAGACCTGCGTTCCGTTCAGCAACGCCAGGCCTTCCTTGGCGGCGAGCTTCAGCGGCTGCAGTCCCGCAATTGTCAGTCCCCGCTGCGCGTCGAGAATACGGCCGCGGTAACGCACCTGGCCAACGCCCAGTNNGCGCCCACCGAGCCCTGGCCGGGAATCAATGGATAGACGCCGGCGCGCAATAACGCCTGCAGCGCGCGCAGCGTGGATGCGCGCACGCCCGAATACCCCTGCGCGAGACTGGTGATCTTCAGCACCATTACCAGCCGCACGACTTCGTCGCCGAGCGGGGCGCCGGTGCCGGCCGAATGCGA
>PMNQ01000237.1:5480-5919 GCA_003162555.1 Gammaproteobacteria bacterium | reverse complement strand
GGTGCCGTTCGCGAAGGGTGGCAAGGTTGGTCTATTTGGTGGCGCGGGCGTCGGCAAGACCGTCAATATGCTCGAGCTCATCAACAACATCGCCAAGCAGTACTCGGGATTGTCGGTGTTCGCCGGCGTCGGCGAGCGCACCCGCGAGGGCAACGATTTCTATCACGAGATGATCGAGTCGGGCGTCATCGACAAGGACAACCTGCAGAACTCGAAAGTCGCGATGGTCTATGGCCAGATGAATGAGCCGCCGGGCAATCGCCTGCGCGTCGCACTCACCGGCCTCACGATGGCGGAATATTTCCGCGANNTACCAGCCGACGCTGGCCGAGGAGATGGGCGTGCTGCAGGAGCGCATTACATCGACCAAGACCGGTTCGATCACCTCGATCCAGGCGGTGTACGTGCCCGCGGACGACCTCACCGATCCGTCACCCGC
>PMNQ01000237.1:0-5469 GCA_003162555.1 Gammaproteobacteria bacterium | reverse complement strand
GAGCTGTCGGAAGAGGACAAGCTCACCGTGTTCCGCGCCCGCAAGATCCAGCGCTTCCTGTCGCAGCCGTTCAACGTCGCCAAGGTGTTCACGGGCCAGGATGGCAAGATCGTCCCGCTCAAGGAAACGATCCGCGGCTTCAAGGGCATCCTCGCCGGCGACTATGATCACCTGCCGGAGCAGGCGTTCTACATGGTCGGCGCAATCGAGGAAGTGGTCGAGAAGGCGAAGTCGCTGCAGTAGATATATGGCCAACACCATACACGTCGATATCGTCAGCGCCGAGGGCGAGATTTTCTCCGGCCCCGCGAAGATGGTGTTCCTGCCTGCGGCCGAGGGCGAGATCGGCGTCGCTCCGCGCCACGCGCCGCTGCTCGCGCTGCTCAAGGCCGGCGAAGTGCGCGTGCAAACTGAAGAGGGCGATGAACAGTCGTTCTACGTCGGCGGCGGCGCACTCGAAGTGCAGCCCACGAAGGTGACCGTGCTGGCCGACACGGCCGCGCGCGCCGCGGACCTCGACGAAGCCGCCGCGCTCGCCGCACGCCAACGCGCCGAGGAGGCGCTCGCTGGCAAGATTGACAAGATCGAACAGGCCGAAGCGCTGGCGGAACTCGCGCGCGCCGCGGCCCAGCTCAAACTCATTGAACGGCTGCGCAAGATCAGGGGCTAGGAAAACGGCCACACAGCAAGCCATGGCCGCAAAACCCAAACCGCTCTCAGTTGTGATCCTTGCCGCAGGGCAGGGCAAGCGGATGAAATCCGACCTGCCGAAAGTGCTGCAACCGCTTGCCGGTCACTCGCTGCTCGCCCATGTGCTCGATGCTGCAGCTGCGCTCAAACCCGCGCTGATCCATGTCGTCTACGGCCACGGTGGCGACAAGGTGCGTCTCGCCGTGCGCGCCGATAATCTGCGTTGGGTGCTGCAGGCAGAGCAGCGCGGCACCGGACACGCCGTGCAGAAATCGCTGCCGGGCATTCCGGACGATCACACCGTGCTGGTGCTCTACGGCGACGTGCCGCTGATCCGCACCGCTACGCTGCGCAATCTGCTCGCGCTCACCGGCCCAAAAAGCATGGCGCTGCTGACGGCGAAGTTCGATAGCCCAGACGGTTACGGCCGCATCGTCCGTAACGCCCGCGGCCAGGTGACGCGCATCGTCGAGCAACGTGACTGCAGCGCGCGTGAACTGAAGATCCGTGAATGCAACAGCGGCGTGCTCGCGGTGAATGCGAAGCTCCTCAAGCGCTGGCTCGGCAAGCTCAAGCCCGCCAACGCGCAGCGCGAGTACTACCTCACCGACATCATCGCGATGGCCGTGAAGGACAAGATCAAGGTCGCGCCACTGATCGCTCCGACCGCCGTCGAAGTGCAGGGCGTCAACGACAAGCTGCAGCTCGCCACGCTCGAAGCGGAGTACCGCCGCGGCCGCGCGCTCGAACTCATGCTCGCCGGCGTCACGGTGATCGATCCGGCCCGCCTGGACGTGCGCGGCGCGGTGACCTGCGGCCGCGATGTGGTGCTCGATGTCAACGTCGTGCTCGAAGGCCCGGTGCAGCTCGGCAATGGCGTGCGGATCGGCGCCAACTGCGTGCTCAGCCAGGTGCAGGTCGGCGCCGGCACGAACATCAGACCCAATTGCGTGATCGAACGCGCGCAGATCGGCAAATCTTGCGAGATTGGACCGTTCAGCCGCGTGCGTCCGGAGACTACGCTGCACGATGGCGTACACATCGGCAATTTCGTGGAGGTGAAGAAATCGGAGATCGGCACAGGCAGCAAGGCCAATCACTTAAGTTACATCGGCGACACGACGGTGGGCGCCGGTGTCAACATCGGCGCTGGTTCGGTCACCTGCAATTACGACGGCGTCAACAAATGGCACACCGAAATCGGTGACGCGGTGTTCATCGGATCCGGCACGATGATGGTCGCACCGGTGAAGATCGGCGACGGCGCCACGATCGGCGCCGGCTCCACCATCACCAGGGACGCCCCGCCCGGCAAACTCACACTGGAACGCAGCTCGCAGAAAACGGTCGAACACTGGCAGCGCCCGGTCAAGAAGTAACGCAGGAGATCGCAGCTTAAATGTGTGGAATAGTAGGAGCGATCGCCGGGCGTGACGTGTTGCCGATCCTGATCGAAGGCCTCAGGCGTCTCGAATACCGCGGCTACGACTCAGCCGGCGTCGCGATCGTCGGCGCCGACGGCAAGATGGGCCGCGTGCGCGCGGTCGGCAAGGTCAAGGCGCTTGAAGACGCAATCGATGAGCTCCGCGACGCGGGTACCCTCACTGTCGGTTCAGTAGGCATCGCCCACACCCGCTGGGCGACGCACGGCGCTCCCTCCGAACGCAACGCCCACCCGCACATCTCGCGCGACGGGCTTGCGATCGTGCACAACGGCATCATTGAGAACCACGACGAGCTGCGTGCCGAACTGCAATCCGGCGGTTACGTGTTCGTATCCGAGACCGACACAGAGGTCATCGCCCACCGCATCCACTTTCATATGGAGCGGCTTAACGATCTGTTCAAGGCCGTGCGCGCCACAGTCGCCGAGCTCGAAGGCGCCTACGCGCTCGCCGTGATCAGCCAGCAGGATCCGACCCGCATCATCATGGCGCGCGAAGGCTGTCCCGCCGTGATTGGTTACGGTGAGAACGAGAACTTCGTCGCCTCGGATGTTGCTGCGCTTCTGCCCGTGACTCGCCGCTTCAGTTTCCTGGAGGATGGCGATGTCGCCGAGGTGACCCGCACCAGCGTTCGCATCATCGACCGCGAAGGCAAACTGGTCACGCGCGAAGTGCGCGAAAGCACCCAATCCGCCGCTGCCGCGGAGAAAGGACCCTATGAGCACTTCATGCTCAAGGAGATCCACGAGCAACCACTTGCGGTCGCCAACACGCTGCAGGAACGCGTCGCCAACGGCCGCCTGCTCGAAGCCGCCTTCGGCCCCGCCGCGACCCAGGTGTTCGCCCGCACCGATAGCGTGCACATCGTTGCCTGCGGCACCAGCTTTCATGCTGGTATCGTTGCGCGATATTTCATCGAACAGATCTGCCGCATCCCCTGCCGTGTCGAGATCGCCAGCGAATACCGCTACCGCAACCCGGTCGTGCCGAAGAATGCGCTGCTGGTGACGATTTCCCAGTCCGGTGAAACCGCCGACACGCTCGCCGCGATTCGCCTCGGCAAGCAGCTCGGATATCTGGCCACACTCGCAATCTGCAACGTCCCCGAGAGTTCGCTGGTGCGCGAAGCGGATCTGGTGATGTTGACGCGCGCCGGCCCCGAGATCGGCGTTGCGTCGACGAAGGCCTTCACGACCCAGCTTACGGCGCTTGGCATGCTGGTCATCGCGCTCGCCCGCCACAACGGCGCCGATGCCGAACGCGAACGCGGCCTGGTCAGCCGCCTGATCGAACTGCCTGGCATGATCGAACAGACCCTCGAGCTCGATCCCGTGATCCAGAAGCTCGCGCTCCGCTTCGCCGAAAAGCAGCACGCCCTGTTCCTCGGCCGCGGCGCCCTGCACGCGGTCGCGCTCGAGGGTGCGCTCAAGCTCAAGGAAATTTCTTACATACACGCCGAGGCCTATGCCGCCGGCGAACTCAAGCACGGCCCGCTCGCGCTGGTCGATGCCGACATGCCCGTGATTACGATTGCTCCGAACAATGACCTGCTCGAGAAGCTCAAATCGAACCTGATGGAAGTACGCGCCCGCGGCGGCGAGCTATACGTGTTCGCCGATCCCGACTCAGGTTTCCGGGCGAGCGACGGCGTGAATGTGATCCTGATGCCCCGCCACGTGAGCTACTTCCAGGCCCCGATCGTGTACACGATCCCGCTGCAGCTGCTCGCCTACCACGTCGCGATACTGCGTGGCACCGACGTCGACCAGCCCCGGAATCTGGCCAAGAGCGTCACGGTCGAATAGCGCTCAGCGATCGAGCGGACTCAGGACGGCGTTCGCGCCTTTCTGCATCACGTGCGTGTAGATCTGCGTGGTCGAGACATCCTGATGACCCAGCAGCTCCTGCACGGTGCGGATGTCGTAGCCCGCTTCCAGCAGGTGCGTCGCGAAACTGTGGCGGAAGGTGTGCGGCGACACGGGCTTCAGGATGCCCGCCCGCTGCGCCGCAACCCGCACCGCGCGTTGAATGTTTGCTTCCAGCACATGATGCCGACGCCGCGTTCCGGTACGTGGATTGACCGTGGCGTTGGTCGAAGGGAATACGAACTGCCACGCCCAATCGAACTCAGCCCGCGGATACTTGCGCGCCAGCGCAAAGGGAAGCTCGACGCCCCCAAAGCCTTTCTCGACCGCCAGCAAATGCCGTTCCTGCACCCGCGCCAGGTGAGTGGTCAACGGTTGCACCAGCGCCGCCGGCAATACCGTCACCCGATCTTTCGCGCCTTTTCCATCGCGCACCGTCAGCTGCTGATATTTCAGGTCTATGTCCTTGACCCGCAACCGCAATGCCTCCAGCACCCGCAACCCGCTCCCGTACAGCAGGCTCGCGACCAGCCAATGCACACCTTCAAGCTGCCCCAGTACCCCGCGCGTCTCCGCCTGCGTCAGCACCACGGGCAAACGCCGCGGCCGCGTCGCGCGTACCACATTCTGTAGCCACGGCAAATCCGTCTTCAGCACCGTTTTGTACAGAAACATCACGGCCGACAAGGCCTGGCTCTGTGTCGCCGCAGCAACATTGCGCTCGGAGGCCAGATAGGAGAGGAAGGACTCCACCTCCGGCCCACCCATCCTGGTCGGGTGCTTGAGATTGTGGAAGCGGATAAAGCGCTTGGTCCATCCTATGTAGGCCTGCTCCGTCCGGTAGCTGTAGTGACGCATCCGGATCTGGTGCCGCAACTGGTCCAGGAGGCGAGGGGCTTGGGATATTTTTGCATCTCCGGCGTTGACGCTCATAATCCCCTCCGCTATTGACGTACTAAATTATCAGTGCTGTAGTGTATTCAAGTGGTTACATCTTCCCAATGCACATTATTCCGCACATATGACGCTTTGCAATCCGCCATTTCGGCTGTCTACTTGTAGTTAGGCGGTGCCGCCGGCAGTAACTGCTGCGTTTGCGTCGATAGTCACGTATCGGTCCAACTTCACAGGGCAGCGCCGGTGCCAAGTGGCAAGAAATGTGGTAAATCCGAAGCTGCAAGCGAGTTCGATGCAAGCACACGACGGACAGGTAGCAGGCGGAGGCCCTTCGGTGAGGGCGCTTGCATCGCAACTCGCCCTGCAGCTTCGGATGGGTTATGCGGCACACACCTTGCTCGGCGCCGGCGCATGCTGCCGTGAAGAGGAACCAATGCGATCTGATCGCGCAACGCAGCGAGTGAGCTCCAGGCGACACCGCCTAACTACCGCATCGAGCGGACAGTCATACGGGGTCGCACGTAGCGGGCGGCATCGCGCTGCCGCTCATGCGGAGCGTTAGGCTGCCGATT
>PMNQ01000208.1:5429-6315 GCA_003162555.1 Gammaproteobacteria bacterium | reverse complement strand
TGCTTCAATCCGTAGTTCGAGCCGGTGCCGGGGATGAACTGCCACAGGCCGGCGGCGCCCACCTTCGAATAGGCTTCCGGGTCAAATGAGGACTCAACGTGCGGCAAGGCCGCGATCTCCGGGGGCAATCCGAGTGACGCGATGGTTGCGGCGATATGCGGCTCCCAGGCGCCAGCGCGTATCAGGCCGGCACGAAAGCGGTCGGACTGGCCCAGCTGGAAACGCACGTCATCGACCGCCTGGGCGAGACGCGCAGCGGGCGTGGCCTCGCCCCACAGGTCTCGCACCCGCTGCTCTCCGGCATCCTGTGGGGCGCCGCCGGTGGCGAGAAAACGCAGCGCACGCTGGTAACGTTCGCGTGCCGCATCGACCTGGGCCTGTCGTTCGTGCGGCGAGGCGTCGGCGGCAAAATGCACGGTTTCGTAAACGACCGCCAGGTTGCGTTGATCGTGGATGAAACCTTCGTTGGTGGAAATTTCGCTGTAGACGCGAATCCAGAAATTCACGTCCGGCTGCAACTCAGGCGGCCTTGGCAGCAACTCCTCGGCAGCAAAGCCCATCTGGCCCGCCAGCAGCAGCACGCCGGCGCAAAGCCACTTGATGCCCAAGGGACCCGCCTAGCGGCTCAGCCACATTTGGACTCGCCACAGTTCAGGCAGGTCTTGCAGCCGTCCATCATCACCACCGCGGCGGTACTGCACTTGTTGCACAACTGCGCACCGTCGGGAAAGTGCGATTTGGCGAATGCATCCTGTTGCTTCTGGCGGGCTTCGAACTCAGCGCGCTTTTCATCGACGAGCTTCTTCTGATGCACATCGAGCTCTGGCTTACGCAATAGACCGATACTCTGCAGGTGCTTCTCGATGACATGTCCCAGCTCCGCGAT
>PMNQ01000208.1:0-5391 GCA_003162555.1 Gammaproteobacteria bacterium | reverse complement strand
TTGATGGTCACGTACATGGCGTGATCCGACACCGGCGTCTTGATCTTGTAGGTGGAGCCGATCAGCATCTCGGGCCGCTGCACCTCCTCGGTCATGCGGATGACCTTGGCCGTTACCCTGCCGGTACCCACACCCTTGGCTGCGGCGGCCAGCTTGTCAGCGTCCTCGTTCTTCTGGACGCGATACTTGACGATACGTTTGTCGATGCGTGTTGAACTCATGATCAGAGCTTCCCGTAATAGCCTTCTTTAATGGCGTCAAAGAGATTGGCGGCGCTGTGCTTCTCGCCGTCGTATTCAATCTCCTCGTCACCACGCGCCGACACCTCGGTGCCATCTTCCAGCGTGAACACATAGGTGGTGTTCTTCAGGTCGTCTTCCTTCACCAGCACCCCCTGGAAGGCCTCGGGGTTGAAGCGAAAAGTGGTGCAGCCCTTCAGCCCCTGCTCGTGCGCATACATATATATGCCCTTGAAGTCCTCGTACTTGAAATCCGTGGGCACGTTGGCCGTCTTGGAGATCGAGGAGTCGATCCACTTCTGCGATGCCGCCTGGATGTCGACGTGCTGGCGCGGCGAGACATCATCGGTGGTGGTGAAATATTCCGGCAGCGCCTCGGCAGCATTGGTGGCGCCCGGCATGGCGCGCTGGTTCACCAGTTCGCGGTAGGCCAGCAGCTCGAACGAGAACACGTCGATCTTTTCCTTGCTCTTGCGGCCGCCGCGAATCACGTTGCGGTAGTAGTGATGCGCGAAGCTGGGCTCGATGCCGTTGCTGGCGTTATTGGCCAGCGACAGCGAGATCGTGCCGGTCGGCGCGATCGAGGTATGGTGCGTGAAGCGCGCGCCCACCTGCGAGAGCTGCTCGACCAGCTGCGGCGCCACGCCGGCGATGCGCTGCATGTAGCGGCTGTAGCGCGCGTGCAGGAGCCGTCCCGGGATCTTCGCGCCCGGCTTCCAGCCGTCGCGCTCCATCTCCGGGCGCTTGCGCAGCATCTCCTGCGTGACCGTGAATTCTTCGTTCATGATCGGCGCCGGACCCTTCTCGCGCGCCAGTTCGAGGCCGGCTTCCCAGCCCGCCAGCGCCATGTCGCGCGACACGTCCTCGGTGAACTTCACGGATTCGGGTGAACCGTACTTCATGCCCAGCAGCGAGATCGTCGAGCCGAGGCCGAGGAAACCCATGCCGTGGCGCCGCTTGCGCGTGATTTCCTGGCGCTGCTGCTCGAGCGGCAGGCCGTTGATCTCGACCACGTTGTCGAGCGCGCGCGTGAACACGCGCACCACCTCGCGGTATTCGTCCCAGTCGAAGTGCGCCTGCTTGGTGAACGGATCGCGCACGAAGCGCGTCAGGTTCACTGAGCCCAGCAGGCAGGAGCCGTACGGTGGCAGTGGCTGTTCTCCGCAAGGGTTCGTGGCGCGGATGTTCTCGCACCACCAGTTGTTGTTCATCTCATTGACGCGGTCGATGAGAATGAAGCCCGGCTCGGCGAAATCGTAGGTGGAGGACATGATCACGTCCCACATGCGACGCGCCGGCAACTTCTTGTAGATGCGGCAGGCAACCAGCCCGGCATCGTTGACGACGTAGCCGGTGTGCACCGGCCACTCGCGCCACACGAATTTTTCCGGATCGTCGAGCTGCGGACGCAGCTCGGCCTCGGCGGCGGTGAATTCCGCCAGCGAGATCGGGAACGCCAGCCGCCATTCGCGGTCCTCGCGCACCGCCTGCATGAATTCATCCGTTACCAGCAGCGACAGGTTGAACTGGCGCAGCCGCCCGTGCTCGCGCTTGGCGCGGATGAAATCCATCGCGTCGGGATGTCCGACATCGAAGGTGCCCATCTGCGCGCCGCGCCGACCGCCGGCCGAAGACACCGTGAAGCACATCTTGTCGTAGATATCCATGAACGACAGCGGCCCGGAGGTATAGGCGCCGGCGCCGGAGACGTACGCACCGCGCGGACGGAGCGTGGAGAATTCATAACCGATGCCGCAGCCCGCCTTGAGCGTGAGGCCGGCCTCGTGCACCTTGTCGAGGATGTCGTACATCGAATCGTGAATCGTGCCCGAGACCGTGCAGTTGATTGTCGAGGTGGCAGGTTTGTGCGCGAGTGCGCCGGCGTTGCTGGTCACGCGTCCGGCCGGAATCGCACCGTGCCGCAGCGCCCACAGGAAGCGCTCGTTCCACGTCTCGCGCAGCTCCGGCCGCTCGACATCGGCGAGCGCGCGCGCGACGCGCTTGTAGGTATCGTCCATCGAGCCATCGATGGGCGTGCCATCCTTGGCGGTGAGACGATACTTCTGGTCCCAGATGTCGAGCGAAGCTTCCTGAAAAGGAATCGCGTTGACGTCTTTGTGTTCGAGTTTCACGACGGAATTCATGCCTGAAAAAATCTCCCCTGTCAGCGCGTGCTGCGTCACTGGCGGTTAAGCAAACCGGACCGGTGCCGCTGCGGCGCTCCACAATCGCCACTACAAGATATAGTTATTGGAAGGCGGGAGACTAATCACGAGCAATGGCGCGGTCAAGATTGCCGCCGCCTGCCGACACGCTGAATTTATCGTTCATATTCAATATGTTAAGAAAAACCGTGCCGCACTGCGCGGAAAAAAAATCCGTCCGGAGCGTACACGGCCCGCGCGGGTGCGAGATCAATATCTGGTATGCACCTGCCGCCCACACTTCACGCACAGCATATGCACAAGTTCGCGGCGACACTTGAAAGCAACGGCGCGCGGCCACACATCGTTCATCAGTACCGCGCTGTAGCGGCAACAAATGGAGAGATGTGCCATGAATATCGTTCGTTATGAGCCCTGGCGCCTGATGGGCCGCTTGCACCGTGAGATCGACCAGCTCTTCGGTGACGATCATACGACCGCGTCGGACGGCACCAAGGTCGTCGCCTGGACGCCTTCCGTCGACGTGCATGAGGAGCCAGACCACTACACCGTACGCGCGGATCTCCCGGGCGTCGAGGCCAAGGACATCGATGTCACCGCCGCTGACGGCGTGCTGACGATCCGCGGCTCACGTCGCATCGAGAAACGCGACAACCAGAAGGGTTACGAGCGGCTCGAGCGCATCGCGGGCGATTTCCTGCGGCGCTTCTCGCTGCCCGAGAACGCGCGCGCCGAGGACATCAAGGCGAAGCACAACAACGGCGTGCTCGAGGTCGTGATTCCGAAGACTCCGGTAGTCGAGCCGCGCCGCGTCAGCGTCGAAGTGAACTGACGCTCAAACAGGCCCCAGGCACAGCGCCCTGCGCGCCGCGGCCGGACCGCGGGCCAGGGCGCGCACCGCGGCGTAGTACTCGCGCAGGTTCCCGTGGTGTGCATCGAGCAGGCGCTCGAAGCCCGGCACACAATCGAAATAGGTGGCCACCGAGGCCAGGTGCGCGTTGTTGAGCCCGGCCTCGAACCAGGCGTCATAGCCGCTGCGCAGGCCGGCCTGGAGTTCGTAGTCGCGCA
Source organism: Gammaproteobacteria bacterium (assembly GCA_003162555.1). GTDB lineage: Bacteria > Pseudomonadota > Gammaproteobacteria > Steroidobacterales > Steroidobacteraceae > FEN-1191. The sequence goes on along the minus strand of PMNQ01000208.1, from coordinate 1,919 downwards.
CCGACGTCACGATCGCGGCCAGCTGTTTCTGCTTGCGCGCGCGCATGTCTGCTGCTGGGAGCGGTTCGGCATACAGCCGCGCGAGCTGCGCGCGGCCGTCGGCCAGGATGTGCTGCAACGCGGCCTGTTGCCGCATGCGCTCGCGGTAGGCCGCCAGCTCCGCGCCGCGTCCCTGTGATTCCAGCCAGCGCGCGAGCCCTGCGCGCTCGACGCTCATGGCGAAGGCCTCGTTGAATTCGCTGTCGCCAGCCACGTAGATGAGCTGGTGCGCGAGCTCATGGAACATCGTGCCGATCAGCTGCAGATCGCCGTAGCGCAGCATCGTGTCGAGCAGCGGATCGGCGAATTTCCCCAGCGTCGAATAAGCGCTCACGCCGCCCACGTAAGTGTCGTAGCCCTGCGCAGCCAGCGCGGCGGCGTAGCGGCGCGCACTGGCTTCGCGGAAATAGCCGCGATAGGCGATCGAGCCGGTGATCGGAAACCACCAGCGCTTCGGCGCCACCGAGAATTCCGGCGTCGCCACCACGTTCCACACCACGTAGTCGCGCCCGAGTGCGCTGTAGCTGCGGTAACTGCGGTTGTCGGGCAGTGCCAGTTCGCGGCTGGCGAAGTCACGCGCCGCCTGCGCCGCTGCCAGCCTGGTCTTCAGGCTCCCATCGGTCGACGCGTCTGCGATCAGCCCGCTCACCGGCTTGCGCGCGTGCATCAGCTGCCACTGGCCGTGGCCCGCCTGCAGCAGGTAACCCACTCCGCATCCGGACAGACTGAAGGCACTCATCAGCAGCGCCGCTCCTGCGAAACGGTGAAACGCGCGGGCACGAGGCTCGGTTAACATGTGCGCATGCAAGTCTACCTCGTCGGTGGCGCTGTCCGTGACGAGCTGCTCGGCTGCCCGGTGCGGGAGCGCGACTGGGTGGTCGTGGGTGCGACGCCGGCCGAGCTGGAGCGCGCCGGATACCGCTCCGTAGGCCGGGAATTCCCGGTATTCCTGCATCCCGACACGCACGAGGAATACGCACTGGCGCGACTCGAGCGTAAGGTCGCACCAGGGTATCGTGGCTTCGTCACCGAGTTCTCGCCCGCCGTCACGCTCGAGGAAGACCTGCGACGGCGCGATCTGACGATCAACGCGATGGCGCTCGATGGCGCGGGTACGCTCATCGACCCCTGCGGCGGGCGCGCCGATCTGGACGCGCGAGTGCTGCGGCATGTGTCGCCGGCGTTTGCCGAGGATCCGGTGCGCATCCTGCGCGTCGCGCGTTTCGCCGCACGTTTCGCCGTGCTCGGGTTCGGCGTGGCGCCGGATACGCTGCAACTGATGCGCTCGATGGTGCACGCTGGCGAAGTGGGCGCGCTGGTGAGCGAGCGCGTGTGGCGCGAACTCGAGCGCGCGCTGGCCACCGACAATCCCGAGCGCGCGTTCAATACGCTCCAGGACTGCGGCGCGCTCGCGGTGCTGATGCCGGAACTGACGCAGCACGCCGACCTGCCCGCGGAGCTCGACGCGCTGCATCGCGCGACCGCCATCACCACCGCGCAGGGCCAGCCGGACACGGCGGCGCGCTGGGCGGCGCTGCTCGCAGCGCTGCCGGAGGCCGAGGTTGAGGCACTGTGCAATCGACTGCGCGTGCCCACTGAGCACCACGACCTGGCCGCGCTCGCCGCCCGCATGCACCTGCAGGTGCGAGCCCTGTCGGGCGCGGCTGGACGGCTGCCCACGGATCCGGAGCAGATGCTCAAGCTGCTCGAACTCGGCGATGCCTGGCGTCGCCCGGAACGCTTCGGACGCTGGCTCGAGGTCTGGTGCGCACGCGCCGCTGCCGAGGCGCAACCGCTGGACGACGTGGATCGGTGCGCCGCCCGGCTCGGCGCGGCGTGGCGCGCGACCGCAGCCGTGCAGCTCGACGCGGCGGATCTTG
>PMNQ01000192.1:8971-10575 GCA_003162555.1 Gammaproteobacteria bacterium | reverse complement strand
ACCGGGGCCCAGATGCGCCCGATCCTGTCACGGCGCGTCGGGGCCACGTAGCGCGGCTCGGGCGCCTGGATGATGATTTCAGTGATCTCATCCGCGGGAGCGGGCACTGCCGCCGGCGCTTCAGCGCCTTGCGTCGCCGTTTCAGCGACAACCCACGATGCGGCGCCCGCGCCGCTCAACAGCATCAACGTGAGGAAGTAGGGTTTCATGAACGCCATTGTGTCACTGCGTGCGCGCAAGTCCACTATTGCGGTTGCCGTGGGCCGTTAAATGGGCAAGCCGCAACGCCAGCACGCCGCCAGNNATCGGAGTTCCCAAAGGCAAGACCATGCTGGCCGTCGCCAACCAGCTCGGCGCACAGCGAGTCTTCCAGCGTCTCTTCCAGCGCGACGTAGATGCCTCCCACCACAAAAACCGCCGCCAGCGCCCACAGGTTCAACGGCAGGAATACGATGCCGAGCGCCATCGCGCCAGCCAGAAAATAGGCGCCGGCGAGCAGCCTGGCCTTGTTCATTCGATCAGCGAGTGCTCCACCGATCATCGAAAAGGCTGCGTAGCACAAGTTGTGCAACACGTAGAGTGCAGTGGCGAGCGTGGCGGCACGCGCCGCGCCGAGCAGTGGCAGGAGCTTCTGCACCGCCAGCAGGATCAGCATGGTGTGGGCAAAATCTCCGAGCCCGAAAAGGCCAGCGGCCCACAGCATGGCGCGGAAACGTTCCGGCAGTGCGCGCAGGCTGAGCCCGAAGCCGAGGTGCGAGACCACCGTACGCCGCCGTTCCTGCACGGCAAAGGCCATCAGCAGCGCCGGCGCCAGGCCGGGAATAAGTGTCAATGCAAAGATTCCTGCGTAGTCGTACCGCAGGACCTGCAGCAGCAGCACTGCAGTGAGCGGGCCAATGATGGCGCCACAGGTATCCATCATTCGCTCGAAGCCGAAGGCGCGGCCGTAGGTATCACGCGTTACTGCGGCAGCAAGCAGTGCCTTGCGGACCGGCGTGCGCACGCCGCGCCCCAGCCAGGCCGTGGTGCGGGCCAGCAGCACCTGCCAGCCACTGGTCGCCAGCGAAATAGCCGCGGTCCCCAATGCCGTTACCACATAGCCCGCGACGGCGATTGGCTTGCGCCGTTCCAGGCGATCCGTGTAGTAGCCGGACGCCATCTTGGTAAAACCCGCGACTCCGTCAGCAACGCCCTCGATCATGCCGAGCCAGGCGGCAGCGGCACCGAAGCTTGCGAGGAATGCAGGCAGCAGTGCGGACGCGATCTCGTGCGACCAGTCGCTGAACAGCGAGGCGAGCCCTATCCCGATGACCGTTCGGTTGAGCCAGCCATTGGTCTTGTGCCGGGTCATGGGTGGCGCTTACTCATCAGTTGCCGGCACTGAGAATGCAGGGCAGGATACCGTACCGATTCACCCGGCAGCTTACAAACTTGCAGCAATCTCATCGCGCCATCGACGCCCTGGCCACGCAACTGCAAATGCAGCTCGCGGAACTACGCGCGGCCGGCACCTTTAAAGCAGAGCGCGTGCTGGCTTCGCCGCAAGGCGCGCTGATCCGCGTCGGCGGGCGCGACGTCATCAACCTGTGCGCGAACAACTACCT
>PMNQ01000192.1:0-8923 GCA_003162555.1 Gammaproteobacteria bacterium | reverse complement strand
GCCTCGATCATCGACGGCATCCGCCTGTGCAAGGCGAAGCGCCTGCGCTACGCCAATCGCGACCTGAGCGAGCTCGAGGCGCGGCTGGCCGAGTCGCAGGACGCGCGCACGCGCCTGGTCATCACCGATGGCGTGTTTTCGATGGACGGCACCTACGCGCCGCTGGACGAGATCTGCGCGCTGGCGGAGCGGTATCGTGCGATTGTCGCGGTAGACGACTCGCACGCCACCGGCTTCACCGGCGCAAACGGCCGTGGCACGCACGAACGCGCCGGCGTCATGGGCCGTGTCGATCTGCTGACTGGCACGCTTGGCAAGGCGCTCGGCGGCGCTTCCGGCGGCTACGTCTCGGGTCCGCACCGTGTCATCGAATGGCTGCGGCAACGCTCGCGCCCGTATCTGTTCTCGAATTCCATCCCGCCGGTGGTCGCGGCGACTACGCTCGCGGTGCTCGACCTGATCGAGTCCGGCGACGCACTGCGCCGACAACTCGCCGACAATGCAGGTCATTTCCGCGCACAGATGCAGGCCGCCGGTTTCACGCTGGTGCCGGGCGAACATCCGATTGTGCCGGTCATGCTCGGTGACGCCGCGCTCGCCACGCGCATGGCTGATCGGCTGCTCGAGCTGGGTGTCTATGTCATAGGATTTTCGTATCCGGTGGTGCCGGTAGGTCAGGCTCGCATCCGCACGCAGCTCACGGCCGCACACACCCGTGCGCAACTCGACAAGGCGATCGCCGCGTTCACGACAGCGGGCCGCGAACTTGGCATCCTGGGCGGAAAATCATGAAGGCATTGGTCAAGGCGAAAGCAGAACCCGGCATCTGGATGGCGGACGTGGCGAAACCCGCCATCGGCCCCAACGATGTGCTGATCCGCATGAAGAAGACCGCAATCTGCGGCACCGACATGCACATCTACCACTGGGATGAGTGGGCGCAGCGCACCATCAAGGTGCCGATGGCGGTCGGCCACGAATACTGCGGCGAGATCGTCGAGATGGGCAGCGAAGTGCGCGGGCTCAAACTCGGCGATCGCGTTTCGGGCGAAGGCCATGTGACCTGCGGCTTCTGCCGCAACTGCCGCGCCGGCCGCCGCCACCTGTGCCGCAATACGGTCGGCGTCGGCGTCAACCGCCCGGGCTGCTTCGCGGAGTTCATGTCACTGCCGGCCTCGAACGTGTTCAAGCTGCCGCCGGTGATCAGCGACGAGATCGCCTCAATCCTCGATCCGCTCGGCAACGCCACGCACACGGCGCTGTCCTTCAATGTGGTCGGCGAGGACGTGCTGATTTCCGGTGCGGGCCCGATCGGCGTCATGGCGGTGGCGATCGCGCGCCACGTCGGCGCGCGCCACGTGGTGATCACCGACGTCAATCCCTATCGGCTCGCGCTCGCGCGGCAGATGGGCGCCTCACTGGCGATCGACGTGCGCAGCGAGAAACTCGAGGACGCGATGGCGCAGCTCGGCATGGAAGAAGGGTTCGACGTCGGCCTGGAGATGAGCGGCGCGCCGGCGGCGTTCCGCCAGATGCTCGCCACCATGCATCATGGCGGGAGCATCGCGCTGCTGGGCATCATGCCGGCAGACACCGGCATCAAATGGGACGAGGTGATCTTCAAGGGCCTGATGATGAAGGGCGTGTACGGCCGCGAAATGTTCGAGACCTGGTACAAGATGGCGGCCATGCTGCAGTCCGGACTCAACATCGGCCCGGTGATCACGCATCGCCTGCCGATCGGCCGCTTCCAGGAAGGATTCGAGGTGATGGCCTCGGGTCAGAGCGGAAAAGTCATCCTCGACTGGGAAAACGCGGCTTGAGCGAACGCGCCAACGGCGCTCAGCACTCCGGAACGTTGACCGCGAGCCCGCCCTGTGAGGTTTCCTTGTAGATCGTGCCCATGTCATGGCCGGTCTGGCGCATCGTGTTGATCACCTGATCGAGCGACACCTTGTGCGAGCCGTCGCCGTGCAGCGCGAGGCGCGCGGCACTGATCGCCTTGAGCGAGCCCATCGCGTTTCTCTCGATGCATGGAATCTGCACCAACCCGGCGACCGGATCGCAGGTCAGGCCAAGGTTGTGCTCCATGCCGATCTCCGCGGCATTCTCGATCTGCTCGTTGGTGCCGTGCAGCGCCGAGACCAGACCCGCCGCCGCCATCGAGCAGGCGACGCCAACCTCGCCCTGGCAACCCATCTCCGCGCCAGAGATCGAAGCATTCTTCTTATAGAGCATGCCGATGGCAGCCGCGGTGAGCAGGAAGCGGATCACACCGTCCTCGTCCGCGCCGGGCTCGAAGCGCTGGTAGTAATGCAGCACCGCCGGGACGATGCCAGCGGCGCCATTGGTCGGCGCAGTGACCATCTGGCCGCCGGCGGCGTTCTCTTCATTGACGGCGAGTGCAAAGGCGTTGACCCAGTCCAGCGCGTGCATGGGATCGCTCGCATCGCCCGACTCGAGTTGCCGATAGAGTTTGGGCGCGCGCCGGCGCACCTTGAGCACGCCCGGCAACAGTCCCTGCGCCGTAAAGCCGCGCTGCACGCATTCGCGCATCACGCGCCAGAGCTCGAGTAGTCCCTTGCGGATTTCGGCGTCGCTCCGCCAGGTGCGCTCGCGCGCCAGCATCAACTCGTGGATTTCCAGCCCGTGCTTCTGGCCGTGCTCGAGCAACTCGGCGGCAGAACCGAATTCGTGCGGTGCCTGCGCGCGCTGCGTGCCGGCGCCCGCGGCCTCGCCCTCCTTGACGATGAATCCGCCGCCGACGCTGTAATACTCTTCCTGGGCGAGCGTTGCGCCAGCCGCATCGCGCGCCGTGAAGCGCATGCCGTTGGAATGTCCCGGCAGCACCTTGTCATGATGAAACAGCAGATGGCGCGATTCATCGAAATCGATTTCACGCTCGCCACGCAAGTGCAGGCGCTTTGCGTTGCGGATACGCTCGACGGCTGGCGCCACTTTGGTGGAATCGATCGTCTCAGGCCGCATGCCCTCCAGCCCGAGCAGAATCGCCAGGTCGGTGCAGTGACCGCGCCCAGTCAGCGCCAGCGAGCCGAACAGCTCGGCGGTCACCGAGTTGGTGCGCGCCATCAACCCTTGCGCTGCCAGTGACTCGACGAAGGCGCGCGCTCCGTTCATCGGCCCCATCGTGTGCGAACTCGACGGGCCAATGCCGATCTTGAAGATTTCGAACACGCTGAGATTCATGACTTGAAACCGCCTTCCGCGAATCGCGGAACCCCAAGACTATGCCCGGTGGCGCCGGATGTATTGCCCCTGCGCGACCGGCATGGGCCCATTACCGTCAAGGACGCTGGGTTCCTCAGCGTGGTGCGTCGCACTTCACTCCAGGCAGCACGCACAGCATCTCGTACAGCAGGTTCGCCGCCAGCAGCGAGGTTGTACCAAACGGATCGTAGGGCGGCGAGACCTCGACCAGATCGCAACCAACCAGTTCGAGTCCGCGACAGCCGCGGATGATCTCCATGCCTTGAATGGTCGTCAGCCCGCCGATCTCCGGCGTGCCGGTTCCAGGCGCATAAGCCGGATCGAGCCCGTCGATGTCGAAACTCAGGTAGACCGGGCCCTTGCCGAGCTGCGTGCGCACCTCCGCCATCAGCGGCGTCAGCGAGCGGTGCCAGCACTCCTCCGCCTGCACGACGCGCATCCCTTGCTGGCGTGGCCAGTCGAAATCATCCGCGCCATAGCCGGTCGCGCGCAGGCCGATCTGCACCGCGCGCTTGGTGTCGAGCAACCCTTCTTCGACCGCGCGCCGGAACGGCGTGCCGTGCGCAATCTTCTCGCCGAACATTTCATCGTTGACGTCGGCGTGCGCGTCGATGTGCACCAATCCCACCGGTCCGTACTTGCGCCGCATGGCGCGCAGGATCGGCAGCACGATGGTGTGATCGCCGCCCATCGTCAGCGGGATGCAGCCGTTCGCGAGTATTCCGTCGTACGCGCGCTCGATGATCGCGATGGATTTGTCGAGATTGAAGGTATTGATCGCAACATCGCCGATATCGCCCACACGGAGCGAGTCGAAGGGCCGCGCGCGCGTCGCCATCAGGTAGGGACGGATCAACACGGAGTTCTGCCGGATGTCGCGCGGACCGAAACGCGCGCCGGCGCGGAGCGAGGTGCCAATGTCGAGCGGCACGCCGACAAAACAGGCATCGAGCCCGTCCGCGGACTCGAACTGCGGCAGGCGCATCATCGTCGCCGGTCCGGCAAAGCGCGGCATCTGATTGCCGCCGAGGGGCTGAGGGTTTTGTGGCGCCATGACTACCTCGCTGTGCCCCATGGGTCTGTCTTACGGGGACTTTGGCGCAATCTTAGAGCTTTTCGGTGGCCGCCGGCGCTATTGCCGACCCGGCCCGCTGTTATGATGCGCACCGTCACCGGCACCCGAAGGAGCAGCCTCCCATGAATGTCATGACGATTCGATCAATGGCCGTCGCACTGGCCGCCATCCCGATAATGGCTCTCAGCGCTGACGGCTCCAGGCTCAATGTCCGCCTTGGCCTCTGGGAAACAACGACGAGTATGGCAGGCGCCGGCGATGCCGCCATGGCTGGCATGGCGGAGGCCATGCAGAACATGACGCCCGAGCAGAAGGCACGCATGGCGGCCGCAATGTCGCACTTGCAACAGCAACCGTCCGTACCGAAGACACACACGTCGCGCAGTTGCATGACGGCGGAGAAGATGCAACGGGACAGTTTCTTCAACGACAAGGAAATGCGCGGTCACTGCACGCACACGATCACGGAGAACGACAGCCACGCCACGGCTGTGAACTTCACCTGCTCCGAAGATGGCACCACCAGCGAGGGCAAGGTGCGCTTCGAGACAATCTCACAGACGTCGGTCAAGGGCACCATGGATATGCACATGGTGATTCACGACCACCCAGTGAACATGCACAGTGATTTTCAATCGACGTGGATCGGTGCTGATTGCGGTACGGTGAAGTAGCGCAGCCTCAAGTCGGGCTGACCGTCAGCGTCGCGAGCCGCGTGCCGGACGCGCCGGGTTGATGACCGGCGCCGAGTTCATCAGCGGTCCGATTCGGGTGACGATGGCATCGAGCGTGGGGCGTTCCCCGCGCTCGTGTTCGTCGATGGAAACGCGCATCGCGGCCAGATGCTCAGGCGTGGTGCCACAGCATCCGCCGACTATGCGTGCGCCACCGTCGATCGCGAGCCGCGCGTAGTTCGCCATCAGTTGCGGTGTGCCGGAATACACGGCCTCCGTCCCTTCAAAATGCGGCACGCCGCAGTTGCCCTTGGTGACGAGGGGAAACGGCGAGCCGTGCATTTCCGTAAGGCTGACGAGGATGTCCGGCGCGCCCACGCCGCAATTCGCACCAATGGCGAGCGGTGCGACGGCAAGGCCTGATAGCGACGCGGCGGCCGCGCCCGGCATCAGCCCCATCATGGTACGGCCCGCGGTGTCGAAGGAATACGTGAGCACGTACGGCATTCCAACCGCGATGGCTGCCTCGGCTGCCGCGTTGGCCTCCTCAGGCGCCGACATGGTCTCGATCCACGCGACATCCGCGCCGCCGTCCCTGAGACCCTTGAGTTGCGCGGTGAAGGACGCGATTGCCGCCTCTTTCGTCAGCGTGCCCAAGGGTTCGAACAGCTCGCCTGTGGGCCCTACGGAACCGGCCACGACGACCGGACGCGTAGCCTTGTCGGCCACGCTACGTGCCAGCTCGGCGGCCCGCTTGGCCAGCTCGTAGGCCCGATCCTGCGCGCCGTGCAACTTCAGGCGGTGCGGATTGCAGCCGAAGGTATTGGTGAGAATGATGTCGGCGCCCGCGTCCACAAATTGCTGGTGCAGCCCCGTCACATCCGCCGGACGATCAATATTCCAGAACTCAGGCGGCTCTCCCGAAGAGAGACCGGCCTTGAAGTAGTTCGTGCCCGTGGCGCCGTCGGCCAGCAACACGTGCTTGCTGGCGAGCAAATCTGAAAGGGTGGTGCGCATCGGTAAGATGATAGCCTACCGTGGCCGAGTAGCAATTGGCGCTCCCGGACGGGTTCGAGGGCGAGTTCCAGGTAGACGTCAGGCTGCTTGGTCATGGACCGGCTGCTGGCCGCCAGACCGATCGAATTTGAATGATCAGGCGGTCGGGATCATCACCTCAAGCGGCATCCAATCTGCGACTCAGCAGTATCTCCTCCAATGAAATTTGATCAAACAAGTGTGTCCCCGCGGCATCGCGCTCCAGCAATCGGCCGAATTCCTCGGCGGGCACTGGCCGACTGAAGAAATACCCCTGGCCTTCGGGACAGCCATGCTGCGTCAGGATTTCAAGTTGCTCCATGGTCTCCACCCCTTCGGCCACGACCCGCATGCGGAGACATCTTCCCATACCTATCAGGCCAATAACGATGCCAGTACTGTCCCCGTTTCCCTTCAGGTCACGCACGAACGAATGATCGATCTTCAGAGTGTCAATTGGGAATCTCTTCAAATGACTCAAGCTTGAATAACCGGTGCCGAAATCATCCAGAGCAAGCAACACGCCAATTTCCTTCAATTCCGTGAGCACGCAAGCGAAGGATCGCGGCTCCGTCATGGCGCGCAAATCGTCCATCAGGCCCGTCTCGGTCAGCTCGAGCTCAAGACAGCGCGGCGCCAGGCCCATCTCTGCGAGAGTTGCGCGTACGTTTGAGGCGAACTCGGGCACGCGTAGCTCCACCGCGGAGATGTTAATGGCGACAGAGAGTGGTGGCTGGCCCGCAATTTGCCAGGTACGCATTTGGCGGCAAGCCTCGTGCAGCACCCATCGGCCAATCGATACGATGAGACCGCAATCCTCCGCAATTGGAATGAACTGCCCTGGCAGCAACAATCCACGCTGTGGGTGCCGCCACCTCAGGAGTGCTTCGGCGCCGATGATTGCGCCGGTCGCCAGATTCATCTTTGGCTGGTAGTACAATACCAACTCTCGCCGTTTGAGCGCGAAATGCAGGTCCTCCTCAAGCGACTGCCTGTCACTCGCGCGTGCGTTCATCTCCGACTCGAAGAAGCGATAGCTGTCGCGCCCTGCCTCTTTGGCGTTGTACATTGCCAGATCGGCTCTCTTCATCAGTGTCTCTGCGTCTGTCCCGTCATCGGGATAGGTGGCGATGCCTACGCTCCCGGTGACATGCAGGTTGTGATTGTTGACGTAGTGCGGCTCGCGCAGCACTTCGAGTATCTTGCTCGCCGTGACGACTGCGTCCTGCGAATGCCTCATGTCCCAGAGCAGCACCACGAATTCATCGCCGCCATGGCGACCGACGGTGTCTGAGCTTCGTACACATGTGGACAGTCGTCGTGCGACGGATCTCAACAAACCATCGCCCGTGGCGTGGCCCAAGGAATCATTGATGTGCTTGAACCGATCAAGATCCACGAACAAGACCGCCAATTTCCGCTGGTGACGCTGGGACAGAGTGATAGCTTCATTCAGCCGGTCATGCAGCAGCGCCCGATTTGGCAAGTCGGTGAGGCTGTCATGTTGCGCCAGATGAGACATCCTGAGCGTCTTCGCTCGCGCCGCGCTGACATCATGAAATACCATGACCGCGCCGGTCACTTCGCCTCGACGATCGTGAATGGGTGCGACAGAATCTTCGATTGAGACTTCCGTGCCGTCGCGTCTGACCAGCATGCAGTTCGGAACCAGCGCTATAGCCTTGTCTTCGAGAATCGTCTGAGTCATTGGATTGTGCACAGCGGCGCGCGTCTCAGCATCGATGAAATGGAGCACGTCCTCGACCGGATGGCCTACCGCTTCCTTTTGCGTCCATCCAATCAGGTCTTCAGCGGTTGAATTCAGGTAGGTGATGTGACAAGAGGCATCCGTACTTACAACTGCGTCGCCAATCGAGTTGAGCGTCACACGGGCGCGCTCCTTTTCTTCAAATAGCGCCTCCGAATAGGCGGCACGCTCGATCATGCTCCTCAGCGCCTTGGGCAACAGGAGACGCTCGAGATGAGCCTTAAGGAGATAATCCTGGGCTCCGCGATGCACCGCCAGTTTTCCCGTCTTCTCGTCTTGCGGATCAATCAGGACCAGGATCGGAATCCTGGGGGCCGCGTGGAAAAGCGTGTCAAACGTGTCCAGACCGCGATTGTCGGGCTGATCGAGGTCGACCACAATCGCCACGATGCCGTCGAGCCTTGCAAGGCCTTCAGAGCAGCGCCTGACCCATTCGACCTCAAAGGACTCATCCCACGCCTGAGTAAGTACGCCCAGAATCGCCACGGCAGTGGCCACGTCGTTCTCGATCAACAAAACTCGGTGGGTCATGGAAATGGCCTCCATTGCAGCAAGTTCGCCCTATGCAATCACTGTTCACACCGTGGTTATGTTCGCTGACGAACTTAATCGCCCCGATTACCCGCCGTGAATGCAAAACTTGTGACGTGCGTCACGGTCATTGTTCAAAAGCGGCCTCTGATATTGAACCAGGACGAGTCCACTGGCGCCACGATGGCACCATCACGCGTATAGCCAGTCCCAGCCAGATAGAAGTTTCCCGTCGGTGTCCTATTGGGCGCGTATCTTGACGGACTAGACACTGCGGCCGCGGGCGTCACTTCTACAAAATCGGGTGCACGGGTGTATCCCGACCCGATCAGCCCAACGATCTGTCGTGTGCCGATTGCAAGGGCCGGTTCAAGCTCGCCGATCTTCGCTACTCCTGATTGCTACAACCACGAGCGCCCGCAACAGGCGCTGCGCATGAAGTACCCGGCTGATTCGATCACGAGTCCAGTCGCGTCGAATATGCACCCAATTCCTTCAGTGCTAAAGTGTTACCCATGTCTCCGGTATAAACCGTCGCCCAGGTGACCGGAATAGACCGAAGTGGATTGGCGCGCCCGGACGGATTCGAACCGCCGACCACCTGGTTCGAAG
>PMNQ01000242.1:178-17740 GCA_003162555.1 Gammaproteobacteria bacterium | reverse complement strand
GCGACAGGTGCCGGCGCGGCGGGCGGCGGCGCGACAGCCTCCGCCAGTACCTCGCGTACCACCCATGACCTGTATCAGAACTTCTACGGCGACGACATTGATCGCGAGATCGCGCGACGCGTGCGCGAGGTGGCTGCGCGCCGGGGCGTCAGCGCCGCGCATGTGGCAATGGCCTGGGTGTCAGGCAACTCACATCACAACGTGCCGATCGTGGGCGCGGTGAGGGCTTCGCACATTGACGTCGCGGTCGAGGCGCTGGCGTTGCAGCTGACTGCCGCCGAGCGCACATATCTTGCGGCACCGTACAGGCCGCGCGATGAGATCAATGACCAGAACACTCGGCCACTTCGGCCGCGCGCATTGCACCCGGATTGAGTCGGCGCGCCTGACTGAAGCGGCGCGCTAGGCCGCGAGCCAGGGACTGTCCTGGCGAATCTCGATCAGTGTCGGACGATCGGCACCCAGCGCAGCGCGGAGCGATTGCTGCAGATGCGCGGCGCTTTCAGCGCGCGTCGCATGACACCCGAGGCTCTGCGCGAGTCCGATGAAATCAGGGCTCTTCGGCTCGACGCCGATGCGCGGAATCTGCCGCTGGTCCATCTGATCGACGATTTCCTTCAAAGCGTCGTTGTTCCACACGATGATCGGGAGCGCGAGACGCTCCTCCACCGCGGTGGCCAGTTCATTGACAGTGAACATGAAGCCGCCGTCGCCGGCGACCGCGATCACCGGGCGTCGCGGCGCGCCGATCTTGGCGCCGATGGCCATCGGCAGCGCGACGCCAAGCGCACAATAAGTGCCGGAGTAATACCAGCAGCGCTCAGTCTCCATCGGCATCGCAAAACTGCCGCTGTACACGAGCTGCGTGGCATCGCCCATCACGATGGTGTCCGCAGGCAACGCGGCTCGCAGCATTTTCCAGACGCGCGCATGCAACTTGTCGAGTTCGCTCATGTTCGCGGCGTTGGCCGCGAGGATCTTGCGTGCCCACGCCTCGCCCGCAGTGGGCTGCACACCGGGATCGCGCTGTGCGTCGAGCTTGCGCCGCGCGAGCGCGCCGTCGAGTGCGGCCAGCGCGGCGTGGGCGTCGGCCTGGATGGGCACGGCGGCGGCGTACATCGAAGTCAGCTCGCCTGGATCGATGTCGATGCGGATGATGTCGCCCGCGATTTCGAGCCGCGGCAGGAAGTGATCGCCCATCGAGACTTCCGAGCCGACCAGCAACACCACATCCGCATCGGCCAGAGCCTGCTGGCTGGCTCGCTGCAGGATCGAGCCGCCCAGCGACAGTGGATGGGAATCCGGCAGTATCCCCTTGCCGGCGTTGGTGGCCAGCACCGGGGCGCCGATGCGCTCGGCGATCGCGGTCAACGACGCTCGCGTGCCGACCGCACCGCCGCCGACGAAGATCAGCGGGCGCTTCGAGCGCGCGAGCCGTTCGGCAGCCTCTTCGATCGCGGCCGGATCCGGCATCGGCAGTGTCGGTGCGCGGCGTGTTTTCCAGTCCGCGGTAACGGGTTCGGGCAGCACGTCCCGCGGGAGCGACAGATGCACCGGGCGCGGCCGGCCGCTGCGAAACACCGTGTAAGCGCGCGCGATCAGTTCCGGCAGTTCTTCCGGATAACGAACCATCGCGCTGAAGGCGGTGAAGCCGCGAGTCACCGCAGCCTGGTCCTCGAGCTCGTGCACCGCGCCCCAACCCTTGCCGTGCGTGCGCGTGGCGGTTGCACCGGACAGCACCAGCATGGGTTGCGAATCGCAGTACGCCTGCGCGATGCCAGTGGCCGCGTTGGTCACGCCGGGACCGGCGATGATCGTGCATACGCCGGGCTTGCCGGTGGCGCGGGCGTAGCCGTCGGCCATCAGGCTGGCGCCCTGCTCGTTGCGGCACTGCACGTGGCGGATGCCCGCGGCGCCGAAACCGCGGTACAGCTCGACCGTCATCGTGCCGGCCATGCCGAACACGGTGTCGACCTCGTAGGCCGCGAGCAACTTCATCACGGCCTCGCCGCAGGTCATAGCGCTCACCGCTTCAGAACTTGTAACCGACCCTGAGCTGAATGATCCGCGGCCTGAGGATGCTCTCGGCCTTCACAAACTGGTTGGTGGACGTGTACGTGCTCACGTTTATGTCGGTGAGGTTCTGCGAATACAACTCGGCCGTCCAGGCGTCCCTGGCGACACCGATGGACGCGTCGTACTGCGAGTAGGCCGGATTCTCGAACCGAACCAGCGTGGTGCTCACGTTTCCGCCCTGCGACAGCGGCGGGCTGGCGCTCGACTGCGTGAATGAATGCGCGGTATGCGTGCCGCCCACCTGCACGAACGCGTTGTACGAGTTCCAGCTCCACTGGTAGCGCAACCGCAGGTTGTACTGCAGTGGTGGTGAGTTGGCGCTCGGACCGCCGGGCGGGCCGTAGGGATTCTGCACGCTGAGAATCGGCTTGCCGTAGTCGGCCGCGTCGAGCGGGTTGCCGCTGGTCAGCAGGTCAGGGTTGTTGGCGATCAGGAATGGTGAGTTGGTCTGCTTGCTGCTGTTCCACGAGGCCGCGCCCGTCAGCGTCAGGGCCGGCGTGAGCGCAGCGACGATTGAGGTCTCCAAGCCGCGAATGCGGTAGTTGGGGCCATTCGTGCCAAAGCCGACATTGCCCAGCTCGCCGGGATCGAAGAACGCGACCTGCACGTTCTTCCAGTCTTCCTGGTAGATGGCGCCGTTCCACTGCAGGCGGTGATGGGCGAACTCGGTCTTCCAGCCCAGCTCGTTGTTGTTCAGGTCGTCCGACTGGAACGACAGCGGCGAGCAGTACAGCGGCACGCCCTGGTCATTCTGGATGTAGCAAGCGAAATTGCGGTTGAAGGCGCCCGGTCGATAGCCCTGCGACCAGGTGTAGTACACGAGCAGACCGGGCTGGATACGCCAGGTCAGGTTGGCGCGGCTGCGAAAGCCCTTTTCGGTGGAATTCAGGTTCTCGTCGTCGACGTTGGTCGCGTAGTTGAGGCAGGGCGCTGGCCCGGCTTCGTAGCAGTAGAAGCTGCCGGCGACCGTGCCCTTCTCAAAGTTGTCGAAATGGAAATAACGCGTGCCGGCGGTCAGCGTCAGCACCTTCGGGATCAGGTCGAAATCGAGCGATGCGAAGAAAGCTGTCTGCTTGTAGCCGCGCTGGACGTCATTGAAAAAGGACACGTGGTCGCCGCGTGTGCCGGGATTGTTGACGCTCGTACCCGGGACTGTGGCGATGTTGGTCAGACATCCGACGGTCACGGTATCGGTACACGGCGGCAGATTTTTATAGTTCCAGTCGAGCTGGTCATTCAGTGTCAGTTTTTCCCAGAAGGCGCCGACGATGCCGCGCAGCCGCCAGGTATCGGGCGTGCTGAGCCGGAATTCGTGGCTCATGTGCGTGCTGCCTTCGATCTCGGTCCAGATGCTGCTCGGCGAATAACAGGTCGAGACCAGGCCGTTGGCCGGCTCGGCGCCGTGACACTGGTAGTAATCCGCATACAGGCCGCGCGAGTAGTTGGTGTAATCCTGCAGCTGATCGATGTCGCGCGTGAGGTAGGAACCGGTGTAGATCGCCTTGAGGGCGCCGATGCGGCCGTTGAGAGTCCACGCGGTGTTGGTGAACTTGTCCTTGCTGTAGGAATCGTTGAACAGCGTGACCGACTGCCTGGGCAGCACTTCACCGTCCGAACCATTCGGCATCTGGTAGAACACGCCCTGCGCGTCGATGTGCTGGAAGCTCTGCGTGATCAGCGCATTCCAGTCGTCGTTGATGTCCCACAGCATCGAACCGCGGAAGCCCTGGTAGGTCACCGGGTTGATCGCCTTGCGCGCTATGTTGGCGTTGCTCAGCACTTCCGAGCCCGGCGGCGGCTGACAAATGACGTCTCCGGCGACGGCAAATTGCGAGGCGACGCAACCGTCCGGATTGTTGGCCCAGAAAATGCCGAGGTCGCTGGCCTTGCGCGTGAATGTGCCCGGTACGTTGTTGATGTAGCCACCACGCCGTTCGTTGTAGATCACGGCGCGCACTGCGAGTTTGCCGTCGACCAGCGGCAGATTGAAGACGCCGGTCATATCGCTGTTGGGGTCACCACCCGAAGTGACGCCATAGGAGGCCGAGGCGCTCATCTCGGTCTTGTCGAGCTTAGGCTTGTTGGTGATGTAGCGGATCACGCCGGCCTGCGCACCAGCGCCGAACAGTGTGCCCTGCGGGCCTTCGAGCACTTCGATGCGCTCGAGATCGGCGGCGTACACATCGAGGTTGCGGCCCGGCAGCTGGCCGGACTGATCATCCAGATAGATGGCGACGTTCGGAAAACCGTTGATCGAACCACCGGACTGCGTGCCCTGATCGCCGGCGCTCAGACCACGCATGAAAATATTCGACTGCCCAGGCCCGGCGGAAGACGCCGCCACGTCGGGCAGGTACTTGATCATGTCATCAAAATTCGCGACGTTCAGTTGCGCCAGGCTTTTCTCACTGAACGCCTGCATAGCGATCGGCACATCCTGCGCGTTCTCGGAACGTCGCTGCGCCGTGACGACAATTTCCTCGATGCCGGTTGCAGACGCGGTCGATTGATCGGCCGGTGTCGCAGCAAACGCCGCCGCACCGGCATGCGCGCCCAGGATCGCACCCACCGCGCGGGCGACTGTGTGATTCACTTTCATACGCGGACTCCCTGGCTCAACTGGTTATTCGTTCGCTACTACCACTGGACATATTTTTGGTCAATACTAGCATGCAGGCCGCGACCAACAAGACGCACGCGCGCGCCGAGGATTCCCTCACTTGAACACCGATGCGATGGCGATTCCGCGCTCCCAGGCCGCAGCGGCATTTGAGCGCTGGTACGTGCTCATCGTCCTGTGCCTGGTCTACGCGATCAACATCGCGGCGCGCTACGTGGTCACGACGGTATTCGAGCCGATCCGGCTCGAGCTGGGGCTGACCGATGCGGGCGCGGCGTTCCTGACCGGCGTGCCGCTGGCCATGTTCTACGTCTGCTTCATGATTCCGATCGCGTGGCTTGCCGACCGTTCGAACCGTCGCAACATCGTCGCGGCGTCACTGATCATCTGGTCGGCATTCACCGCGTTCTGCGGCATGGCGCAGTCCTACACGCAGTTCCTGCTCGGCCGCATCGGCGTGGGTTTCGGCGAGGCTGGCGCCACGCCGCCGTCAGGGTCGCTGGTCTCGGACTACTTTCCGGCGGAACGGCGGCCCATGGCCCTGAGTATCTTCGCGCTCGGCGCACCCATCGGCGCATGGCTGGGCGCGAATGCGGCCGGCGCCATTGCCCAGGAATACGGTTGGCGCGCGGCGTTCTATGCATTGGGCATACCGGGTGTGCTGTTCGGTGTGCTGGTGTTCCTGACGGTGCGAGAACCCAAACGCGGGCGGCTCGACGCCATCGAAGGCGCAGACAAGCCCTCGTTCATGACCTCGCTCCGGTATCTGTGGAGTCAACGCGCCGCGTTTCACGTCATCATGGCAAGCGGCGTGTGCTGTCTGTGGGGCTGGGGCCTGGTGTGGTGGACGCCCACCTATCTGCTGCGGGCCTACGGACTGAACGTCGCCCAGGCCGGCGCCGTCACCGGCAACATTCATCTGGTGGGCGGCATCATCGCGACCGCAGCCGCCGCGTGGTTCATGGGCCGCCCATTCATGCACGATCCACGCCGCATTCTCTGGGCGCTGGCATGGGTCATAGGACTGTCGACGATTCCATCCATGTTCGCCTACTGGACGCATTCGCTCGCGATTGCCAAGCTGATGTTCTGGCTCTACATCCCCGCCATTTATTTCTTTATCGGGCCGTGCATGGCCCTGGTGCTGAATCTGTCGCCAGCTAACATGCGCTCCACCTTCACTGCGTGGTCGGGTCTGGTGGGCAATGTCTTCAACCTGATCGTCGCGCCGCAGCTCGTCGGCATCATGAGCGACGCGTTCGCTGGTGCGCACGGATCAGACGCGGCATCGCTCCGTCTGGCGCTGCTGGTGCTGGCACCGACCGGATTCTGGGCGACGTGGCATTTCATTCTGGCCGCAAGAACTGTTACTGCGGACCAGCAGCGCGCCATCGGCGTTTGATGAAAACCCTGTTCGGCCTGCTCGCGGCCCTGAGCGTAGTCACGATCGCTCAAGCCGCTGGCGTCAGCGTCATCAACGACGATGTGCATTTTGCCGAAGGGCCGGTCTGGTATCACGGCAAGCTGTATTACGTGGAATACGACCGCAACACCGTCGATACCTGGGACGGCAAACGCAACGCCATCTTCTGGACGAAGAAGGGCTGCGGACCGTCCGCGGTCGTGCCAACGGCGAGCGGCGAATTTCTCGTGACCTGCTATGACAGCAAGAGCATCGGCCGCATTTCCGCCGACGGCAAAGACCTGCCCGAAATCACGCACGACCGGGACGGCACTACTTTTGAAGGGCCGAACGACTTCGCGCCCGATCATCGCGGCGGCGTGTACTTCACCTGCTCAGGGAGTGCCGACGGCACCGCGATCGACGGCAAGGTGTTTTACCTGGCAGCCAGCGGCACGATCACCCAACAGGCGGTGAACGTGCAAAACGCGAATGGCATCGCGGTCTCGAATGACGGCAAGATCCTGTACGTCATCGAGACGAACAGCTTCCGGCTGCTGCAATTCAAGATCGCGCCCGACGCATCGCTGTCGGACCGCCGCGTGTTCGTCAGTCTCGATGACCTGACGAAGAATGTGACGCACATCTATCCCGACGGCGTGAAGATCAATTCGAAAGGCGAGATCTACATCGGCCAGAATCCGCACGACCCGCATGCGCCGCTGGCCGGCACGATCTTCGTCGTGAATGCCGGTGGTGAGTTGCTGCGCACGCTGAAGTTGCCCTCGCCCGGCGTACCGAACCTGGGCTTCAGCCCCGACGAGTTGACCATCTATGTGGCTGCGCTCGATCAGCTCGACAAGCCGCCCTACGCGGGCAAGCTTTACTCGCTACCGAGCCACTGACGTTCGGGCGTCAGCCCGCCAGCCACCCGCCATCGACGACCAGGTTTGAACCGGTGATGAACGTCGCGCGGTCGCTCGCCAGGAACACGGCGGCATTGGCGACGTCCTCCGGGCGGCCAAAGCGCGGCCAGGGCGTGCGGCGTNNCGGCGCGCGTTTTCCACGCGCGCAGGATCCACCGCGAGCCCGGGAGCGCCGGTCATGATTTTGCCGGGTGAGATGCAGTTGCAGACGATGAGGTCCTTCGCATAATCCACGGCGATCTGCCGCGTGATGTAGATCGCCCCCGCCTTGCTGACGCCGTACGGCGTGTCGCCGGGGCAGGTCACGATGCCCTGCTGCGAACCCAGGTTGATCAGTCGCCCGCGCACCTCATTCCTGGGTTCCTGGGTGATCATCTGTTGCACGGCGCGCTTGCAGCCATTGAACATGCCAGTGAGATTGACGCGCAGCACCTGGTCCCATTGCGCCGCCTCAGTCGCGAGCAGCGCGGTGCCGGAATAGATCGCGGCGTTGTTGACCATGACGTCGAGCCGCCCATGCTGCGCGACGGTTTGCCCGATCAGCGCATCGACCTCATCCCAGCTGCCGACATCGGTTTTAACGAAGCTGGCCGCGCCGCCGGAACGCGCGATGAGCTTGAGGGTCGATTCGCCACCCTCGATCGGATCGGTGGTGACATCCGCGATCACGACCGTGGCGCCTTCGCTGGCAAAACCGATGGCTATGGCACGGCCGATGCCCGAACTGGCACCGGTGACCACGGCAACTTTTCCCTCAAGCAGAGGCGACATGTGCTGGCGAGGATACTCCTGATGACAGGGGCCGTGCCTCACCAGTACGCTAGGTGCGTGATCGAACCCGATCTCAAGCTGGCTGCCGCGTTGTTCGATGCGCTCAGCGCTGCCACGCGCAGCGGCCGCGGCATCGTGCGCGACAGCTACGGCGCCGGTGAGCAGGCCGCGCACTCGATTGCGCGCTCGGCGGCTGAATCGATCGGGCTCGAGATCGCCGTCGACGCGATCGGCAATCTGACCATGACGCTGCCGGGGCGCGACCGCGCTGCCAAACACATCGTCATGGGCTCGCACCTCGACAGCGTGCCGCAGGGCGGAAACTTCGACGGCGCCGCCGGCGTCGTGGCCGGGCTCAGCATTCTGTCGGCGCTGCGTCAGGCGGGCGTCGTGCCGCCCTTCGACCTGGCGGTGATGGCGATACGCGCCGAGGAATCCGCCTGGTTCGACATTGCTTATCTGGGCAGCGCCGGCGCGTTCGGCTTGCTGGATCCGGCATGCCTGGCGATTCCACGGTCTGATAATGGCCAGAGCCTGGAGGCTACGCTGCTGCAGCAGGGTTTTAATCCGCAGGCAATACGTGAACGGCGGCGCCTGCTCGAGCCCTCGCAAATCCGCTCCTATCTGGAGCTGCACATCGAACAGGGGCCGATGCTGGTCGAGCGCGCGCTGCCCGCCGCGGTAGTGACGGGAATCCGCGGTTGCAAGCGATTCCGCAATGCGCGGTGCGTGGGTGAGTACGGCCATTCGGGCGCGCTGTCGCGTCCCGACCGGCACGATGCGGTGGCCGCGACCGTGGCGTTCCTGCACCACATGGAGCAGGTCTGGCTGCAGCAGGAACAGGCCGGCGCGGATCTCGTGCTCACGGCCGGCGAGCTGTACACCGATCCTGCGATGCATGGACCGAGCAAGGTCGCCGGCGAGACCCATTTTGCACTCGACCTGCGCAGCCTGTCAGATGACACGATGAGCAGCGTCGCAACCGAAGCGCGCGCCGCGGCGGCACGCACGAGCGAGGCTTACCGCGTCAATATTGATCTCGGCGCGACCAGCGATTCTCCGGCGGCGATCATGGATGGCCGGCTGCGCGCGAAACTCATGGATCTGCTCGAGCGCCCCTTCGAGATGGCCAGCGGTGCCGGTCACGACGCGGCGGTATTTGCCAGGCAAGGCATCCCGACCGCGATGGTGTTCGTGCGCAACGAGCACGGCAGTCATAATGCGGACGAGGCGATGGCGCTGGACGATTTCGCGGTGGGCACGCGCACACTGTTGGGACTGCTGATGAATTTCCCGATATGACGAGGATCCGCGCATGACATTGCTGGTGACGGGTGCAACGGGTTTCGCGATGAGCGTGCTCGGACGCGTGTGGCTGGATGCCGACCCGTCCGCACGCCTCGTGATACTGGACAATGCGCCGCTGGATGCGGCAGCGCTCCGTTACTTCGCACCGGTGATGGAGCGCCTCAGCGTCATCGTCGCCGATGTGACGCGCCCGGAGACCTGGCAGGCCGCGCTCGCTAACCACGACATAAATTATGTAGTTCACGGCGCGACGGTGACGCCGCTGTCGCGCGGCACGGCGGCCGAGGCGAAGCGCGAGCCGGAAGCAGAGAACCCTGCGCGCATCATCGATGTCAACGTGATGGGCACGGTCGCGATGCTCGAATGGGCGCGCGCGCAACCGCGCCTGCCGCGCTTCATCTATGTGAGCTCGGGCGCCGTCTACAAACATCACGGGCCGGATTGTCCCGGCGAGCCGCTGCCGGAGGACGGTTACGTCATGCCGCGCCGGCTCTACGGCATCTCGAAACTGGCCTCCGAGTTGATCACCGAACGCTACCGCGATCTGTTCGGTCTTTCTGCCACATCGGTGCGCCCTTCATCGGTGTATGGAACGATGGATCGCGTCACGGCCGGCCGCAATTTTCGTCATGTGCCAAACCGCATTGCGCACGCGGCGCTCGATGGCGCCAAGCGCCTGCGCGTCAACACGCTCGATGCGGTCGGCGACTATCTGCACGTCGAGGATCTCGCGCGCGGCATCATCTCGCTGCTGCGTGCGCCAAAGCTGCACTACAGTGCCTACAATATTGCCTACGGCGCGACCGCGTCGATCCGCGACATCGTTGGTTGGGTCGCAGAAAAAGTGCCGGGCTTTCACGCCGAGGTCACCGCGCCCGAAGATGCGGAACTGCTGCAGGACCCGGCGCTGAAGGACGGCATGTGGGGCGCCTACGATATCTCGCGCATCACCGGCGAAACGGGCTGGAAGCCGCGGCCAATGCGCACCGCCCTGCACGCCTACATGGACTGGATTGTGGCCGAACGCCGCGCAGGCTGACGATCGGCTAAGGTACAGCACCATGGGCGTCGACAAGCACTATCCACGTGATCTCATAGGCTACGGAGTGCACCCGCCGCATCCGCACTGGCCGCATGAAGCGGTCATCGCCGTGTCGGTGGTGCTCAACTACGAGGAAGGCGGAGAGTATTGCGTGCTGCACGGCGATGCGCACTCGGAGAGCGTGCTCACCGACCTGGGCGCGGTTGATGCCTTGCCGAACGCGCGCAACCTGAACGTCGAATCCAATTTCGAATACGGCAGCCGCGTCGGCTTCTGGGAGATCATGCGCCTGCTGCGAAGCCGCCGCGTGGATGCGACGGTATATGCGGTCGGCATGGCGCTCGAACGCAACGCGCAAGCCGCTGCGGAGATCGCGCAGAGCGGATTCGAGGTGGCCTGTCACGGCGAGCGTTGGATCGACTATCAGGATATCGCGGAGGAAGCGGAGCGCGCGCACATGCTGCGCAACATCGCGACCATCACCTCAATGATCGGTCGCAGGCCGGTGGGGTGGTACACCGGTCGCCCGAGCATAAACACGCGTCGCCTGGTCACGGAAATCGGCGGCTTTCTCTACGACAGCGACGCCTACAACGATGACCTGCCCTACTGGACTGAAATCGCCGGCCGCAGGCACCTCGTCGTGCCGCACAGCTTCGACGCCAACGACAGCCGCCTGCAGCGCGGCGGCGATTTCAGCACCGGCGAGGAATTTTTCAGCTATTGCCGCGACGCCTTCGACTGGCTGTACCGGATGGGCACGGAAGGCCGGCCGCGCATGATGACCATCAGTCTGCACGGCCGCATCATCGGCCGTCCCGGCCGCATCGGTGCGCTGGCGAAACTCCTCGATCACATGCAGGGGCACAATGGCGTCTGGCTCTGCAACCGCGCGGCGATCGCGCAACACTGGATCGCTCATCATTCAGACAGACCGCCGGCGTCAAGGAGCAAGTAACTATGACGTCGCAGTCAAGTGGACGGCATAGCGCATTGCTAATTGGCATCCTCGCCTTCGGATGCGCTTTATTCGCTGCATCCAGCGTATCCGCTGCACCCGCCGCGAAACGCCCTTTCCGCGCCGATGACATCTTCCGCATGGAAGGGGTCGGCGACCCGCGCGTGTCACCCGATGGCCAGTGGGTCGCGTATCTCGTCACGACCAGCGATCGCGCGGCCGATGAAGTGCAGAACTCGATCTGGCTCGTGAGTTGGGACGGCAAGCAGCACCTGCAACTCGTCAAACCATCCGCCAGCGTGGGTTCGCCGCACTGGACGCCGGACGGACGTTCGATCGCCTACCTGGGAAAATCGGCCGGCGATGCGCGCCACCAGGTCATGCTGGTCGATCGCCGCGGCGGCAGGCCGCGCGCGCTGACGCACCTCGATCATGCCATCGACAACTACAGTTTCTCGCCCGATGGCAGGCACGTCGCGCTGGTGCTCGACTCGGACAGCGATGCGCCGGCCGATCCGAAACTTGCGGACGCGCCACGGCCGATCGTCATCGATTCGCTGTATTTCAAGGAAGACGTGACGGGCTACATCGGGCGCGGCCAGAAAAGCCAGCTATACCTGTACGACATCGGCAGCGGCAAGCTCGAGCGCCTCAGCAACGACGCGCAGTACAACGACACGATGCCGGCATGGTCGCCCGACAGCGCGCAGCTCGCGTTCGTGCACACGCATGAGCGCGGCGAAGATCCGGACGGCATGATGGACATCGATGCGATCGACGCGCGCGCCGGCGCCGTCGCGCGGCGGCTGGTGCGCGTGCACAACCCCAATTTCCAGCATCTGACGTGGAGTCCGGATGGGAAATCCGTCGCCTACCTGCAAGGGCGCGAGGCCAAGTACTACATCTATCTGCACGATGAGCTCGCGCTCGTGCCCACCGATGGCGGCGCGCCGCGCGCATTGACTGCCGCGCTCGATCGCGCCGTGTACTCGTACCAGTTCGCGGCCGATGGCGAGTCGATGACGCTGGTCATCGAGGACACGGAGTCGCAATACCCCGCACGATTGAAGCTGGCGGACGGCGTGATCGAACGGCTCATCGCGCAGCCATTGGTCGTGACTGGGCAGTCCACCGCCGCGGGGCACTTCGCCATGGTGCTGTCCGATGCCACGACCGCCGCGGAAGTGTACGCATTCGAAAGCGGAGCCTTGCGCAAGCTGACGCACCACGGCGAAAAGCTGATGGACGAGATCGAGCTTGGCGCATCGGAAGACTTCAGCTTCAAGGTGTCTGATGGCACCGAGATCCACGGCATGCTGGTCAAGCCGCCAGGCTACGTCGAGGGCCGCAAGTACCCGACGATCCTGTGGATCCACGGCGGGCCCGATCTACAGGACGAGCATTCGCTCGACTTCAATTTCAGCTACCAGCTGCTGCGCCACCAGATCGCGGCCAATGGGTACGTGGTGGTCGGTATCAACTATCGCGGCAGCAGCGGCCGCGGCTTCGATTTCGCGAACGCGATCTTCGCCGATTGGGGTCACAAGGAAGTCGAGGACCTGCTCACCGGCATCGACGCGGTCATTGCGCGCGGCGTGGCCGATCCGGAGCGTCTGGGCATCGGCGGCTGGAGCTACGGCGGCATCCTGACCGACTACACCATCGTGAAAGACGGGCGATTCAAGGCCGCGCTCAGCGGCGCTGGCACCGGCAACATGATCGGCAGCTACGGCACGGACCAGTACGTGCTCTGGTACAACGCCGAGCTCGGCCCGCCGTGGAAGAATCCGGAGCTGTGGATGCGGGTGTCGTATCCGCTATTCCACGCCGACCACATCCACACGCCGACGATGTTCATGGGCGGCGACAGGGATTTCAACGTGCCGATCGCGGGTGGCGAACAGATGTACGTCGCGCTGAAGACGCTCGGCGTGCCGGCGGAGCTGGTGGTGTATCCAGACCAGCACCACGAAATCGAGCGGCCGAGTCTCTACCTCGACCGTCTCGAACGCACGGCCGCCTGGTTCGGCAAGTACCTGCAGCCCGCGAACTGAAACCTAGGGCGGCGAATAGTACGCCGCGAGCTTGTTGCCCTCGGGGTCGCGGAAATACGCCGCGTAGAAGTCCTCGCTGCGTGCGCCGGGAGGTCCTTCGTCTTTGGCGCCCAGCGCCAGTGCCTTGTTGTAGATGGCATCGACCGTCGCCTTGGAGTCGGCGGCGAACGAAACCATGCTGCCGTTGCCGGCGCTGGCGGCCTTGCCGTCCAGCGGCTTGATCAGCAGCACACTGGTGTGCTCGGCCGAACTGCCCCAGCCGATGTAGCGTTCCGTCTCCCAGGTGCGCTTGGCGCCGAGCACCGCCAGCACCGGGTCATAGAATTTGGCGGCACGCACCGGATCGTTGGTGCCAATGCAGACGTATCCGATCATGGCGATCCCTCTTTTGAAATGGTGGAGATTCGGCGCGCACAATAGCAAACTTCACCCATGCCCACTGCGCCACACCTGCACGTGATGTCCGCGCCCTCGGGCGCTGGCAAAACCAGCCTCGTCAAGGCGCTGCTGGCCGCGCGTCCGGAATTGACGGTGTCGGTATCGCACACCACCCGCCCGCCGCGCCCGCACGAAGTCGACGGGCGCGACTACTACTTTGTCAGCACCGCGGAATTCGACCGGCTGGTCGCCGCCGGCGCCTTTCTCGAGCATGCGCGGGTGTTCGACAACCAGTACGGCACCGGCCGTGAGCAAGTGGCCGCGAAGCTCGCCGCCGGTCACAACGTGCTGCTCGAAATCGACTGGCAGGGGGCGCGCCAGATCCGCGTCAGGGCGCCGGATTGCGTGTCGATTTTCATCCTGCCCCCATCGCGCGCGGCGCTGGAGGAGCGGCTGCGCGCACGCAAGACCGACAGCGACGAGGTCATCGCCCGCCGGCTGCGCGATGCCGCCAGCGACATGTCGCACTGCCCTGAGTTCGACTTCGCGGTGGTCAATGACCAGTTCGACAGGGCTGTTGCCGAGCTGCAGCAGATCATNNAGGCGCTGCGGGCCGACCGGCCGACGCTCCGCCCGCTGCTGGCCTCGCTGGTGGCGTGAGTGGCGGTTTTGCCCTAGTATTGGCTGGAACCCCCCGCATTTATCAGGAAAGTGGCGCAATCATGGCCCGTATTACCGTCGAAGACTGTCTGCAAAACGTCGATAACCTGTTCCAGCTGGTGCTGCTGGCCTCGCAGCGTGCGCGCCGGCTGGCCAATGGCGCCGAGGCCACCGTGCCGGTCGACAACGACAAGCCCACCGTGCTGGCGCTGCGCGAGATCGCCGCCGGCAACATCACCCCCGAGATGCTGCGCGAGCCCGAACCGGAACCGATGGCAACACCGATGCCGGACGCGGAAAACGAGTCCACCTTCCGCGCACCGCAGTTCGGCCTGATCGAACGCGACTGACGGGGCTGCGCCCTAGCGCTGTCGCGTTAGAGCAGTCGGCCCATGGACTACGCGTCGTCTTTGCTGGGCCTGCTCCCCGGTACCCGCCGTACTCCCGGCCTCAAAGACCTGCTGGCGCGCGTCAGCACCTACCTCCCGCCTGAACAGGTCGAGCGCGTGCGCGCCGCGGCCGAATTCGGCGCCGCTGCGCATCAGGGCCAGAAGCGCCTCAGCGGCGAGCCCTACATCGCGCATCCGGTGGCAGCGGCGGAAATCCTCGCCGAACTGCATCTCGATGCGGACACGCTGATCGCCGCGATCCTGCACGATGTCATCGAGGACACGCCGACACCGAAGGCCGAGATCGCGGCGCGTTTCGGCAATGATGTCGCCGAGATCGTCGATGGTGTCACCAAGCTGGATCAGATCCAGTTCAAGAGCCGGCAGGAAGCGCAAGCGGAGAGTTTCCGCAAGATGCTGCTGGCGATGGTGCGCGACCTGCGCGTGATCCTGGTCAAGCTCGCCGACCGCACGCACAACCTGCGCACCATGGATGCGGTGCCGCCGGCCAAGCGCCGGCTGGTGGCGCGCGAGACACTCGACATCTACGCGCCGGTGGCCGAGCGGCTCGGCCTGTACAACATCAAGCTGGAGCTCGAGGAGCTTGGCTTTCGCACGCTCTACCCGCAGCGCTACCGCGTGATCGAGCGCGCGCTCAAGCGCGCCATCGGCAACCAGAAAGAATTCCTCGGCAAGATCCGCGCGCAGCTCGAGCCGGCCTTGAAGAAGTCCGGCATCACAGCGGACGTCGAGACGCGCGAGAAGCACTTGTACAGCGTCTACCAGAAGATGCAGCGCAAGCGCGCGCCGCTCGCCGAGATCGTTGATGTGTATGGCCTCCGCATCATCGTCGACAGCGTCGACACCTGCTACCGCGCGATCGGCGTCGTGCACAGCGTCTACAAGCCGATGCCCGGACGCTTCAAGGACTACATTGCGATTCCGCGCGTCAACGGCTACCAGTCGCTCCACACGACGCTGTTCGGCCCGAACGCCGTACCGATCGAAGTGCAGATCCGCACCCGCGAAATGGACCAGGTGGCCGAGTCGGGCATCGCCGCGCACTGGAAATACAAGGAGCACGCCGGTGAAGGCTCGGCGCAGCAGGAGCGCGCGCGCGCCTGGCTCACGCACCTGATGCAGATGCAGGAGAGCGGCAACTCCGAGGAATTCATCGAGAGCGTCAAGGTCGATCTGTTCCCGGACAAGGTCTACGTGTTCACGCCGCGTGGCGAAATCCTGCGCCTGCCGCGCGGCGCGACCGTGGTCGACTTCGCGTACGCCGTGCACACCGACATTGGCAACCGCTGCGTGGCGGCCAAGGTTGATCGCCGCCTGACGCCGCTCCGCACGGTGCTGCGCAACGGCCAGACCGTGCACGTCATCACCGCCAAGGGCGCGCGGCCGAACCCGGCGTGGGTGAATTTCGTCGTCACCGCGAAGGCGCGCAGCGGCATCCGTCACTATCTGAAGAGCCTCAAGAGCCATGAGGCCGTGGAGCTCGGGCGCCGTCTGCTGCAGCAGGCGCTGGCCGAGTTTCACGTCGACCTCGACGGCATCGAGCCCGCGACGCTCGCCGCGGCGCTGGGCGAATTCGCGCTGCATTCGGCCGAGGAACTCTACGAACGCATCGGCCTGGGCGAGCGGCTGGCGCCGCTGGTGGCGCGCCGCCTGCTGCCGGTCGATCAGTCGCCGAGCGGTGACGGCCAGATTGGCCAGACCGGGCAGGCAGGCCAGGCCGCGCCACTCGCAGTGGCCGGCGCCGAGGGCCTGCTGGTCGCGTACGCGCATTGCTGTTATCCGCTGCCGGGCGACCCGATCCTCGCGTTCCTGAGCACCGGCCGCGGCATCGTCATCCACCGCGAGACCTGCGCCAACGTCACCGACTACCGCAAGCACCCGGAGAACTGGCTGCCGGTCAACTGGCAGGCGAGCGACGGTCGCTTTTTCTTCACCGAGATCCGCGTCGAAGCCGCCAACCGCTTAGGGCTGCTGGCGGCCGTGTCGGCCGCGATCTCGGCCACGCAGACCAATATCTGCAGCGTCAACTTCCAGCACGACGAGTCCGAGACCGCCACGATGATCTTCATGCTCGAGGTCCATGACCGCGAGCAACTGGCGCGCGTCATCCGCACCGTTCGACGGATGAACGATGTGGTGCGCGTCGTGCGTACAATTGCCGGACAGAACCGCAAGAGGGATATCGAACCACCATGAGCAGCATCGTCCAGACCAGCCGCGCGCCGCAGGCGATCGGCACCTATTCGCAGGCGGTACGCGCCGGCGACACCGTGTATATATCCGGGCAGATCCCGCTCGACCCGGCGACCGGCGTGCTGGTCAGCGGTGACATCGAGGCCGAGATCCGCCGCGTGTTCGACAATCTGAAGGCGATCGCCGAGGCTGCAGGCGGCACACTTGGCCATGCGGTGAAGCTGTCCGTGTTCCTCACCGACATGTCGCACTTCCCCAAGGTCAACGAAATCATGGCGACCTATTTCAGCACGCCGTACCCGGCACGCGCGGCGGTCGGGGTAGCCGCACTGCCGCGCGGCGCCCGCGTCGAGATGGAGTGCATACTCAGCCTCGCCTGACGGCGCCGGCGCTCCCGTCGCTGAGTTCCCTGCGGGGCGTCGGTGAGGCGTTGGCGGCACGGCTCGGGCAACTCGGAATCCGCGAGCTCATCGACCTGCTGTTCGTGTTGCCGCTGCGCTATGAAGATCACACGCACCTGCAGCCCATCGGATCACTGAGCGCAGGCGTGTCGGCCGTCATCGAAGGCGAGGTGCAACTCAGCGAGATTGTGTTTCGGCGTCGCCGCACGCTGATGGTGCGGATCGCCGACGGATCCGGTTCCATCACCCTGCGGTTTTTCTATTTCTCCAACGCGCAACGCGCCGGCATGGCGCGCGGCACGCGGCTGCGCTGTCATGGCGAAGTGCGCCGCGGAGCGCTGGGCCTGGAGATGGTGCACCCGG
>PMNQ01000242.1:0-161 GCA_003162555.1 Gammaproteobacteria bacterium | reverse complement strand
CCGCCGGTGGGTACTGATCTTGCTGGTCTGGTATCGGGACGTCACCCGGCGCAGCAGCGCCTGGCATTCGAGGAATTGCTGGCGCACCAGCTGTCACTGATGGAGCTGCGCCGTACCACCAGGCGGGAGCTGGCGACGCCGCTTCCTGATCACGAGGGCTT
>PMNQ01000243.1 GCA_003162555.1 Gammaproteobacteria bacterium | reverse complement strand
TCGAGCCGGTCGAACACCGGCTCACCGAGGCCCGGCGGGAGACCCTCAGCACGCACCGTGACCCGCGCACCGACCGAATCGCCGGCGCTGCGCAGTTCCCACAGGAGTTTTTCCAGTTCCGGCACGCGCGCCGGATCTGGACAGAAGAACGGATTCTGGTACGCAGCTTCAGGCTGCAGCGGTTCGAGTTGCAGCGCGCCGATCTGGCTGACGTAGCCGCTGATGCGCACCTNNCGCCGAGGTATTTGCGCGCGATCGCTCCAGCCGCGACGCGCATCACGGTCTCGCGTGCGGACGAGCGGCCGCCGCCGCGATGATCGCGATGGCCATACTTGTGTGCGTAGGTGTAATCGGCATGGCCGGGACGAAATCTGTCGGCCAGCTTGTCGTAATCGCGCGAGCGCGCGTCGGTGTTTTCAACCAACAGTCCAATCGGGGTGCCGGTCGTTTTGCCGTTGTAGACACCGGACAGGATTTTCACCGCGTCGGCTTCGCGCCGCTGGCTGACGAAGTGCGAGGTGCCCGTGCGCCGGCGATCGACGTCGCGCTGCAGGTCGTCTGCCGTGAGCTCGAGGCCTGGCGGGCAGCCGTCCACGATGCAGCCCAGCGCCGGACCATGGCTTTCGCCGAAGGTCGTCACCGTGAACAGCCTGCCAATCGTGTTGCCCGACATCAGTTCCGCTTCCCTTCAATCAACTGCTCACGCGTGAGCAGGAACACGCCACCGCCACCACGCGCGAACTCCAGCCAGGTGAACGGCAAGCGCGGAAAGTTCCGGCGCACCAGCGTCTCGCTGTTGCCGACCTCGACCACCAGGATGCCTCCGGGCCGCAGGTATCGTGCCGCGTCGCGCAGGATCACACGCACTGAATCGAGCCCATCGCGACCCGCCGCCAGCGCCAGCGCCGGTTCGTGCCGGTACTCGGGCGGCAGCGCCGCCAGCTCGGCGCGCCCGACGTAGGGCGGGTTGCTGACGATAATATCGTAAGCACCAGGACTGAGGGCGCTGAAATGGTCGGATTTTACGGCGCGCACGCGCCTGCCCAAGCGGTGCCGGCGGATGTTGCGGTTGGCGACCTCGAGCGCGGCGGACGAAATGTCGAGCGCATCGACGCGCGCGCGCGGCAGCCAGCGGGCGCAGGCGATGGCAATGCAGCCCGAACCGGTGCCAACATCGGCGATGCGCCGCACGCGCGCGGCATCGATCCACGGTGCGAATGCGCGCTCGATAAGCTCGGCGAGCGGCGAGCGCGGAATCAGCACCCGTTCGTCCACGTACAGCTCGAGCCCCGCGAACCAGCAGCGGTGCGTCAGGTACACGACCGGTACCCGTTTGCTGATGCGCCGCGCCAACAGCGTGCGCAGTCGCTCCTGCTGCGCAGCGGTCGCGCCGCGGCGGAGCCGCGCTGCACTGGCCTCCGCCGGCAGCCGCAACGCGTGCCAGACCAGCGCGGCCGCATCGTCGCGCGCGCGATCGGTCCCGTGGCCGTAGTGCAGCCGCGCGCGCTGCAGAGCGCGAGTCGCGCGCCGCAGCAGCACCGCGGCCGACACCTGCGGCTGCGGTGCGCGCCGCACCGTATGTGATAATCGGGTCATGAAACTGCGACGTCTATTGCCCTGGCTGCTGCTCACGAGTCTGGCCGGAGCGATTGCTGGCGGCCTGCTCGCGCACATGCTGACACAAAGCCCCGTGACGCTGCAGAGTGGCAGCGCTCTGCCGCGGCCGCGTGCGCTTTCGCCGTTCACGCTGACCGACACGGAAGGCCACCAACTGGGGAACGATGCGTTGCGCGGCCATGCGACGCTCCTGTACTTCGGATTCACGGCCTGCCCGGATGCGTGTCCGACCACGCTCGCGGTGTTGCGTGATTTGCGCACACGCGCGCCGCTTGCGGACCTGCGCATGTGGTTCGTCACGGTCGACCCTAAGCGTGACACGCCGGAGGCACTGCGCCAGTACCTGTCGGCCTTTGGCCCCGGCTTCACCGGCCTGCGCCCCGAAGCGCAGACCCTGGCTCCATTGCTGCACGAATTCAGTGCCTTCGCCGAGCTGCGCGAGCAGCCGGGCAATCAGTACAGCGTCGATCACTCGGCCACGCTCTTTCTGATAGACAGCCACGCACAGCTCATTGCCGTGTTCAGTCCACCGTTGCAGGCCGCACTGCTCGATGCCGATCTGCGCAAGCTCGCCGGGAGCGCTTTGCTGTGAGCACGCCCAGCGCTACCGGCGGCCGCTGGTTCGTCACCATGCAATACCTGCTGCCTCAGCATCTGCTGTCGAGGCTGATCGGCGCCATTGCGCGCTGCCGCTACAGCTGGGTGCGGCGCCCGCTGATCGCTGCGTTCATGCGCGGCTTCAGGCCCGACATGAGCGATGCGGTGCAACCCGATCCGCAGGGCTATGCCAGCTTCAACCTGTTCTTCACGCGGGCGCTACGACCGGAGACGCGTAGCCCCTCGCCTGCCGCGAACAGCATCGACAGTCCGGTCGACGGCACCATCAGCGCACTCGGCTCCGCGACGCGTGGACGGCTCATTCAGGCCAAGGGACGCGATTACGGCCTGCGTGAGTTGCTGGCCGGCAATGACGCACTCGCCGACAGCCTGGTCGATGGCCTGTTCATGACCATTTATCTCGCGCCGTTCAACTACCACCGCATCCACATGGCACTGAGCGGCGCGCTGCGCGGCGCGTGGTACGTGCCGGGACGCCTGTTCAGCGTCAACGACACCACCGCCCGCCACGTGCCCGGCCTGTTTGCACGCAACGAGCGCGTGATCCTGCAGTTCGATGGCGCTTCGGGAACACACGTGCTGGTGATGGTAGGCGCTCTGTTTGTCGGCAGCATGGGCACGGTCTGGCACGGCGACATCGTGCCAAGGCGCGCTCGCGGCAGCGTCGCCCTGCCCATTCCGCCGGCGGCGGCGCTTTCCGCGCCGGCGACGCTGGAGCGCGGCGCAGAACTCGGGCGCTTCAACATGGGCTCGACCGTGATCCTGCTGTTGCCGCCTGGAGCATCGAAGTGGGAGCCATCGCTCGCGGCAGGGACCGTGCTGCGGGTAGGTCAGTTGATAGGGTCATGAGCGCGAGCACGGACGATTGGCGTCCGGGCGCCAGCGCCGAACGGCTGCGGCGACGCGCCGGCATGCTGGCGGAAATTCGCGCCTTCTTCGCCACGCGCGGCCTGCTCGAGGTCGACACGCCGCAGCTGGTGAACTCTGCGGTAACCGACGTCAACATCCATTCCGCCGAGGTGCGTTGGCCAGGCGGCGATGGCCGGCCGCGCTACCTGCACACCTCACCCGAGTACGCGATGAAGCGTCTGCTCGCAGCGGGGAGCGGCGACATCTACCAGATGTGCCACGTGTTCCGCGGCGAGGAACAGGGCCAGCTGCACAACAGCGAATTCATGATCGTGGAGTGGTACCGGCGTGGCTGGGCCTTTGCCGCCCTCATGGAGGAAGTCGATGCGCTGCTGCGCCAGCTGCTGCGTGGTGCCTCCCTCGCCGCAACGCGCTACCTCAGTTACGAGCAGGCCTTCATCGAGGCGCTGGACTGCAATCCGCTCACCGACAGTGACGACGCGCTGGCCGCGCGCGCGCGCCGGGCGGGGTTCGAGGAGGCGCTGCTGCAACATTGCGACCGGGATGAACTGCTGGATCTGCTGATGGGATTGCGGGTCGGTCCGCAATTGGGAACGGACGGCCCGGTGTTCGTGCACCGGTATCCGGCCAGCCAGGCGGCACTGGCGCGACTCGACCCGGCGGATCCGCGCGTGGCGCTGCGCTTCGAGCTGTACCTGCGCGGCGTCGAACTCGCCAATGGCTTCGAGGAACTCGGAGACGGGCAGGAACAGCGGCAGCGATTCGCGGCAGATCAGCGCCTCCGCGCCGCACGCAATCTGCCGGTGCCGGCGATTGATGAATATCTGCTCGCGGCGCTGGCGGCAGGACTCCCGCCCTGCGCCGGCGTGGCGCTGGGGTTCGACCGGCTGCTGATGCTCGCGTGCAGAGCAGAGCGGATCGATGAGGTGATCGCCTTCACGAGCGAGCGCGCCTGAGTGGCGCTGCTCGCGGCAGCGGCAGCTATCGCGACGCCAGAAACCCGACAACCGCGGCCTGCAACCGCGACTGGAGCGCGACCTGGAAGCGCGCCGCCTCCATGCCGCGCGCCAGTTCCCCGGACATTTCGGCCGGTACGCGCGCGCGAACCCACGCTTCGATCTGCTCCAGCGGCGCGGAATTCCAGAAGATGTCCGGACAGTACTGCGCCTCGTAAATGGGGCCAAATGGCTGCAGCGGCGCCAGCAGCGCATCGGCATGCGCCGTGAACGTATTCCAGGCCAGCGGCGGGTGTTCCCCGTGCAACGCAAAGACCAGGCCCGAGCGCAGCGCTTCGGCCTGTGGCGGGATCTCGCCGGAGAGCGCAATGCCGGCCGCCGCTTTGGCGAGCTGCGGATCACGCACGAGCATCAGCGCGCCGTAGTAACGCCGCAGTTCCGTCTCATTGGATGCCGAGCGCGCGACGGCGTGCAATTGCTCGAAGGCGGTGGCGTCGGCGTACCGCGCGACAATCTCGAGAATGAGCTGCTGATCGTCGGCGCGAATCGCGTCACGATGCGCGCGCAGCACCTCGAAGCGGCGCCGGGCCGCCGCGATCGTCGCTTCGTCACCCCATGCGCCGAGTTCGCCGATCAGCGTACGGCGCAGGTTCTGCACGCCAGGGGAATCGCCCGCACGCGCGTCCCAACCAAGCCGGTCGGCAACGGGTTTGATCAGCGCGCGTGCGTAGGCGGCAAAGGCATCGTGAGCAGGCGTCCCGCGCACGTCGTATTCGATGGTATCGAGTGAGGCGGCGATCTGCGTCCAGGCGCGCTCGCCCGAGGAGTCGCCCATTGCCTCCGCCAGCTTGAGATAGCTACCTAGCGGCTGTGCCCCGGTCTCGACCAGGGCCCACTGGTCGTCCAGCAAGGCTATGCGGTCGCCGGAAGCCAGCCGCGCAAAGTTCTGCGTGTTGGCCTGCAGGATCGCATCGTCATAGGCAGCGCGAAAATAGCCGACCGCGCCGGCGTTGACGCTCAGCGCCTGAGCGCAGTTGCCGGCCGCGACGGTTTGTCCGTCGTGCGTGAGCAGCACTGGTTGCACGTCAGCGTCGGCGCCGGAGCGCAGCAGCAATGGCACCTGCCAGTGCGATGCGCCAGCCGGATCCTGACCCTGCAATAGAAAACGGCGCTGCGTCAAATGCAGCGTGCGTGCACCATCGGCGGCGCAGTCGGCGGCCACACTCACGAGCGGGAATCCCGGCTGTTGCGTCCAGCTCGTGGCAATGGCGCCAACATCGTAGCCACCCGCAGCGCTCAGTGCGTTCCACAGGTCCGTGGTACTGGCGTTGGAATAGGCCCGCGCCTTCATCAGTGTGCGCACACCGGCGCGAAAGATGTCGGGACCGAGGTGCGCCTCCAGCATGCGCAAAACGGCCTGTCCCTTGTCATACGTGATCTGCGGGTCGAAGGCATTGATGGCCTGCAGTTCGTCGCTCACATGCTGCTCGATCGCGTGCGCGGTCACGCGCGCGTCGGCCTCCATGGCGTTTTCCTTGCTCCCGTCCTGCACCTCCCACCAGCGCCAATCGGGGTGGCGCAGATCGGTTTCCTGCGCGGCTCGCCAGGAGGCAAAGCTCTCGTTCAACCAGATGTCGTCCCACCAGCCCATGGTGACCAGATCGCCATGCCATTGATGCGCCATCTCGTGCGCCTGGATGCTGAACACTTCCTGGCGGTCGGCCAGCGTGCTCGAAGGTGTGATCAGCAGCGCCTGATCGTTGTAGGAAATCGAACCCCAGTCCTCCATTGCACCCTGGAAGCCACCCGGCACTGCAATCGAATCGAGCTTGGGCAGCGGAAACGGCGTGCCAAAGTAGTCGTTGTAGTCGGCAAGAATCTGCCGGGCGTTGGCGAGAGCCTCGGCGCCATACTGCTCCTGCCCGCGCACCGCCCAGACGCCGAGGCGCGTGACGCCACTGCGGCCGGAAATAACCGCCAGGTCGCCCGCCGACAGGTGCACCAGGTAGCTCGGCATGCTCGGTGTCGGCTGGAAATGCACGGTCGCGGTTGTGCCGTGCTGCACGCGCCGCAGCACCGGCATGTTGGATACCGCCGCCCACTTCGACGGCAACGTGACAGACAGGTCAAATGTGGCACGGAACGCCGGCTCGTCCCAGCAGGGGAACATGCGGCGCGCGTCGGTGGCCTCGAATTGCGTCGACAGCAGTACGTCGCGGCCGCCCCCGGGCTTGACGAACGACTGTGCGAACAGTCCCTGCGGCGCGGTTTCAATCCGCCCGACATAGGTGAAGCTCAGGGTATGCGGTCCGCTGCCGGCCGGCGCCGCCAGCGTCAACGTCGTCATCTGACGATCGTCGCTGGAGTCGACCGCGCGGACCGGCACGCCGTCGAGCCGCACATCGGCGAGCGTCTCATGCAGGGAATTGAAGCTGATGGTCGCGGTCGATTCGCGGAAATCCAGCCGCACCGATTCGATGCCGCGGATCGTGTGCCCGGCCGCATCGGGCGTCAGCGCCAACCGGTACCCGACCGGCACCACGTTCTTCGGCAGCCGGCCGGGCGTCGTCAGCAGGGAAAACGGCGCGGCGGCGACTGCTGGCGCAGCCTGCAGCATCGCGGTGAGCAGCAGCGCCGTCGTGACCAGCCGCGCCGTGCGGGACATTGGCCGGGCTCAGCCCTTGGCGCGGGACACGTACTCGCCGCTGCGCGTGTCGACGCGGATCACTTCGCCTTCATTGAGGAACAGCGGCACGCGCACGACTGCGCCGGTTTCCAGCTTGGCTGATTTCTGCCCGCCGGTGGCGGTATCACCGCGCAGACCCGGATCGGTCTCGACGATCTTGAGCTCCACATGCGCCGGCGGCGTGACCACCAGCGGCACGTTGTTCCACAGCGTGACGGTGCAGTTCATGCCGTCCTTGAGCCAGACGGCGCTCTCGCCGACCAGGGACTTGTCGGCTGCGTACTGCTCGAAGTTCTCCGGCACCATGAAATGCCAGAAACTGCCGTCGTTGTAGAGGTACTGCATCTCGGCGTCCATGACGTCGGCGGCTTCGAGCGACTCGCCGGAGCGAAAGGTGCGTTCGATCGTGCGGCCGTTCTTAAGGTTGCGCACCTTGATGCGATTGAAGGCCTGGCCCTTGCCGGGCTTGACGAATTCGTTGTCGACGATGGCGTACGGGTCACCCTCGAGGATGACCTTCATGCCCGCGCGGATTTCGCTGGTGGTGTAACTCGACATGTGCTGTGCGCCTGTGGGGCCCTTTGGGCCGAAAAACGGGCTTTTGTAGGGCCGCGTATGATAACGGCATCACTGTTTTGCTGCCACCGGCCCCAACTCAGGCCAACTATCTGGTGGACGGGCCGTTTAGTAGCAAGTCGCTCAACGGAACACGCCAAACCGCGGCCTGGCGCACGTTGCCGGCGGGTCATAATGCTAGAATTTTCCATATTCAGCGGGCCGCCTGGCCCGCGCACGGAGCATTTTGTTGGGCGATACGACCGCAGTGCCGGTGCTGGTGCAGAGCGTTTCCCGCGACCCGGTTGAAACGCTCAACAGCCTGCTGCGCAACAGCGGCCTGGCCGCGCACTGCACCTGGATCCCAGATGTGCAGGACGTGCC
The DNA here is from genome assembly GCA_003162555.1 of Gammaproteobacteria bacterium. Taxonomy (GTDB): domain Bacteria; phylum Pseudomonadota; class Gammaproteobacteria; order Steroidobacterales; family Steroidobacteraceae; genus FEN-1191. The sequence goes on along the minus strand of PMNQ01000243.1, from coordinate 10,552 downwards.
GGACGCGCTTGAGCAGCTCAATCCCGAGCTGGTGGTGGTGTTTGCACCGAACGCCGAACAACTCGCCGCCATCGCCACGGCGCGCGATCAGGTGGCCCCGGGCGTTCCATTGATTGTGATCCGCGAACAGATCGACGGCGGCGCCACGGGCGAGGACATGGCGCGCGGCGCGCGTGACACCGTATCGATCGCGAATCCCACGCACGTGCAGGCCGTCATCCACCGCGAACTGCGCGCCTTCCGCATGGAGCGCACGCTCACCAACACGCTGCGCACCGCGCAGGATTACCGCCGCCAGCTCGAAACCGTGCTGCATCGCTCCAACGACGCAATTGCGCAGGTGCAGGAAGGCATTGTTGTGCAGGTCAACGGTTCCTGGCTGGAGCTGTTCGGCTACGCCGACGCCAGCGCGCTGGTGGGCCAGCCGGTCATGGACCTGTTCGATGGCGAAACACAGGCGCCACTGAAAGGCGCGCTGGCAGCCTGCGCACAGGGCCGCTGGAGCGATCACCTGCTCAAGGCCGGAGCCGTGCTCGCCGACGGGTCCGGGGTGGCGCTCGAACTGGTGCTGGCCGGCGGCGAATTCGACGGCGAACCCTGCGTGCAGGTGATCGTGCCGGCGACCAAACGCGATGAACGCGCGCTCGCCACGGAACTCGCCGATGCGGTCTTACGCGATCCGGCCAGCGGCCTGTGGCTGCGCCAGCATCTGCTGCGGCTGTGCACCGAACGCCTCGCCAAGCCGCCTTCGGGCGGCGTGCGGTGTCTGGCGCTGCTGCGCCCGGACAAGTTCATGGAGGTCGCCAAGCAGATCGGCGTCAGCGCGACCGAAGAATTGATCGCGCAATTTGCAGCGCAGGTGCGCGCGATGCTCGGACCCAACGACATCGCCGGCCACTTCGGCGCCGCCGGTCTCCTGCTGCTGCTCGAGCGCGGCAACACGCGCGATGCCGAGGCCTGGAGTGAAAGCCTGGTCGAGCGCATCGCCAAGCACAATTTTTCGATGGGCGAGCAGAGCGCGCAGATCACCTGTTCGGCCGGGCTGGCGGCGCTGACCAGCGCCGATCTTGGACTCGATGACGGTGTGGCCGTGGCGCAGGCAGCGCTGCAAAAGTGCGCGGATCGCGGCGGCAACCAGGTCATCGTCAACGAGCGCGTCGACCAGGACACGCGCGTGCTCGCCTACGACCAGGTCTGGGTCAAGCACATCAAGGCGGCACTGGCCGAGAACCGCTTTCACCTGGTGCAACAGCCGATCGCAAGCCTGAGCGGCAGCCAGCAGAAAATTTTCGATGTTGCGGTGCGCATGCTCGACACGCAGGCGCGCGAAGTGCTGCCGTCTGAATTCCTGCCGGCCGCGGAGCGCAACGACCTGATGCGCAACATCGACCGCTGGGTGTTGCGGGCGGCGCTCGAAGTCATCGCCAAGCGGAAGCCCGACCAGATGTTCGTGCGGCTGTCGCGCGACAGCGTGCTCGATGCCACGCTCGCCGACTGGCTCGGCGGCGAGCTGAAATCGACCGGCGCCGATCCGCAGCGGCTGTGCGTGCAGGTCACCGAGGCCGTGGCCGAACGTCACCTGCCGCAGACGCAGGCGCTGTTGGCTGCACTGCGCAAGCGGCAAATCAAAATGGCGCTCGAACATTTCGGCGCCGGCCGCAATTCACACGAATTGCTGAACGCCCTGGCAGTCGATTTCCTCAAGATCGACGGCTCGCTGATGCAGGGCCTGACGGCCAACCTGGATCTGCAGGAGCGCGTGCGCGCCATCGTCGAGAGCGCGGGGAAACGTTCGATCCAGACGGTGGCCGAGCGCATCGAGGATGCGAACACGATGGCTGTGGTGTGGCAGCTCGGCGTGCAATACATCCAGGGCTACCTGGTACACGCTCCCGAAGAGGTCGTACTTTAGCCGTGAGCGGCTCGCGCAAGTGCCAGACCGTGGCACTGGCCTGGTTGGCAGCGGCAGCGTCGGCGATAGCATTGTTCACGCTGGCCGCCTGCAGCGGCAGCGAAACCGCCGCGACGACCGCGGGCAACCCCAATAAAATCGGCCAGACGCTTGCGGCTACGCAGGTGCTGCGGCGCGCCGTGGATGCGGGCGGCATGCGCAGCATCGACCCCTCGATCTCGACCGATGTGCCGGCAGCGCATGTGCTCGATGATCTGTTCGAGGGCCTGACGCGCTTAGGGCAGGACGGCGAGCCGCAGCCCGGCGTGGCCGAGCGTTGGGAAACCAGCGCCGACGGCCGCACCTGGACCTTTCACCTGCGCGCGGCGCGCTGGTCGAACGGCGCACCGGTCCGCGCCGGCGATTTCGTCTACGCCTGGCGGCGCACCGTCGATCCGCGCACGGCCTCCGATTACGCCGAAGCGCTCGCGCCGGTGCGCAACGCACTGGCGATCGCCTTGGGGAAAATGCCGGTGACGGCGCTCGGCATCAGCGCGCCCGACGAGCGCACGGTGCGCATCGAACTGAACGCACCGACCCCGTTCCTGCTGAGCCTGCTGACCAAATCCTATGCAGTGCCGCAATTCGAAGCGGCGTTCCGCGCGCACGGCGAGGATTGGGTGCGCCCCGAGTACCTCGTCAGCAACGGCGCGTTCCGGCTGCAGGAGCACGTGATCGGCGGCCGTGTCACGCTGGTGAAGAATCCCCTGTACTGGAACGCCGCGCAGGTGCGGCTCCAGCAGGTCGTGTATCTGCAGCTCGACCGGGCCGCGCAGACCGAACGCTTCTTTGCCGGCGACCTCGCCTTCACTGAATCATTTTCGGCTGAGCAGACCGCGTGGCTGCGCGCACGACTCGGTACGCAGGTGGTCAGCGCGCCGTATCTGGGCAATTTCGTGCTGGGCCTCAATGTCACGCGTCCGCCCTTCGCTGGCAACCGCGCGCTGCGCATGGCGCTCACGCTTGGCGTAGATCGCGAGACCCTGGTGCGCTACGTGCGCCAGGGCCTGTACCAGCCAGCGTGGACGCCGACCCCGCCGCTGAAGGGCTATCACGCGCCGGTGCCGGCGTGGGCTAGCCTGCCGGAAGACGAACGCCACGCGCTGGCGCGGCGCTACTACGCGGAGGCCGGATATTCCGCCTCACACCCTCTGCGCATGGAGATGCACTATCCGACTGATTCCGACAATCGCCGCACCTACGAAGCTGTCGCCGCCATGTGGCGCAGCAATCTCGGCGCGCAGGTCGAGCCCTACAACCAGGAATTCAAAGTACAGCTCAACCAGCGGCACCTGAAGCAGCTGGCACTGTTTCACTACGCGTGGATCGGCGATTACCCCGATCCGCTGACCTTCCTGCAGTTGTTCCAGACCGGTTTCGGCTACAACGACGGCGGCTACTCGAACCCGCGCTATGACGCGCTGCTGGCCGCGGCCGGGAGCGAAGCCGACGCCGCGCGGCGGCTTGAGGAGTTGTCGCAGGCCGAATCGATCCTGAACGAGGATGTCGCCTGCATCCCACTCTATTACTACGCAACGCGGCACCTGATCCGCTCCTGGGTGCGCGGCTGGACCAGCAACATCCAGGACCGCAACCTGTCGCAGTACATGTACCTCCTAGATCACCAGGATCACTAGCGTGCTGCGCTTTTTGTTGCGGCGGCTCCTGACGGCGATACCGACGCTGCTGGTGATCGGCACGCTGGCCTTCATGCTGCTGCACCTCACGCCCGGCGGACCGTTCGATTCGGACAAGGTGTTGGAGCCGCGGATCCAGCACGCCATCGAAGCGCGCTATCACCTGAACGAGCCCGTGTGGAGCCAGTACCTGCGTTATCTCGGCGAGCTGGCGCATGGCGATTTCGGGCCCTCGTTCCAGTACCGCAACACTTCCGTCAACGAACTGATCGCGCAGGGACTGCCGGTCGATGCCGCGATCGGCAGCGCTGCGATGCTGCTGGCGTTGTTGCTGGGCTGCGCCACCGGATTGGTTGCGGCGACTCGTCCCGGGAGCTGGCGTGACCAGCTGCCGATGAGCGTGGCGATGCTCGGCATTTCGGTGCCGGTGTTCGTGACCGCGCCCTTGCTGATCCTGATCTTTGCGATGCGGCTGCACTGGCTCCCCGCCGGCGACTGGGTCAGCGGCTCATGGCGTCACCTGCTGCTGCCCGCGCTCGCACTCGCGCTGCCGTACACCGCCTACATCGCGCGCATCGTGCGCTCGGCGGCGATCGACGCGCTCAGTCAGCCCTACATTCGCAGCGCGCGCGCCAAGGGGCTGCCCATGCATGTCATCGTGCTCCGGCACGCGCTGCGCCCGACGCTGATGCCGCTGGTGTCGTTCCTGGGCCCGGCGCTCGCCGGTGTGCTGACCGGGTCCATCGTTGTTGAACAGGTGTTCGGTCTCCCCGGCATCGGCCACCTGTTCGTCACCGGCGCGCTCAACCGCGACTACACCGTGGTAACCGGCATAACAATTGTCTACGGCGCGCTGATCATCGCTCTCAATCTTCTGGTCGACCTGTGCTACGCCTGGATCGACCCACGCGTGCGGGCGCGCACATGAAGCGCAACACCGCCACCGCCGCTACCGCGACCGCCGCCGCTGCTGTTACCGACGGCCTGTGGCGCCAGTGCTGGCGCCGGCTGCGCTCGCGCCCGAGCGCGATGGTCGCGGCGTGGATCCTGGGCCTGATCGTGGCGGCCGCGCTGCTGGTGCCCCTGCTGTCGCCGTTCGATTTCGCCACGCCGATCTGGACTGAGATCTTCAGGGCTCCAGCGCTGGCCGGTGGCCACCTGTTCGGCACCGACAGCCTGGGACGCGACCTGCTGGTGCGCGTCATGTGGGGTTGCCGGATCTCGCTGCTGGTTGGTGTGGCCGCCAGCCTGATCAGCGTCGCGATCGGCGTGACCTGGGGCGCGGTGGCGGGCTACGTAGGCGGTCGCGTCGACGGGGCGCTGATGCGCACGGTCGACGTGCTGTACACGGTGCCGTTCATCCCCTTCGTGATCGTGCTCGAGGTGCTGTTCGGGCGCCAATTCCTCATGGTGTTCATCGCGATCGGCGCGGTTTCCTGGCTCGACATCGCGCGCATCGTGCGCGGCCAGACGCTCTCGATACGCGAGCACGAATACATCGAAGCCGCACGCGCACTCGGCGTGCGCACGGGCGCGATGATCTGGCGGCACGTGCTGCCAAACCTCATCGGCCTGGTGGCGGTGTACGCGACACTCACCATCCCTGGCGTCATCCTGTTCGAGGCCTTGCTGAGTTTCCTCGGCCTCGGCGTGCACGCGCCACTCGCCTCGCTCGGCTCGCTGGTGGCCGAAGGCGCGAACGAGATGCAGGCCAATCCCTACCTGCTGATCTTTCCGGCCGCGTTCCTGGCGACGATCATCATGTGCCTCAATCGCCTGGGCGATGCGTTGCGCGACGCGCTCGATCCGCGCCACGAGCACAATCCCCATGACTGAGGCGCAACAACCGCTGCTGCAGCTGCGCGGGCTTGGCGTCAGCTACTATCGCAGCGGCCATGAGCTCCGAGCGGTCGACACAGTAGACCTCGGGCTGCAGGAGCGCGAGTGCTTAGGGATCGTTGGCGAGTCGGGTTCCGGCAAGACACAACTGCTGCTCGCGCTGCTGGGACTCACGCCGCCTGGTGCGCGCGTCAGCGGCAGCATCCGCTACCGCGGCGAGGAATTGCTGGGCGCACCGGGCGCGCGGCTCGAAGCCATCCGCGGCCGCCGCATCGCAATCGTGTTCCAGGATCCGATGAGCGCGCTCAATCCTTACCTGACCATCGGCACGCAGCTCATCGAAGGCGCGCGGCGCCACTTGCAGCTCGGGCGCCGACCGGCGCTGGCACGGGCTGCGCAATTGCTGTCGCTGGTGCAGATCGACGTGCCGGCCGAACGCCTGCGCTGCTATCCGCACGAACTCTCGGGCGGCATGCGCCAGCGCGTATTGATCGCGATGGCGCTGATGTGCGATCCGGAAATCCTGCTGCTGGATGAACCGACCACGGCGCTCGACGTCACCGTGCAGGCCCAGGTGCTCGAGCTGCTGCGCGCACTGCGTGAGCGCACCGGCGTAGCGATGCTGTTCGTGACCCATGACCTGGGCGCGCTCGCATCGATGGCCGACCGTGTCGCCGTCATGTACGGCGGCCGGATCGTCGAGATGGCGCCGGCGGCTGCGCTGTACGCCTCGCCCCTGCACCCGTACACGGCCGGTCTCCTGCGCTCGCTCCCGCGTCTCGATCTGCCGCTGCCCGCGCGTCTTCCATCGATCCCCGGTCAGCCGCCCGACCTGGCCGAACTGCCGGCGGGATGCGCCTTTGCGCCGCGTTGCCCGCTGGCGCATGAGCGCTGCGTGACGGCGCCGGAACTGCGCCAACTGCCGCAGGCACGGGCGCTCGCCTGCCACTACTCTGGATCGCCCGCGCAGGTCGACGCCGCGTGGTTGCGCACATGACTGACACGCCACCACTCCTGGAGGTGCGTGACCTGCGCGTGCGCTACCGCCGTGGGCGAGCCTTGAGCGCGCGCACCGCCGATGCAGTGGACGGAGTCAGCTTCAGCATCGGTGCGGGCGAGAGCGTAGGGCTGGTAGGCGAATCGGGCAGCGGAAAATCCAGCATCGCGCGCGGTCTGCTGCGACTGATTCCTGCTACCGGCAGCGTACTGTTCCAGCAGCGCGAGTTGCTGCAGCTGCGCGGCTCCCCATTGCGCGCGGCGCGCGAGCATATGCAGATCGTGTTCCAGGATCCGCTCGGTGCGCTCGATCCGCGCATGAACGTGGCGGAGCTGGTCGCCGAGCCCTTGTGGGAATTTCGTCCGGAGCTGCGGGCACAGCACCGGGAGATAGTGACCGCGATGCTCGCGCGCGTGGGACTGGGACCCGAGCTGTTGTCCTGTTATCCACATCAGCTGTCGGGCGGCCAGGCGCAGCGGGTCGGACTGGCGAGGGCGCTGATCCTGAATCCGCGGCTGCTGATCTGCGATGAGCCGGTAGCCGCACTGGATGTGTCGATCCGCTCGCAGATCGCCAACCTGCTGTGCGACATGCGGGCCGAGCTGGGCCTGGCGCTGTTGTTCATTGCGCACGATCTGCCCACGGTGCGGTTCCTGTGCGATCGGGTACTGGTGCTGTTCCGCGGCCAGCTCGTGGAACAGGCGCCGCGCGATGCGCTGTACGGCGCGCCGCAACATCCGTACACGCGCGCGCTGCTGGCCGCCAATCCGGTTCCCGACCCGTCACGGCGCCCCGCCGCCGTCCCGGTGCTTGTTCCCAAGGGGGCCATTGAGCCCGCAGGCGGATGCGCCTACCGCGACCGCTGTCCGCTGGCCGTANNGTGGCGCGCTGCGCCACGGAGGCGCCGCCAATCCGCCAGGTAGGAGCCAGCCTCGTCAGCTGTCATCGGGCCGGCGAATAGCGCAGCGGGAGGGGCGACGACGCGCTAACATTGTGCTCAAGGCAGGCCGCGGCGACGCCGGGGATCGGCCTGCCCAAAGAACCAAAATCAGGAGCGAGATTGCCATGACGATTCGAAACAGGAAGACCGTTGGATTTTTGGCGGTTGCCGCCGCGCTGTTGCTGAGCGCCTGCGCCAGCCAGATGGAACCGGCGCAGAAGGCCCTTGCGGGAATCGACAGCGCCGTGAGCGCCGCCGCTCCTGACGCGGGCAAGTACGTGCCCGACCAGCTCGCCGCCGTGCAGAAAAAGCTGGCCGATCTGAAGACGGCGTTCGACAACAAGGATTACGCCACTGTGATGACCGGCGCGCCGGGCGTGCTGACCGACGCACAGGGTCTGCTGGGCGCCGCGATGCTCAAGAAAGACGAAGTCGTCAAGGCGCTGAGCGCGCAGTGGCCGGCACTGGCCGCCTCGCTCCCGGGCCTCGTGACTTCAGTCACGAACAAGGTCAATGCGCTGGCCAAGATGAAGCATGCGCCGGCGGGCGTTGACGTGGCCGCTGCCAAGGCCAGCATCGCCGATGCCGGTACGCTGTGGAGCAAGGCGCAAGCCGCGTTTGCTGCGAACAACATCGAGGAAGCTGTCGGCACCGCGAACGACGTGAAGGCCAAGGTCGAAGCCGCTGCCGCGGCGATCAAGATGACCCTGCCGAAGCCGGCGATGACGATGACGATGGCGCCTGCGGCTGCGAAGTAGAGCGATCAACCGGCCGTACTGACGGCCGTCGCTGACGAAAATGCGGGGCGGAGCGTGGCCGATGGCGGCCAGGCTCCGCCCCGTTTCGTTTAACCCGGATCGATCGCTTCGATGCGTTCGACCGTGCGCCAGCCGCGCGGCAGCACCGCGCCGCGCTGCGCCCGTTGCCCAACATAGTGCTACCNNCTGAGCGTCATCTGCCGCTCGCCCGAGTACACGCGCAGCGACTGGCCTTGGCCCGGCGCTGCCACCGCGATCATCAATTCCTCGCGCGCCTCGGCCTTCTTGCCGGGGATGCCGAACAGCTTGTTGCCTTTGCCGCGCGGCAGCTCGGGCACCTCGGCGGCCGGGAATACCAACAGCCGCCCTTCACTGCTGACCGTTGCCACCAGCGCATCGCCCGCCGGCACCGGTACCGGCGGCAGCACCATTGCGCCAGTGCTGACATTGATGACGGCCTTGCCGGCGCGATTGCGCGACTGCAGTTCCGCGAGTCGCACGGTAAAACCAAAACCCGCGTCCGTCGCCAGCAGCCATAGGTCGGTGGGTTCGCCGATCAGCACGCCGGCGAAGCGCGCGCCGTCGGGTGGGTCGAGCCGCCCGGACAGCGGCTCGCCGGTGCCGCGCGCCGACGGCAGGCTGTGCGCCGGCAGGCTGTAGGCGCGGCCGGTGCTGTCGATGAACAGCGCGGCCTGCGTGCTGCGGCCGCGGGCCGCAGCCTGGAACGCATCACCGGTTTTGTAAGCCAGCGCCCGCGCATCGATGTCGTGCCCCTTCGCGGCCCGCGCCCAACCACCAGTGGACAGCACAATCGTGACCGGTTCATTGGCCACGAGATCAGTGGCCTCGATCGCCTGCGCTGCCGCGCGCTCGACGATGCGCGTGCGGCGCTCGTCACCGTACTCGGCAGCGTCAGCGACGATTTCCGCGCGAATCAGCTTGGTCAGCTTCGCCTTGCTGGCAAGCAGCGCTTCGATGTCCTTGCGCTCCGCGGCCAGGCGTTCCTGCTCGTCGCGGATCTTCATCTCCTCGAGCTTGGCCAGGTGGCGCAGCTTCGTTTCGAGGATCGCCTCGGCCTGCTCGTCAGAGAGCTTGAAGCGCTTGATCAGTACCGGCTTCGGTTCCTCTTCGCGACGGATGATGCGGATCACCTCGTCGAGATTCAGGTACGCGATCAGCATGCCATCGAGGATGTGCAGCCGGCGCGAGACCTTGTCGAGGCGGAACTCGAGCCGGCGGCGCACCGTGCGGCGGCGGAATTCCAGCCATTCGACCAGCAACGCCCTGAGGCCCATCACGCGCGGCCGGCCGTCGAGAGCGATGACGTTGATGTTGACGCGATAGCTGCGCTCGAGATCGGTGGTCGCGAACAGGTGCGCCATCAGCTGCTCGATGTCGACCCGGTTCGAGCGCGGTTCGATCACCAGGCGCGTCGCGTTCTCGTGATCCGATTCATCGCGGATATCCTCGACCATCGGCAGCTTCTTCTCGCGCATCTGTTGCGCGATCTGCTCCTGCACGCGGCTGCCTGAGACCTGGTACGGCAGCTGCGTGATGACGATGTGGCCGGTTTCTTTTTCCTGTTCCCACACTGCGCGCGCGCGGTAACTGCCGGTGCCCTTGTCGTAGAACTCAATCAGCTCATCGCGGCTGGAGATGATCTCGGCGCCGGTCGGCAGGTCCGGGCCCTTCACATGCTTCAATAACGCGCGCGTACTCGCATCCGGTTCATCGAGCAGGTGTATGCAGGCCGCGGCGATCTCGCGCAGGTTGTGCGGTGGTATGTCGGTGGCCATGCCAACGGCGATGCCCGAAGCGCCGTTCAGCAGCAGGTTCGGCAGCCGCGCCGGCAACAGCAGCGGCTCTTCCATCGTGCCGTCGAAATTCGGACCCCAATCGACGGTGCCATCGGTCAGCTCGTCGAGCAGCAGGTCGGCGTAGCGCGTCAGCCGCGATTCCGTATAGCGCATCGCCGCGAAGGACTTCGGATCATCGGCCGAACCCCAGTTGCCCTGGCCGTCGACCAGCGGATAGCGATAGGAGAAATCCTGCGCCATGTGCACCATGGCCTCGTAGCAGGCCGAATCGCCGTGCGGATGGAACTTGCCGATCACATCGCCAACCGTGCGAGCTGACTTCTTGTGCTTGGACGCGGCCGAGAGGCTGAGTTCGCTCATCGCATAGACGATGCGCCGCTGCACGGGCTTGAGCCCATCGCCGAGCGCCGGCAGCGCGCGATCGAGGATCACGTACATCGAGTAGTCGAGGTAGGCCTTCTCGGTGAAGGTGCTGAGGGGGCGTTGTTCGACGCCCTCAAAGTTGAGCTCTTGCGATTTCATGCAGACCGAAACCTAAGAGCACTTCGCATATGGGGGTGCGGGGCTGATTGGGATTGTCCATTTTCAAAAACGCCATGAACCCATCCATGGG
>PMNQ01000094.1 GCA_003162555.1 Gammaproteobacteria bacterium | reverse complement strand
GAACGAGAGCCAGAATCCGGCCGCCAGCGGCGCCAACGGATCGAGCAGCAATACGCCGACCAGGCCCGCGGCCAGCGTGCGTGCGGCGGGCCGCGGCCGCGCCGCCCAGCGCAGCCCGTGCCAGGCCGCCAGCATCAGCAGCGTGCGCTGCGTCGGCACGGACCAGCCGGCCAGCAGCGCGTAGGCGAGCGAAGCCGCAAGGCCAATCAAAGTCGCGAAAGTGTGGCGCGGCAGGCGCTGCTGCAGCCAAGGTATGCGTGCCCACAGCCTCGCCGCCGCCCAGGCCACCACCAGACAGAACAGCGTCACGTGGAGGCCGGAGATTGCGACCAGGTGCGTGATGCCGACCGCGTTGAAGACGCGCCATTGTTCCTGGGATACGCGCTGTGTGTCGCCAATGGCCAGCGCGATGATCAGCGCGGCGGCATCGCGCTCGGTGACGCGCGCGGCAATGGCGCTCGCAATCCGCTCGCGCAGCGCATCGAGCGTCGCGCCAGGCGGCGCCAACCGCTGGTTCAGCGCCGAGTCCAGCACCTGCCCGCTCGCGTGCACGCGCAGCCGCAACGGCTGCAGCGCCAGCGCGGCCGAACCGGGATTGGCGCTGGCCGGCGGCGCACGCAGCGCCACCAGCAGCTGCCAGCGCTCTCCGGCACGCACCTCGGGTGCGTTCGGCCAGTGCAGCGTAGCCCGCAGCCAGGCGGCGGGCAGCTCACCCGCCCGCAGCGGCTGGAGCCGTGCCGTGAACGATTGCTCGGCCCCGCGCAGCAGCGGCAGGCCCTCGACCTCGGCCGTCACCAGCACCCGCTGGTCGAAATCCGGCGGCAGGCGGGACTGGTCGTATTGCTGCAGCGACCACCAGGCCCACAACAACCCGGCGCAGGACGCCGCCAGCGGCCGCAGGCGCGGCGCCCACCACAGCGGCAGCCCCAGCGCCGCCAGCCATAGGCCGNNGCCGCCTGCCAGGCCCTGTCCGTGGGCGAACAGGGCCAGCAGCACGCCAGCCAGAAACCCCAGGGACTGGACGCCCGTCACAGCCTAAGCCCCAGACCTTAGGCGCGGACCTGCGCGGGCGCGGCGGCGGCTGTTAGAGTGCCCCACGCATGCAACGCCGGATCGTTAGACAGCTGGCCTCCTGGGTCACTACGCACCGCGAGCGCTGGTACCTGCGCATCTTCGGCNNCGCCACTCGATTACCGCCGCCTTCGGCGCCGGGCTGGCGATCGCCTTCGTGCCGCTTCCTGTGCATACGATCGGCGGCGTACTGGCGGCGCTGTACTGGCGATTGAATCTGCCGGTGGTGCTGGTCACCACCTGGGTGGTGAATCCGTTCACGGTGGTGCCCATCTATTACGGCGCCTACCGCCTCGGCGCCCTGCTGCTGCACCGTGCGCCGCGCCACTTCGAGTTCCATCCCACCTGGCGCTGGCTTGAACATGGCCTTGGGCCTTACTGGAAGCCATTTCTGCTCGGGTGCCTGGTCAGTGCGGTGGTGGCGGGCGTGCTCGGCCGCTGGGGACTGGAACTGGCGTGGCGGGCCGCGGTCAGGCGCCAGTTTCGGCGGCGGCACCAGACACCGCCAGCGGCAAAAGNNTTGCCGGTGGGTTCATCGGCCAGCACCAGGCGCGGCGCAGTGACCAGCGCCCGCGCCACGGCAGCCCGCTGCCGTTCGCCGCCGGAGAGCTGGTGCGGGCGATGGCGGGCCCGCGCGCCCAGTCCGACCCGCTCGAGCAGCGCCATGGCCTGTTTCGCCGCTTCCACGGCGGGCATGCGCCGCACCAGCAGCGGCATGGCGACATTTTCCAGCGCACTGAATTCGGCCAGCAGATGATGAAACTGGTAGACGAAACCAATGGTGCGGTTGCGCAGTGCGCCGCGTTCGGTTTCCGCCAGCGCGTGCAGGTCACGGCCGTCGATCTCGACGCGGCCCGCGTCGGGGCGATCCAGCCCACCGAGGATCTGCAGCAGCGTGGTCTTGCCGGAACCGGAAGCGCCGATGATGCCGAGCCGCTCGCCGGCGCGCACGTCCAGGTCCAGCCCGGTCAGCACTTCGAGCGTGGTCGAGCCTTCGTGAAAGCGCCGCACCACGCCGCTGGCGCGCAGCACCACGCCGCCTGAAGCGCCTTTTTCCTCAGCCATGTCGCCGCCCTTCAGTCATGTCGCAGTGCCTCGGCCGGCTGTGTGAGCGCGGCCCGCCAGGCAGGATACAGCGTCGCCACCGCGCACAGCGCAAACGCCACCGCGCACACGCGCAGCACATCGCGCCACTCGACATAGGCCGGCAGCTCGCTCATGAAATAGACGCGCGCGTCGAGGAACTGCGCGCCGGTCGCGTGTTCAATGCCGGCGACCAGCGCGGCGATATGCGTGGCGAAGAACCAGCCCAGCAAGGCGCCGGCCAGCGTGCCCGTGAGGCCGATCAGTGCGCCCTGCACGCTGAAAATGGCGAGGATATTGCGCGGCAGCGCGCCGAAGGTGCGCAGGATCGCGATCGCCGGACGCTTGTCCTTCACGACCATGACCAGCGTCGCGACGATGTTGAACGCGGCCACCGCGACCACCAGCAGAAGAATCATGAACATCATCGTCTTGGTCACCTGGATCGAGCGGAAGAAACTGGCGTGATCGCGGGTCCAGTCGCTCACATAGAAACCGCCGCCGATCTGCAGCGCCAGATCGCGCACCACGCGCGGCGCCGCCAGCGGATCGTGCAGGCTGAGGCGCAGGCCGGTGACCGCATCGCCCAGGCGGTAGACGCGCGCCGCGTCGCGGAGCGGCGCCAGCGCCAGCGCGCTGTCGAATTCGTACATGCCGGAGTGGAACAGGCCGCTGACGTGGAAGCGGCGCATGGTCGGCGTGAAACCCGCCGGCGTCATGCTGCCCTGTGGCGCGATCAGCACCACGGTGCCGCCCGGCTGTACGCCGAGCGCCGCGGCGAGTGCATTGCCGAGCACGATGTTATAGCTGCCGGGGCTGAGCGAGTCGATGCTGCCGCCGCTGATGTGGCTGGCCAGGCTCACCGCGCGCCGCTCCTGCTCCGGCAGCACGCCGCGCAAGCGAGTCGGTGCGGAGCGAGCGCCATTGACCAGCATGGCCTGCACCTCGATGTACGGCACGGCCGCCACGATGGCCGGATTGGCCTGCGCCATCTTCTGCGCCGCGCGCCAGTCGGGCAGCGTGCCGCTCAATCCCATCAGCGTCGCGTGCGAAGTCACGCTCAGCATGCGCGTGCGCAGCTCACGCTCGAAACCATTCATGACCGAGAGCACGACGATCAGCACGGCGACGCCGAGCGCCAGCCCCAGCATCGACACGATCGTGATGAACGAGAGGAAGCCGCGCCGCTGCGTCGAGCGCAGGTAACGCGTGCCTACTGTAAATTCGTATGGCATGTGCGATGGCTACTGATAACGGAGGGCATCCGCGGGCGGCGTGGCCGCCGCACGCAGTGACGGATACACGGTGGCCGCCAGCGTCAGCAGCAGCGCCGCGCCGCTGATCCACAGCACATCCGCGGACTGCAGTTCAGAGGGGAGCGCGGTGATGTAGAACACGTCGGCATCGAAGAAACGGAAACCCAGCACGCGCTCGAGGAACGGCGCGATGCTGGCGACGTTGCGCGCCACCAGCACGCCGAGCGTTACGCCGGCGGCGACGCCGCACCAGCCGATCACCAGCCCCTGCGTGATGAACACGCGCAGCACCGTGCCGGGCGCCGCGCCGAGCGTGCGCAGGATCGCAATGTCGGTGCGCTTGTCGTTCACGACCATCACCAGCATGGCGACGATGTTGAAGGCCGCGACGCCAACGATCAGCAGCAGGATCAGCGCGACCATCGACTTCTCGATGCGGATGGCGCGGAAGTAGCTGGCGTTGTCCTGGGTCCAGTCGCGCACCAGGTAGCCTGGACCAGCCGCGGCGCGCACCGCCGGCATGTACTGCGGCGCGGCCAGCGCGTCCGTGAAACGCAGCCGTAGTCCGCTGGCGCCGACCGCGGCCGGCGCGAAGGCGCGCACGTCCTCGAGCGCCGCGAGCGCCAGCGTCGCGTCATGATCCTGGATGCCGGCGCTGAACATGCCGGCGACGGTGTAGACCCGCAGCCGCGGCTCCGGCGGCGCATCGGCGCTCGCGATCGGCACCAGCAGCGTCACCGCATCACCGACCGTCACGCCGAGTTGCTCGGCCAGCGCATCGCCCATGATCAGCCGCTGGCCGCCGGGCGCCAGGTCGCTCAACTTCCCTGCGACCAGGAGCGGCGCCACATCGGTGACCGCGGACTCGTGCTGCGCGTCGATGCCGCGCAGCGTCAGCGGCAGCATGTCGCTGCCGTGCATGGCCAGCGCCTGCAGGTCCATGTACGGCGCCACGCCGGCCACGCCCGGAAGTGCGCGCAGGCGCACCGCCAGCGCGCTGTCGTCGGCCATGGCAGCGGGCTGGGAATCGACGATGCGGGCGTGCGCGCTGAGCGCCAGCAGCCGGTCGCGCAGCTCGCCCTTCAGGCCGTTCATGACCGACAGCACCACAATCAGCGCCGCGACGCCCAGAGCGACGCCACCGAGCGACACCCAGGTGATGAAGGACACGAAAAACGTGTGCTGGCGCGCGCGCACGTAGCGCAGGCCGACGAACAGTGACAGCGGTTGGAACATATGGGAAAGGTCATTAAATCACGACCGCCCCGCTCGCGGCGATGAAAGCGGACCGGCATCACATTTTGGGCCGCCGGCACAGCGAATCGGCATCGATCCCGGTGCTATAGTTGCCGCAGCGCGAAGGGCGCCTAAGCTCGTGCCGCGCATGAGGAGACAGCCGATGTACACACATATCCTGAGAGCAGCGCTGGCCTTGACGGTGCTGTCTGGCAACGTGGCTCTGGCCGAGACCATTGTGATTGACGATCAGGTCATGGTGCGGCCAACCAACGTGGAACGCCCGGCCCGCGGCGTGACGATGGCGGTGGTCGAGGCGAAATTCGGCGCACCGCAGACGCGGCACCCCGCGGTCGGTAAACCGGCGATCACGCGCTGGGACTACGCCGCGTTCAGCGTTTTCTTCGAAGGCGAACGCGTCATCGACGCGGTAGCCACCGCAGGGTAACCTTCCCCACGAGTACCCGTTGAAGCCGGCCACCCGCCGCCGGCACGGGCGCCTTTTGCATGTCCGTTCTGCTCCGACCCACATTGCCTGGACCGGGCGCGTCCCAGTTGCACTGGCACTCGCTCCATGCGGGCGCGCGCGCACTCGCCCTGTGCGAGGCGGTGCTCGCCGACACGCGGCCCTGGGCCTGTGTCGCGGCCGACGCGCGTGAACTGGAGCGGCTCGCCACCGAGTTGCGATTCTTCGGCGGCGCGGGTCTCGAGATCCTGACGCTCCCGGATTGGGAGATCCTGCCTTACGACCAGTTTTCGCCGCACCCGGACATCGTCTCGGAGCGGCTCGCAACGCTCGCCCGCCTGCCGCAGTTCCGGCGCGGCATCCTGCTGCTGACCGCCGACAGCCTGCTCACGCGCTTGCCGCCGCTGAACTACGTCAGCGCGCGCAGCTTCTCGCTCGAGCGCGGCGCGCTGCTGCCGCTCGAACCGCTCCGTCGCCGGCTGGTCGAAGCCGGCTACGCCAGCATCAGCCAGGTCAGCGGTCCGGGCGAGTTCGCGCTGCGCGGTTCGCTGTTCGACGTCTGGCCCATGGGCACGGATGCGCCGGTGCGTATCGACCTGCTCGACGAGCGCATCGACTCGCTCCGGCGCTTCGATCCTGACAGCCAACGCTCGCTGGAGGCGCTCGATTCGCTCCGCCTGCTGCCGGCGCGCGAGCTGCCGCTCGATGCCGAAGCGGTGCGCGAGTTCCGGCGCCGCTTCCGGCTGCGCTTCAGTGGCGATGTCGCGCGCATGAGCGTCTACCGCGGCGTAAGCGAAGGGCTGGCGCCGCCGGGAATCGAGTTCTACCTGCCGCTGTTCTTCGAACGCACGGCGAGCCTGATGGAATACCTGCCTGCGGACCTGGTGTTCGCAGCCGACCCTGGATTTGCGGCCGCGCTCGATGCGGCGTGGGAGGCCATCACCGCGCGCCACGAGCAGTATCGCCACGACATCGAGCGCCCGCTGCTGGAGCCGGCGGAGATCTACATCAGCGCCGCCGAGCTTGAGACGCAGCTGGCGACTCATCCACGCGTCACCATCGATCAGTTCGCGCCACCGGAAGACGCGCCGCCGGACGCAGCGTCCGCGGCCCAGGCCAGGTCAGCGCGCACGATGGGCACAAGTCTGCTGCCGCGTGATTTCCGGCTCGACGCGCGCGCCACCGAGCCGCTCGCGCCGTTGCTTGGCTTCCTCGGGGAATACCAGGGACGCGTGCTGCTGGCGGCCGACTCTCCCGGGCGGCGCGAGGTCATCAGCCAGATGTTCGCCGCGCACGGACGCCAGCCGCGAGCCGTGAACGATTGGGCGCAGTTCGTGGACGGCAGCGCGCGCCTGGCGATCATCGCCGCCGGCGAGGTGCGCAGCCTGTCGTTGCGCGATCCGCAGCTGATGCTGCTGTCCGAGTCGGAGCTGTTCGGCACGCGTGCGCGCCAGGAACGCCGGCGGCGGCGTGCCGCGGCCGACCCGGCCACGATCCTGCGCAGCCTGCAGAGCCTCGAGCCCGGCGCGCCGGTGGTGCATGAGACCTACGGCGTCGGCCGCTATCGCGGGCTCGAAGTCATGGAGATCGGCGGCGACATCAGCGAATTCCTGCTGCTCGAATACCGCGACGGCGATCGCGTCTACGTGCCGGTGCATTCGCTCCACCTCATCAACCGCTATGCCGGCGGCAGCCCGGAGAGCGCCCCGCTCCACAAACTGGGCACCGAGCAGTGGGCGCGCGCCCGGCGCCGCGCCGCCGAAGCCGTGCGCGACGTGGCGGCCGAACTGCTCGACCTGCACGCGCGCCGGCACGCGCACCAGGCGCCCTCGCTGCAGGCCGGCGAACTGGAATACCAGGCCTTTGCCAACGCCTTTCCGTTCGAGGAGACCGCCGATCAGTCCGAGGCGATCGCGCGCGTGCTCGAGGACCTGGCGAAGCCGGTGCCGATGGATCGCATCGTGTGCGGCGATGTCGGCTTCGGCAA
>PMNQ01000162.1 GCA_003162555.1 Gammaproteobacteria bacterium | reverse complement strand
GTCGGCCGCATCCAGGCGATCGCGCGTGAGCAGGGATTGCTCATCTACGGCCGGCGCACGCATGCCGGGCGTTTTGGCGACTGGATCATGGTGTCCCCGCCGCTGATTGCGACGCGCGCCGACATCGATGAAATCGTCGATGGCCTCGGCCGCTGCCTCGAGCGTTACCGGCAGGAAGTCCCAGCCGCCGCCTAGCCGGCGCCGCGGCGGCACTAGCGCCGTTGCTCAAATACCTTGCGGGCTGCTGCGATCTGATCGAGCGTCGTCTGCCGTTCGAGCGCGGTGTTGAAATCCGGATGCGCGCGCGCGTCCTCCGCCAGCCGGTCCGTCCACGCGATGAAATAATCGGCATCCGCGCCGCAATGCACCGCTGCGCCGGGACTGCTGAAGAACACGGGATTGGTCGTCGCATACGGATAGATGTCGAACACGTCGGGGCTGGCCAGTTCGTTCCAGGCGCGCAGCAGCACCCAACCCGGGGCCGCAACCATGATCTGCTCGTCGATGTCAGCGCTGCGTCGATCGCCGTGCAGCGGGATTTCCAGCAGCACCTTGCCCTGCGACATGACCTGCAGGTGATCCATCGGCACGATCGAGCGCATGAAGCCCTTCAGGTGCACGGTCGCGCCAGCGGCCGCAATCGCCACTTCAGAACCCGGCGGCTTGCCGTCAATTTCCAGCCCCAGCAGCGCGCTATTGGTAGCGAGACTCTGCCCCGCCTTGAGCGCGTGCAGCCAGCGATTCAGCCGTGCGTGCTTGTCAGCGGAACTGGTGCCCTGCGTGCCCGCGCCGTCCTGGACGTATACGCGGCTCAGTCCGACAGGACCGTGCATCAAGGCGTAGTTCGCCATGGCGTCCGTCCCCGCCGCCGCCGACGGGCGGAAACCGCAGTTGAGCAGCCGGTGCCAGACTGTGGCGCCAGCCTTGTGATCGCTGAAGCCCGGGACGTCGTAGTAATCCACCTTGCCGAGTGCCACATCGACCGGCAGTTCGCTGGTCAGCTCGGCATCATGCTGCGGATCCGGCGGTTCATCGAAGGGATGCACGTAGCCGACCAGCGCGGACTGCGCGTGCGCCAGATCCGCGATCGCCGCATTGGTGGGGTAGATGCTGGCCGCCGCAGTGTTGGTGTAGGCCGCGTAACCCGGCAGCAGAAAGTGATCGTTCAGTCCCAGCAGCCCCAGGTGTCCCCAATAGCTGGTGTGATATTCCTGCCCATGCGAGAGCAGCACGGACACAGTCGTCGCGGGGTCGGGTTCCGGTGAGAAATAACCGATGTCCGGAATGCGCTGTTCCTTGTTGACCACGAGATCGAACACCACGTCGAGGTCTTCGGCCGCAGCCTGTGCGACCAGGCGCTGCGGATTGTCGCGATAGGTACCGGCATAGTTCATGTGCACGTGCACGTCCGCGCTGTGCCATTGCTTGCGCCAGCCGGCAGGCAGCGCGAGTGGCTCGAGCGCAACCTTGAGCTGTGCCGTGGCGCCGGGCTGGATCAGGATATCGCGCCGTGCGATGGCGTTCGCCAGTCCACGCCACACCGTAATTTTCGCCGGTCCCGGCGGCAGCGTAAGTGTCGAATGACCCTGACTGTGGAAGTAATGCGTCTCGAAGGCCTGCACGCTGCGATCGAAACCGTCGTCCGCGCGCATCCAGGCGTCATCGGGCGCATAGGCGCGTCCGTCAGAGGCCACGACCGAAATGCGCGCCGCCAGCTCAGCGCCGGCCGCACTCGTCTGCGCGCCCGCGCCCGCACTGGAACCTGACCCCGCGATTCGCAGTTCAAGTTTGCCCATCGGGTGCAGGTACTGGCGTTTGTGAATCAGCAGCGTCTGCGAGCGCGCGCCGGGGATATCCAGCACGTGGATCTGCTCATCGCCCGTATCATTGCTGAGGTAAGCGATGCGTGTCGCATCGGCCGACCAGCGCGCGCCTGTGGCCTCCGCTTCGCCATACGTCAAGGCGAGCGGATCGCCATTGCCGGCCGCCGTGGTCAGCCAGATCTGGTGCGAATTTCGGCCAGCATAGGAGGCCCACGCGACGCGCTTGCCATCAGGCGACCAGTCGGGCCGTGCGCGCCAGGTGGTTTCCTCGGCGCGCACGAGGTGCGGCTCCGCATCGCGTTCAATCGCGCGGCGCCAGATCGCGCCTGTGCCGTAGATTGACTCGGGATTGCTGACGTAGATGAGTTCCTTGCCGTCCGGCGACCAGCTCGGCGAGATCTCGTGATCGAAGGGGCTGTAGTAGTAGCGCACGACCTTGCTGCGCCGCTCGGGCCAGACTGCCCCTCCTTCGAGGTGAGTGCCGTTCAGCGTGCCGACGAAGACGTGGAAATGCCCGGTGCCCGCGGTCGACACCCAGGCGATGCGCGTGCCATCGGGCGACCAGGGCGGCCCCGAGCACTNNGATCGCGCCAGTGCGCACATCGAGCAACTGCAGTTCCATGGCGTCGGCGAGGTAGCGCGTGAACACGACGCGCGTGCCGTCGCGCGACACGTCCGGCTGGTAGTCGTAACCTGCTCCGCTTGTTAACTGCACCGCTGTGTCTGAATCGAGGGATTGCTTCCACAGGCTCCCCTGCATCGAGTAGACCAGTGAGCGGCCGTC
>PMNQ01000048.1:17445-17905 GCA_003162555.1 Gammaproteobacteria bacterium | reverse complement strand
GCGAGGATCACGTCAAGGAAGTGCGTCTGTTCGGACTCGGCGCGCGCTTCCTGCAGCGCTATCGCGACATCTTCACGCGCCTGTACGGGCAGGATCGCGCGCTATCGATCCGCCGCGATACCTGGGGATTCGCACTCGGTCTGCTCACGACCGCCACGCTCTACGCCGCGTATGCCTGGATCGCGCTGGCGGCGGTGCACGGCAGCATCACGCTCGGACAGATGACGATGTACCTGCTGCTNNTGTACCTGTCCACGCTGTACGATTACCTGGAGACGCCAGTCCCGCCCGTGCGCGGCTCAGCGTTGCGCGGTCCCGATCCACGCGCGGGCATCGTGTTCGAGCACGTGAGTTTCAGCTATCCCGACGCCGCCGAGCCGACGCTGGTGGACATTGATCTGCAACTTCCGCCGGGCAGTTCGCTGGCACTGGTCGGCGAGAACGGTTCGGGCAAGACCAC
>PMNQ01000048.1:0-17389 GCA_003162555.1 Gammaproteobacteria bacterium | reverse complement strand
ACCCAGCTGGGCAAGTGGTTCCGCGATGGCCGTGAACTCTCGGGCGGACAGTGGCAGAAGATTGCGCTGTCGCGCGCCTTCATGCGCACTGGCGCCGACGTGCTGGTGCTCGACGAGCCCACCGCGGCCATGGATGCACGCGCGGAGGCCGAAGTGTTCGAGCATTTTCGCCAGCTCGCGCGCGGCCGCATTACCATCCTGATTTCACACCGCTTTTCCACGGTGCGCATGGCCGACCAGATTGCGGTGCTCGATCACGGCCGCATCATCGAGCATGGCACGCACGAGCAGCTGACCGCGGCCGGTGGCCACTATGCGCAGCTGTTCGCACTGCAGGCGCGCGGCTATCAATAGGTCCGCGCGGTTACCAATAGCTCAAGGTACAATGCGGCATGGAAGAAATCGCAGACACCTTTGACTCGGCCTTCACCAAGGCCGTCGATCTCGGCAACCGCCTTGCCGGCAAAGACAAGGAAGCCGACCTGTGGGACATTGCCGACGGCCTGCTCGCCGGTGCGGTTCAATACTGGCTGTACGCGCGGCAACCCTGCGGTGATGCGCGCTGCGAGGATTGCCTGGCCGTCAATACCGCCGAGGCGCGGCTGACGGAATTGAAACGCCTGATCAGCCAGCTGGCCGCCGAGAGCGAGTACTTCCACGCGCCGACCGACGCCAACGTCGGCCGCGCTTAAGTCACGCCCGGTTGCGCGTAGCCGCGCCTACGCCGCGGCCTGGCTCGCCGCTGCCGTCACTTCCGCCAGCGCTGCCTCGAGCTTGTCGAGTCCCTCATCGAGCAGGGCCTCAGGAATAGTCAGCGGCGCGAGAAAGCGGATTACGTTGCCGTAGACACCGCAGGAGAGGATCAGCAGCCCGTGCCGGGCAGCTGCCTGCACCAGAGCGCGAGTGACATCGGCATCAGGCTGATCTGCCCTGCCGTTCTTCACCAGCTCGATCGCGACCATCGAGCCGATGCCGCGGATCTCGCCGATCACCGGGAAGCGCTTCTGCAGCGTGCGCAGCCGCGCCTGCAGCCGCTCGCCCAGTTTCAGCGAGCGCTCCAGCAGCTTTTCGCCCTTCATGACTTCGAGCACGGCGAGCGCCGCAGCGCAGCCGAGCGGAGAGCCGGCGTAGGTGCCACCGAGTCCGCCCGGCGGCGGCGCGTCCATGATTTCAGCCTTGCCGATCAAACCCGACAGCGGCACGCCGCCGGCGATGCTCTTGGCGACCGTCATAAGGTCCGGTTCGATGCCGGCGTACTCGACCGCGAACATGCGGCCGGTGCGGCCGAAGCCTGTCTGGATCTCATCGATGATCAGCATGATGCCGTGCTTGTCGCACAGCGTGCGCAGCGCACGCAGGAACTCGGGCGGCGCAGCGTAGAAACCGCCTTCGCCCTGCACCGGTTCGATGATGATGGCGGCCACCTGCGCCGGGTCGATGTCGGACTTGAACAGGGCATCGATGGCCGCGAGCGAGTCGGCGGTGCTGACCCCGTGATAGGCCATCGGAAAGGGCGCATGAAACACCGACGGCAGCATCGGCCCGAAGCCGGCCTTGTACGGCTGCACCTTGCCGGTCAACGTCATCGCCGCCAACGTGCGGCCGTGAAAGCTGCCGCTGAAGGCGATGACGCCGGAGCGCTTGGTGTGGTAACGGGCAATCTTGAGCGCGTTCTCGATCGCTTCTGCGCCGGTGGAGAACAGCATCGACTTCTTCGGCGTGGGCCCTGGCGCAAGCCGGTTGAGCTGCTCGCACAGCTCGATGTAATCGGCGTAGGGCGTGACCTGGAAACAGGTGTGTATCAGTTTTTCGAGCTGCGCGGCGATGGCCTTGACGACGGAAGGGTGCCGGTGACCGGTGTTGAGCACGGCAATGCCGCTGGCAAAATCGATGTAGCGCTTGCCCTCGACATCCCACAGCTCGGCGTTGCTGGCGCGCTCGGCGTAGACGGTCAGGGAATTGGAGACACCGCGCGGCACGGCGGCCAGTCGGCGCTGGTGAAGTTCGGCATTGGTGCTCATGGTCGTCCTCTCGAAGGGTCTGGTTACGGCCTGATATGGCCTGCGGCGCATAAGGTTTGAATCGATTCTCCCTGTATTTTCGTTTGATGACTAGGGGTTGCGTGGCTAGAATTGCCCGCCCTGCAACACCTTGAGGCGCCAGCAAATTGAGCGATCCCATTGCGACCGAAGCGGTCATCATCGGCGCCGGTCCAGCGGGGCTGTTCCAGGTATTCGAACTCGGGTTGCTGGGGATCAAGGCGCATGTGCTTGATTCGCTGGCCGCTCCGGGCGGGCAGTGCACCGAGCTGTATCCCGACAAGCCCATCTACGACATCCCGGCCATTCCGGTCTGCGGCGCGCAGGAACTGGTCGACCGGCTGATGCAGCAGATCAAGCCATTTGGCGCCGAGCTGCACCTCGGGGAGGAGGCGGTTGAACTCAAGCCCACGGAGGGCGGGCGATTCCGCGTCGTCACCAGCGCCGGCACCGTGTTCGACGCGGGTGCTGTGGTGATTGCCGCAGGCGTCGGTTCATTCCAGCCGCGGCGCCTGCATGTCGAGGGCGCCGAAGTCCATGAAGGCCGGCAGCTGCACTACAAGGTCAGCAATGCCGCGGCGCTCCATGGCCAGCGGCTGGTGATCTTCGGCGGCGGCGATTCTGCGCTCGACTGGGCGACAGAACTCGCGCCGAAAGCCGCGGCGCTGACGCTGGTGCACCGGCGCGCGGAATTCCGTGGTGCTCCGGCCACTGTGGCGCGCATGCGCGCGCTCGAAGCGGCCGGCAAGCTGAATTTCATCGAGGGCGTCGCGCATGCGCTGCGAGCGACGGAGACGGAGCTCATCGCGGTCGAGATCAAGTGTGCTGACGGCTCACTGCAATGGCTCGAAGCCGACCAGCTGCTGGTGTTCTTCGGACTGGCGCCAAAGCTCGGGCCAGTGGGCGAGTGGGGACTCGACATCGACAAGCGCGCCATCAAGGTCGACACGGAGAAATTCCAGTCGAACATTCCGGGCGTGTTCGCGGTCGGTGATATCAACACGTACCCTGGCAAGAAGAAACTGATCCTGTCAGGCTTCCATGAAGCGGCGCTGGCCGCGTTCGCCGTGCAGCATCACCTCTATCCGGCCAAGAAGCAGTTCCTGCAGTACACCACCACCAGCCCAGCCATGCAGAAGCGGCTGGGTGTTGCCGCAAGCTAATTGGCAATGGACAAACGGCTCGCCGGATTGCTGCGATTGCTTGAGCTCGAACGGCTCGAGGTCAATATATTCCGCGGCGAGAGCCGCGATATTGGCAGTCCGCAGGTCTACGGCGGCCAGGTGCTGGGCCAGGCGCTGCAAGCCGCCTACGCCACGGTCGACGCCGGCCGCGTGGTGCACTCGTTGCACGCCTACTTTCTGCGACGTGGAGACTTTGACGCCCCTATAGTTTACTTCGTCGACCGCAGCCGCGACGGCCACAGCTTCACCAGCCGCCGCGTCACCGCGATCCAGCATGGCGAGCAGATCTTCAATTGCTCGGCCTCGTTCCAGGCACCGGAGCCGGGCTTCGAGCACCAGTTTCCGATGCCGGACGTGCCGCCGCCGGAGGAGCTGCCCGAATCGCTCCTGCCCGGGTCCGAATTTCTGGAAGGACTTTCGCCGCGTCTGCGCCAGTTCGTGCATGAGCGGCCGATTGAATTCCGGGCCGTGCCGCTGTCGACAACCTCGACGCTGGCGGGAGCCAACCGACAGTATCTGTGGATCCGCACTGTCGACGAGCTGCCGGACGATGAGCGCCTGCACCAGTGCCTGCTGGCCTATGCGTCGGATTTTCATCTGCTGGGCACGGCGCTGGTGCGGCACCAGCAGAGCGCCATGCGTGACAAGCTGATGATTGCCAGCATCGATCACGCGATGTGGTTCCATCACCCGGTGCGTGTGGATGATTGGTTGCTGTACTCCATCGAGAGCCCCAGCGCTTCCGGCGCGCGCGGCAGCAGCGAGAGCCGGTGGTGCGCGTCGAGCATGCGCGCCAGGTTCTCCGCGCGCTCGACATAGCGGCTCATCCAGTAGAGGTGATCGGCCGTGCGGCTCAGCATGTCACGCGCCCAGCACCCAGGTGTCCTTGGTGCCGCCGCCCTGCGAAGAATTGACGACCAGCGAGCCCTCGCGCAGCGCGACGCGCGTCAGTCCGCCGGGCACGATGGTGATCTCGCGGCCCGAGAGCACGAACGGACGCAGGTCGATGTGACGCGGGGCGAGCCCGGACTCCGTGAAGGTTGGCGAAGTCGACAACGCCAGCGTTGGCTGCGCGATGTAGCGTTCCGGCGCGGCGAGAATCTTCAGCCGGAACGCCTCGATCTGCGCCTTGCTCGAGGCCGGCCCGATCAACATGCCGTAGCCGCCGGCGCCGTGCACTTCCTTGACCACCAGTTCCGGCAGGTGCGCGAGCACGTAGGCGAGATCCTCTTCGCGCCGCAGTATCCACGTCTGCACGTTGGCGAGCAGCGGTGCTTCGCCCAGGTAGAAACGGATCATCTCGGGCACGTAGGGGTAGATGGATTTGTCGTCGGCGATGCCGGTGCCGATGGCATTGGCAATGGTCACGTGCCCGGCGCGGTAGGCCGTCAGCAGGCCCGGCACACCGAGCATCGAATCCGACCGGAAGGCCAGCGGGTCGAGGAAATCGTCGTCGATGCGCCGGTACACGACATCGACACGCTGCGGGCCGCTGGTGGTGCGCGCGAACAGATAGTCATCGCGAATAAAAAGGTCCTGGCCTTCCACCAGTTCGATGCCCATCTGCTGTGCCAGGAACGCGTGCTCGAAGTAGGCACTGTTGAATGCGCCGGGCGTCAGCAGCATGACCTTCGGATCCGTGACGCCCTGCGGCGCGACGCTCTTGAGGTTCTCCAGCAGCACATCCGGATAGTGCTCCACGCTCTCGGTCGCATGCTGCGCAAACAAATCCGGGAACAGGCGCATCATCATCTTGCGGTTCTCGAGCATGTACGACACGCCCGATGGCACCCGCAGATTGTCTTCGAGCACGTAGAAGGCGCCGTCATCGGCGCGCACCACATCGATGCCGGCGATATGCGCGTAGATGCCGCCGGGCACTTCGATGCCCTGCATCTCCGGACGATATTGACTGTTGCACAGCAGGTAGTCGGCCGGCACGCGGCCGGCGCGCAGGATGTCCTGCCCGTGATAGATGTCGGCAATGAAAGCGTTGAGCGCGCGCACGCGCTGCCTGAGCCCCGCTGCGAGCTGCTCCCACTCGGCGGCCGGCAGCACGCGCGGCACGATGTCGAACGGGATCAGCCGTTCGGCGCCGGCCTCCTCGCCGTACACCGCGAATGTAATGCCGACGCGGTGGAACAGTGCGTCGGCCTCGGTGCGTTTCGCGGCCAGCAATTCCGCCGGCTGTCGGCGCAGCCATTCCAGGTAGGTGCGGCAATGGGGGCGGGGTGCCCCGCCGGCGTCGTGCATCTCATCGAATGGCATGGTGGCCATGCCCGCTACACTAGCGTTTTTCGTGCCACGGGCGCGAATCGTTCCGTGCCGATCCCGCAGCGGCCGAGCGCACAATAACGGCGCGGATCGGCGACAGTCACGCGCTGATCCGGTGCGGCGGGCGCGTGACATGCTTGTTAGTTGCGGCCCGCAGGCAAAGCTGCAAAGCTGCCGGCAACGACCAAAACGGGGGTTTTGCGCATGCGAACCGTCACGATTGCGGCAATTGGCCTGCTGCTGACCGCTTGCGGCGGCGGCAGCGGCAGCGGCGGCACCCAGTTGACTCCCGTGGGCTGGACTTCCGGCGTGTTCCAGGCGGAGTCCAACTTCGTCAACAAGTGCGCCGTGCCGCGCACCGGCACCGACCCGTTCACCCACGCGGCCTATCCCGACAAGGCCGGCACGCTGCTCGACGAGAACAACTGGCTGCGTTCCTGGACCAATGACCTGTACCTGTGGTTCAACGAAGTCACGGACCAGAATCCCTCGCTGTTCACGACCACGGCAGACTATTTCGACGTGCTCAAGACCATGGCGACCACTGCTACGAATGCGCCCAAGGACAAATTTCACTTCACCTACAAGACTTCCGACTGGGAGTCGCTGTCGCAGAGCGGCGTGCAGGTAGGGTACGGTGCGCAATGGGTGCTGCTCTCGACCATGCCGCCGCGGCAGGCGGTGGTGGCCTTCACCGAGCCAGGGTCGCCCGCGACGATGGCGCCTGACAACGTGGCGCGCGGCGCCCAGGTGCTGCAGGTCGACGGCGTCGATCTCGTCAACGTCAACACGCAGGCCGGCGTCGACACCCTCAATGCTGGCTTGTTTCCGGTCACGGTCGGCGAATCGCACACTTTCGTGGTCCAGGATGTCGGTTCCGCAACCACCCGCACCATCACACTGGTTTCGGCCAGCATCACCTCGCACCCGGTACAGAACGTCACGACGATCCCGACTGCCGCTGGCTCCGCGGGCTACATGCTGTTCAATGATCATCTGGCGACTTCGGAGGGGGCGTTGGTCACGGCGTTCACGACCTTGCAGGCGGCCGGCGTCACCGATCTGGTACTGGATATCCGCTACAACGGCGGCGGCTATCTCGACATCGCCAGCGAAGTGGCCTACATGATCGCCGGCCCTGGTCCTACCGCTGGCATGACCTTTGAACTCACGCAGTTCAACAGCAAACACCCGACTGTCGATCCGGTGGCCGGAGGCAACATCACCCCGACGCTGTTCCTGTCCACCACGCAGGGTTTTTCCACCACCTCCGGGCAGGCACTGCCCACGCTGAACCTGACGCGCGTGTTCGTGCTGACAAGCGGTGACACCTGTTCCGCGAGCGAATCGATCATCAACAGTCTCAGGGGCGTCGGCATACAGGTCGTGCAGATCGGCTCGACCACCTGCGGCAAGCCCTATGGTTTTTATCCGCAGGACAATTGCGGCACGACTTATTTCTCGATCGAGTTCCGCGGCGTCAATGCGATGAATTTCGGCGACTACACCGACGGCTTCTCGCCTCAGAACGCGCCGGTGCCCACCAACGCGGCGCTGCCCGGCTGTTCGGTGGCCGATGACTTCAATCACCAGCTCGGCGATCCGGCCGAGGGCCGGCTGGCCGCGGCGCTGAACTACATCGCCACGCCGGGCGCCTGCCCGACGCCTGCCTCGGGCTTTGCGAAATCACTGCTGGTGGAGCAGCCGGGAACGCTGGCCGGGATTCCGCTTAAAGTTCCGCCGTCACGGGCGCTGCGGATCCTGACTCACCCGTTGCGCTGAGGCCAGTTCCGCTAAAGGGTGCTACGCCGCCGCCGCGCGGCGTCGTCCGTGCAGCCAGGCGGCGATGACGGCCACGGCTACTGAAACCGCGCTGGCGTAAAAATCGGCATGCATGGACGGCGTGCTCGCCATGGCAATCAGCACGCTGAACATGCCGGCGATCGCGATGTAGCTCGCCGCGGGGTACAACCACATCTGCACGGGCAACGCGCGCTGCTCCGCTTCGCTGCGCGCGCGCCGGAGTTTCACCTGCGCAAACGCAACCAGCAGGTAGATCACCACCAC
Source organism: Gammaproteobacteria bacterium (assembly GCA_003162555.1). GTDB lineage: Bacteria > Pseudomonadota > Gammaproteobacteria > Steroidobacterales > Steroidobacteraceae > FEN-1191. Next base: position 9,825 of record PMNQ01000048.1, on the reverse strand, counting down.
CAGTGCGCCGGAAGCGTTGACCAGGAACTTGAACACGCCCTGCGGTGATGCCGTCGCCGCAGCAATTCCAGCCAGGCCCGCAACGCTCCCCATCAGCACCGAGCGTACCGGCACACCGCGATGATTGAGCTTCACGAGCGACTTTGGAGCATCGCCGCGCGCTGCCAGTGCGAACAGCGTGCGCGAGGTGACGTAGTAGGCCGAATTGAGGCAGGAGAGCACCGCGGTCAGGATGATGAAGGTCATCGCCACGCTGGCCCACTGGAAATGCATCGCCGTCATGGCCGCCGTGAATGGCGACTTGCCCGGCACGATCTGCTGCCAGGGTACGATCGTGACGATCAGCAGGATGGATCCGACGTAGAACACCAGGATGCGTGATATCACCGTGGTGGACATGCGCGCCACGGCGCGCACCGGCTCGCGCGACTCCGCGGCAGCGACCACGGTGATTTCCGCGCCGACGATCGCGAAGAACACGCTGGTGACTGCCGCCAGCACGGCGAGGCTCCCTTTGGGCGCAAAGCCGCCGCCACTGACCAGGTTGCTCCACGTGGGCGCGCCATGCGAAGTGAGGCCGAAGGCCCAGGCCATCGCCGTCAGTATGAACGCGATGATCGCCGACACCTTGATCAGCGCGAACCAGAATTCGAATTCACCGTAGGAGCGCGTCGACATCAGGTTGACGCCGGTCATCACGACCATGAGCATCACGCCCAGCAGCCATGCAGGCAGTGCGATCCATATCTGCAGCAGCTGCGCACCGGCAATCGCCTCCACCGGCACGACGATGACCCAGAAATACCAGTACAGCCAGCCGGTGACGAATCCGGCCCAATCACCCAAGCCCACGCGCGCGAAGTCGCTGAACGAACGCACGTGTGGCAGGGCGACCGCCATTTCACTCAGCATGCGCATCACCAGCAGCACCACCGCGCCAGCGATCAGGTAGCTGAGCACGATGGCCGGCCCTGCTGCCGCGATCGTGACGCTGCTGCCGACGAACAGGCCGGCGCCGATGATGCCTCCGAAGGAAATCATCGATACGTGGCGCGCGGCCAGTACCCGGCGCAGCTCGCCGCTCTCGCCGGCAGACGTGGATTCAGTGTGCATGCTTTCGATTCCCCGCCGGTGCCTGCCGGCTTATGATGCCGGCCATCATATGGATGTTCCCGCCCAGAATCATCCGCTCCCGCACCGCTACTGCGCCAACTGCCAGGCGCTGCTTTCTGGCCCCTATTGCAGCGCCTGCGGCCAGCGCGTCGACAGCGAGCCCCACTCGCTTAGGCATTTTCTCGGCGAAGCCACCGAATTGCTCACGCACGCCGATTCGCGCGTGTGGACTACGCTCTGGCCGCTGCTGGCACGGCCGGGCTTTCTGACCCGCGAGTATTTCTCCGGGCGCCGCGCCCGCTATTTGCAGCCATTCCGGCTGTACCTGATCATGAGCGTGCTGTTCTTCCTGCTGAGCACCGTGCTCGGCGGCGGCCGGGCGACCAGCGATCCGGCAACCGCCAGACCAATCGGGCCGCAGGATTGCGCGGACGTGACCACGAATCTGCACCTGGGCAATTACCAGTTGCTGCCGCAGCTCAGGAAGGCCTGCCGCAACATTCGTGCGGACAGCGGCCGCGAGTTCAGCGAACGAGTGGTGCACAACATCGGGCGTGCGCTATTCGTGTTCCTGCCGTTGATGGCCGCGCTCATGAAACTGCTGTACTGGCGGCCGCGGCACTACTATCTCGAGCACCTGCTGCTGCTGATCCACAACCACGCCTTTGCTTTCCTGCTGCTGTCGATCGGCATGCTCGCGACCCACTGGATCAGCTCCAACGGCGTGGTCGACATTCTGTTCCTGGTTGCAACCTGGTACCTGGTCCGTTACCTGTACCGATCGATGAAGCTCGTCTACGGGCAGTCGCGCCTGCTGACGTTGCTGAAATTCGGCGTGCTCGGCTGCGCTTACCTGGTGTGCGGCGTGTTGATGCTGTTCGCGACCGCGGTTTATAGCGCCGCGACGCTCTAGCGCTATGACCCTCTAGAGCTTGTGGGTCGCCAGCAGCAGGCTGGTCTCGGTGCTGGCGATGCCCTCGACCTTGCGGATTCGTCCGAGCACGCGATCGAAGGCCTCAAGCGTGTCGGCGCGCAGTTCGGCGATGATGTCCCAGCGCCCGTTCGTGGTGTGCAAGGTGCGCACCGCCGGATCGCCGCGCAGACTTCGCAGCACCGCGTCCGCACTGTTGCCTTCCACCGCAATCGTCATCAGCGCGGTGATACCGCGCTCGTCGATCTGCGTGCCGAGCCGCACCGTGTAGCCCGCGATCGTGCCGTCGCGCTCCAGGCGGGCGATGCGGTTCTGGATCGTGCCGCGCGCCACCTGCAGTTGCTTGGCGAGCGCTGCCACCGTCATGCGTGCATTGCCGCGCAGGCTGGAGATCAGCTTGTGGTCGAGTTCGTCCATGTCTGAAAGTGATCAAAATGACAATAATTGATGTCATTATAACCAAAAGACAGCGCATATTGCACAACTAGCTCGCTTCTTGTTAGCTCAGGGCCGGAGGATGATCGTCCCAGACCCCGGCCGGATTGACGCGGCCGGGCCATCCTGGGAGCGGCATCATGGTCGATTACATCGGCGTCAGCGACATACAGCGACTGGTGCAAAAGTTGGGCGCCGGCGTGTTCATGGAACGCTTAGGACAAGAGATCGAAGCCGACTATCGCCGCTGGAGCGAGTTCGAGAAATCGGCGCGCCTGGCCAGCCACTCCGCAGTTGGCGTGATCGAATTGATGCCGACCAGTGACGGGAGGCTGTACAGCTTCAAGTATGTGAATGGCCATCCGAAGAACACCGCCGCCGGACTGCTGACCGTCACCGCATTCGGCGTGCTGGCGGACGTCGACACCGGCTACCCGCTGCTGCTGTCGGAGCTGACCGTGACCACAGCGCTGCGTACCGCGGCGATGTCGGCGCTCGCGGCGAAATGGCTGGCGCGCAAGGACAGCACCGTCATGGCGCTGATCGGCAACGGCGCGCAGAGCGAGTTTCAGGCGATCGCCTTCTGCCGCATGCTCGGCATCCGCGAGCTGCGCCTGTACGACGTCGACGGCGCGGCCAGCGCCAAGCTCGAACGGAATCTGCGCGAGATGCCTGAGCTCGCTGAAGTGAAGCTGGTGCGCTGCCGCTCCACTGCCGAAGCCTGCAAGGGCGCCGATATCGTCACCACCGTCACGGCCGACAAGAAGAACGCGGTCATCATGACGCCGCCGATGGTGCGCGCCGGCATGCACATCAACGCGGTCGGCGGTGATTGCCCGGGCAAGACCGAGCTGCACGGCGACATCCTGCGCATGCCGGACGTGCGCGTGTATGTAGAGTACGAACCGCAATCGCGCATCGAGGGCGAGATCCAGCAGATGGAAGCGGATTTTCCGGTGAGCGAGTTTGCGTCCCTGCTGAGTGGTGCGGCCGCGGGGCGCAGCGGCGATGCGGACATCACCATCTTCGATTCGGTGGGTTTCGCGCTGCAGGATTATTCGGCGCTGCGCTTCCTGCACAAGCTGCTGCACGAGGAGCGTGGGAGCCATCGGCAGATCGACCTCGTGCCGACGCTGGATGATCCGAAGGATCTGTACGGCGGCACGATCGGTTGCGGCAAGCGGGCGCGCCTGCGCCTGACCGGCTGAGATCACCAATCATGATGGCCACTATCGGGCTGATCGGTGCGCCGACGGATATCGGCGCAGGCATGCGTGGCGCGTCGATGGGACCGGAGGCGCTGCGCGTCGCCGGCATCGGCTCGATGCTTGAATCGCAGGGCCTCAGCGTACAAGACCGCGGGAATCTTGCCGGACCCAACAATCCCTGGCTGCCTTCGCACGACGGCTACCGTCACCTGGACGAAGTGGTGGCATGGAACAAGCTGGTGCACGCAGCCGTGTACGGCGAGTTGCAGGCGGCGCGGCTGCCCATCCTGCTCGGCGGCGATCACTCGCTCGCCATCGGTTCGATCAGCGCGGTCGCGCGTCACTGCCGCGAGCGCGGGCGGCGCCTGCGCGTGCTGTGGCTGGATGCGCACGCCGACTTCAACACCAGTGTGCTCACGCCGAGTGGCAATATCCACGGCATGCCGGTCGCCTGCCTGTGCGGCCACGGGCCGCGCGCCTTGCTCGAGATCGGCGGCCGCGTGCCGGCGATCAGCCCGGACACGATCCGGCAGATCGGGATCCGCAGCGTCGATCAGGGTGAAAAGCGCCTGGTGCACGAAGTCGGGCTGGAAGTGTTCGACATGCGTTACATCGACGAGATGGGCATGCGCCATACGCTTGAGCAGGCGCTCACCGGTATCGACGACGATACGCACCTGCACGTCAGTTTCGATGTGGATTTCCTCGATCCGGAAATCGCCCCGGGCGTCGGCACGACGGTGGCCGGTGGGCCCTCGTACCGCGAGTCCCAGCTGTGCATGGAGATGATCGCCGACACCGGCCGTCTGGCTTCACTCGACATCATGGAACTCAATCCCGCTCTCGACGTGCGCAATCGCACGGCCGAGGTGGCCGTGGACCTGGTGGCTTCGCTGTTCGGCAAGAGCACGCTGATGCGCCGCGCCTGAAGGCGATTGCCTCCCGCGCCGAAGCCTGCAATCATGGGCCCGCGGCCCAAACTGAAAAATCAACAATCGCCGCGCGGGAGTCCATAGCTTGGTTTTCAACACGCTGACCTTCGCAGCGTTCTTTCTGATTGTCGTGCTGGTGCACTCGCTCCCACTCCCGTGGAAGCAGCGCAAGATCAACCTGCTGATTTTCAGTTACGTGTTCTACGCGGCCTGGAACCCGCCGTTCATCCTGCTGCTGTGGATCTCGACGGTGGTCGACTGGTACGCCGCACAGGGGCTGGTACGCGCCGAGCGGCAGTCCGCGCGGCGCGCGTGGATGCTGCTGTCGGTGATCGCGAACCTTGGCATGCTGCTGTACTTCAAGTACGGCACCTTCCTGCTGCACAACTTCGCGGCGCTGGCCGGCGCATTCGGCGTGCACTACTCGCCGCCGCCATTCGACATCGTGCTGCCGGTCGGCATCTCGTTCTACACCTTCGCGACGATGTCATACACGCTCGATGTCTACCTGCGCCGCGCACTCCCGGCGCGCAATTTCCTCGACTACGCGCTGTTCGTGACTTTCTTCCCGCACCTGGTGGCCGGCCCGATCATGCGGCCGACCGAACTGGTGCCGCAGTTCGAAACACCGCGCCGCGCAACCATGCAGCAGCTGTGCTTCGGACTCGGGCTGATGACCGTCGGGCTGTTCAACAAAGTGGTGCTCGCCGACACCTTTCTATCAAATGCCGCCGAGCGCGTGTTCGACGGCGGCAAGGCGCCCGGATTTCTCGATGGATGGTTTGGCACGCTGGCCTTCAGCGGGCAGATCTTCTGCGATTTCGCCGGTTACTCGACTACCGCGATCGGCGCAGCGTTATGCCTTGGTTTCTGCATGCCGGACAACTTCCGCTTTCCTTATGCGGCAGTCGGTTTTTCGGATTTCTGGCGCCGCTGGCACATCACCTTGTCGTCGTGGCTGCGCGATTACCTTTACATTCCGCTCGGCGGCAATCGTCACGGTCCGCTGCGTTTAAACCTGGCGCTGATGGGCACGATGCTGCTCGGCGGTCTGTGGCACGGCGCAAACTGGACCTTCGTCGTGTGGGGCGGGCTGCACGGCACCTATCTGATTGCCGAGCGGCGGATCCGCGCATTCTTCAGTGGCTACCGTCCAGGCCCGTTCGCACTATTCGGATTGGGACTGCTCACTTACGCGCTGGTGAACCTGACTTGGGTGTTCTTCCGCGCCAAGGATTTCACCATCGCCTGGCAAGTGCTGCGCGGCATGGTCGGCATGAACGCGGCCGCGAAGCCGATCCTGGCGACGGTCTACATCGCGGTGGTCGCGACCATCATTCCGCTGCTGGTCGCGATCCACTGGTACATGCGCAATCGCACGCTGGAATCGGCGCTGGCACGCGTGCCGCCGCTGGTGATCGGCGTCGCGTGGGGGTTGATGATTTTCCTGATCGTCATTTCACAGGGTGCAGGCAATGCCTTCATCTACTTCCAGTTCTAGCCGCCAGACGGCCGCCGATCGCCCCGGCGTCGCGCAGCCGGTGCCGGTGCGCGACATTCCGGAGCACCGCTGGCTGCCGATCCTGCTCGGCGCATTGTTGCTCGCAACGGCGCTGATCGGCGGCTGGGAATGGCACTGGCGGAATTTCGGCGCGATCCCCAGCATCCGCGACGATGCCGCGCTGTGGGCACGCGAGCGTGGCCGCATCGATCACGGTGAAGGCGATGCGACGGTGCTGATCGGCGCCTCGCGCACCTTCTTCGACGTGCAGCTGCCGGTGTGGGAGAAATTGTCTGGGCGCCGCCCGATCCAGCTCGCGCTCAACGGCACTTCACCGACGACCGAGCTCGAAAGTCTCGCGGATGATCCCAACTTCAAGGGTCGCTTGCTGGTGGGCGTGGCGCCAGACGTGTTCTTCAGCGGCTACGAATACATGGGCGACTTCTTCAAGGCCTACGGCAAGCAGTCGCCTTCCGACAAGGTTGGCAAATGGCTGTCGATGCATTTCGTTGAGCCGTACCTTGCGTTCTACGATCCGGATTTTGCGTTGTTCACGGTGATCAAGCGGCAGGACTGGCCGCTGCGAAAGGGCATGGAAGGCGGCACAGAGGTGCGCAAGCTCACGCAAGTCGATGCGAACCGCAACAACTACATGTGGCCAAAGCTGGTGAACGACCCGCAGTACCGCGCGTTGGCGCGGAGCATCTGGTCGGAAGATTTCGGCGGGCCGCCGCCGACCGCGGCGGAACTGCTCGACAGCAAGAAAACGCTGTATCTGCAGATCGCGCGCAACACTGCCGCGGTCGCGCGGCTCAAGGCGCGCGGCATCACCGTGGTGTACGTGCGCGAACCGAGCAACGGCGACTACCTGGCCTTCGAGACGCGCGTATTCCCTCGCAAGGAAGGGTGGGATGAGCTGATGGCGCACGTGCAGGTGCCGGGTATTTACTACGACGATTACCCGCAGCTGCGCAGCGGCTACGAGTTACCGGAGTGGTCGCACATGTCCAGGGAATCGGCCGAACGCTACACGCGCGAGCTGTACGGAATCCTGCAGGGCAAGTATCCGCCGGCCGACGGTTCACGCTGGTAACGTTTCTAGAGGTGCCACCACACGACGCGGCTGATCTTCCCAGCCGGGTCGAATGAGTAGCGCACATAGATTTCGCCATGCGTATGCGTGGCGCGGAACAGCAGCGTCGGTTCGCCTTCGACCGGCGCAGCGCGCAGGAACTGCCAGGAAACCAGCGGCCCCAGACGCGGTAGTCGTCCGCCGAAGGTATCGCGCGCCGCCCACATGGTGGGCTGCATGTGGCCGGTGTAGCGCGACAGCTCGGGTGTGCCGGCGAGGAACAATTCGTAATCGTGGCGCAGGCCTTTGGCCGCCGGCGGTTCGCCGCCCTTCGGCGCCACCAGCGCACGCAACGACAGCCGCGGTTCCAGCATGCCGGCGACGGCGATCGCCATGCCGGTCGGGTCCGATCCTTTCGGATGCTCGAGGTTGGTGAAAACGATCACGCCCAGATCGAGCGCCGGGAATTTCACCCAGGCCACGCCGCTGTGGCCGGTGTGCAGGATCACACGCTCGCCGAGCACGTCGTCGAGTCCCATGCCGAGGCCGTAGCCGCTGAACGCGTACACCTCGCGCGCCATCGTGCCGTCGGTGAGCGTGGCCTGCGTGCAGATGCGTTGCACGCTTGCCGCGCTCAGCGGACCCTTGCCGTCGAGCATGATCACCCAGCGCGCGAAGTCGCCGATCGTCATGCCGATGTCGTTGTAGATCTCGCCGTACTCGCGTTCGGTGCGATCGTCGCGGATCAGTTGCTGCGCATCATTGAAGGTGTACGGTGAAACCCTCAGCGGAATGATCGCGAGCGGATCCAGGTTCACGACGTGCTGCATGCCAGCCGGGCGGAACAGCGACTCCTGCATGAATTCCAGCCAGGGCTTGCCGACGGCTTTTTGCGTGGCGAGCTGCGCGAGGAATGGACCGGCATCGGAATAGGAATATTGCGTGCCCGGCGGAAACCCGAGTTCCGCATCGTGCACGGCCGCCAGCAGCTCCGCGGTCGTGTAGTGCTGCCACAAATGCGCGCCGTAGTGCGCCGGCAGCAGCGCGGATTCCATGTCGGGGAGTCCCGAGGTGTGACTCAGCAGCATCGCGATCGACACGCCCGGCAGCGGCACATCCACATACTTGGCGATCGGGTCGTCCACATTTAGTTTGCCGAGCTCGGCCGCCTTGAGTACGCCAGTGGCGGTCACCGCCTTGTCGAGCGAAGCAATGGCAAAAATGGAATCAGGCGTCACCGGCGTGCCGGTCTCCAGGTTGGCCGTGCCGTATGTGGAAATGCGCTCGATCTTGCCGTTGCGCACGATCGCCAGCGCCATGCCCGGTATCTGCCGTGTGGCGCGCTCCTGCGAGAGGTAGTCGTCGATGGCGTCCGCGCGGGCGAGGGGGCCTGCGCCCAAAGCCGACGCCAGGGTGAATGCCAACGCCAGCACCGGAGCGAGGGCCGTGCAGGCACGGAAACAGGTGAATATCTTCATTGCACCATAATACCCCAGTACCCCCGGCGTCCCGCACGGTGGCACAATCACGCCATGGACTGCTAAGGGGATGTCACATGAAGCTCTACCACCATCCTGTTTCCACCACCAGCCGCCCGGTGATGCTGTTCGCTGCCGAGGCCGGTATTCCGCTGGAAGTGCAGATCATTGATCTTGCCGCCGGCGAGCAGTATCAACCCGCATTCAGCGCCATCAATCCCAGCCACCAGGTGCCGGTGCTCGAGGACGGCGATTTTCGCCTCACCGAATCGTCCGCGATCCTCAAGTATCTGGCCGACAAGCACGGATCGAGTGCATATCCGTCCGATGCGCGCCTGCGCGCGCGCGTCAACGAACGCCTCGACTGGTTCAACACTGGGTTTTATCGCGATTTCTGCTACGGCCTGATCTATCCGCAGATCTTCCCGACCATGCGCCGTGCGGATGAGACCGTGCAGGCAGGCACCATCGCCCATGGCAGGGAGAAGGCGCTTGGCTGGCTGAAAGTGCTGGACGAGCACATGATCGGTCCCAAACAAGCCTTCGTGTGTGGCGATGCGATCTCGATCGCCGACTACCTGGGCAGCGTCATGATGTTGTCCGGCGAATGCGTCGCCTGCAATATGAAGGCCTTCCCGAACATTGCGCGCTGGATGAACAACATGAAGGCGCTGAAGAACTGGTCGAAGGTCAACGAGGTTTTCTACCAGTACATGGTCGAACCCAACAAGGACAAGGCGCTCACCGCGCTCTAGCCATGATCAAGCGCTTGCACCACAACGCCTACCGCTGCCGCGATTCAGAGCAGACGCGTCAGTTCTACGAGGACTTCCTCGGCCTGCCGCTGTGCGGGAGCCTCGAGATCAACACCACCAAGACCGGCCGCGCGACCTCGGTGCTGCACACCTTCTATCGGCTCGACGACGGTTCCTACCTGGCATTTTTCGAAGCGCCCGGCATNNCCCAACGGCTATGTGATCGAGCTCACCGCGAAGACACCGCAGCACGACCGGCTCATGAATCCGACCACCAACAAGGCCCGCGACATCCTGCAACGCTGGCAGCAGACGAAGGCGCCGCCCGCCGCGGGCGCGGCCTAAGCCCTCGCGGCGCGGGCCGCGTCAGGTCGGCGTGCCGGTCGGGGGCTTGCCCAGC
>PMNQ01000029.1 GCA_003162555.1 Gammaproteobacteria bacterium | reverse complement strand
CGCTTCAGCAGCGGATTGTCGTATAGGTAAATCTGGCCGACCGACAGGTAGTTTGCGGCGCGCCAATACGCGTCCATTCCGCTCAGCTGTTCCGGCGACAGGGTATTTGCACTCATGTTTCAGCTCCGCCAGAAGTGGATTGCGGCGGCATCGCCATCAGCCTGTCTGTCCGAGCACACCGCCTTTTTCGGCAAGACAATCGAGCAGGTCCTGCCAGGACTTGGTGAACGCTTGCGTGCCCTCGCGCTGCAGGTCTGCGGCAAGCTGCTCATCGTTCACGCCCTCATAGGCGAATGCGGCAAGCATGTCTTCGGCGTCGCCGCCGTCAGCCGGCAACAGTTCCTTCACGCGGCCGTGTTCGGCGAACGCGAGCAAGGTCTGCTCGGGCAGCGTGTTGATTGTTTCCGGTGCCGCAAGCGCCTCAACGTACAGCGTGTCTGACCCTGCGGGGTCTTTCGATCCGGTGCTGGCCCACAGCAGGCGCTGCGACTGCGCACCCGCGTCGTTGAGTTTCTTCCAGCGAGCCGAGACCAGCACTTCCCGGTAGGCCTGGTAGGTGCGCCGGGCAATCGAGATGCCCAGGTGATTTCGCAAGTGTTCAGGAACTTTATCCTTGACCGCGACGTCCCAGCGGCTGACGAAGATCGACGCGACCGATGCGACTTTCGGATCGCGCCCCGCGGCGATTCGCCGCTCAATGCCGCGCATATATGCTTCGGCTGCCGCGATGTAGTGCTCGCGTGAGAACAGCAATGTCACGTTGATCGGCACACCCGCAAAGATCGATTCTTCAATCGCAGGAATGCCCGCCGCAGTACCGGGGATCTTAATGAAGAGATTGGGGCGCCCGGCACGCGCATGCAGCTGCTCCGCGGCGCGGATGCTGCCGGCCGTGTCATCGGCCAGCAAGGGCGATACCTCCAAGGACACCCAACCGTCGACGCCGCCGGTTGCATCGAAGATCGGGCGAAAGAGATCCGCAGCCTGTGTCAGATCCTCCAGGGCCAATTCGTAGAACAGCGCTTCGCCTGTCTTACCGGCGGTGAGCTTTTGCCGAATGGCAGCGTCATAGAAGTCAGAAACCCTGATGGCATTGTCGAAGATCGTCGGATTGGACGTGAGTCCAGTCACTGACAGATCGCGGATGTAATGACTCAGCGTGCCATCGGCCAGAAGTCCGCGCGTAATGTTGTCGAGCCACAGGCTCTGGCCAAGATCGTGGAGTTGCTGCGTAGCCTTCAACTGAGTTCCATTTTGCCGGGCGCCGATGTCGCCGGTCCGAGCAGCGCCGGCAGGTCGACTTGCTTCAGATCTCCGATGCGCTCGATGGTCACATCGGCTGCCGGATAACGGCTGATATTTCGCAGATCATGTGCATAGTGCCCCTGGCGCGGGAATACCGTCGTCAGTCGATCCTGCAGCACGACTTTCATGGCTGCAAGGACGCGCACTTTGTCGTCGACCATGACGTAGTGTCGAGCCGGGAAACGTCGCTGCATGTCATCGAGCATCTGCTCCTTGTGAATGTAGATCAGCACGCGACCCTCAACGGCGTCCCACAGCCCGGAGCGCTGGAGCTTGCGTGGTTGAAGGACAACGTCGCCGTCCGACAGAATGACCGTGAGCCCCCAGGTGCGGCAATGTTCGATCGTCTGGAGAGCGTCCGGATAAAGGCGCATGGCAAATGGATAGTCGAGCAGGAACGAAGACATGAGCAGCAGCCTCGTGTCGTTTCCCGCGTCGAGCCGGTAGCGCTGCAATGCACCGAGATAGTCGGCGTAGCCCAATTCGGCGCGCAACTCTTCGAACAGAGCCCAATATCGATTGCACCGTTCCCTGCCAAACTCGTCTTCCAGGTGCACTTTGAGATCATCTTGAACGCGGTCATTGTCGAGCAGCGTGTTGTCGCAGTCGAAGAGAAAGACGATGTCATCGCAGTGCTTCATGGTTGCGCGCGCGTGGCCTCGGGGTTCTGCCAGCCGCGACTCCATTGGTACGCGGGACCGCTGCGAGATTCTGTTCGCTATCGCACTTAAAAGGAATCGACGTCCCGACTTGCGCGAGCGATGTGTCTGTCGGACATTTAATTTGACATGCGACTACGCATGGTGGGGAGTCCCTTGAGGGCTCAGCACCCGCAGCGTAGCGGGCGACGATGCAGCGCGCTCACTACGTGGACACGCATGAGTTGGTCATTTATTGACCGTCTGTGGTCACCGGTAGGAGCGGCTGACCAACCCAGTCAAGGTTTTGACCTCTATCCGCTGGCCTTCCGGGCGTATGGGTCGCAGCTTCACATCCCGTCACCCCGGCCGCCACAACAAGCCATTCAGAGAGACCGTGGCCGAGCCGTGCTATAGAAATCCGGGATAGCTCCCGCCAAAGTTGCCGATGTTCGGCAGAATTCCCGGCAGTTCGCTCGGACTCACTCCGAACCAGAGCGCGAGCGTAGCGGCGAATTCATCCACCGATGTACTGGGCAACAGCCGGCCCTGGCCGACCTGATCATCCGTGTTGACCGAAACGTGCGGCGCGGTGCCGTAGAAGTTGCCGCCCTTCACGGCGCCGCCCATGACGAAGTGGTGGCTGCCCCAGCCGTGATCAGAGCCGTCGGAATTCGATGTGAGCGTGCGACCGAAATCGGAAGCGGTGAATGTGGTGATGTTGCTGGCCACGCCCAATTCCACAGTCGCCTGGTAGAAGCTGCTCATCGCCCCGTTGAGCTGCGCCATGAGGCCGGGATGGTTCTGCATCAGGGAATTGTGATTGTCGAAACCGCCAATCGACACGAAGAACACCTGGCGTTTGACGCCGAGGGCAGTGCTGGCGCCGATCAGCCGCGCCACGATCTTCATTTGCGCGGCGAGCGGGCTGGCATCGAAGGGCGTGGTCGGGTTGACACCGGCCAGCGCGCCGTTGACGACGCCTTCGAGCTGGATGGATCGCCTTAAGACCACGGCGTAATCATTTTCCAGCGACTGCGCGCTGTTCTGCGTACTCAGGGCGGCCAGCGCATCGCGGACGCTGTCCATGCCATAGGGCGATGACTGCAGCGCGCTCACCTTGATCGCGCCATCCGGGCTGATCTGGTACTGCAACGCATTGCGCCCGGCGACGAACACCGCGTTGCCGGCGGCGGAGATGCAGGTGAGCAAGGCGTTGCCATTGCTCGACAGCGCGAGATCTCCGAGGCGCCCGCCCCAACCGACCGTCGAACCCTCGCCACCGAGCGACTGCCACGTCGACTGCTGATCGTTGTGCGAAAACAGTTTCGGCGGCAACGGATACAACACGCGATTCGGACTTTCATACTGCGCCAGCGTGAGCGGCACGATCAGTGGCCCCACGTTGAGCTGCACGGCGAGCTGGCCGGCATCGAAGAGTGTCTTGAGCCCGGTCAATTCCGGCGCCAGCGCGTACTGCAGATTGTCTGTCAGCGCCTGGCCGCCAGCAGGCGCGAGCGCCGTAGCAGCCAGTTCATCCTGGCCCAGGGCGATGCCGCCGCGCGTGCGTCCTGGGCCACCGCCGCGGATGGCGCTGTAGAGATCGTAGTTGCTGTTGTCGAAGGGCACGACAGTGTTGGCGTAGTCGTTGCCGCCATACATGAAGATGCAGACCAGCGCCTTGTAGTCGGTGGCATCGAATGCTGCCGCTTCACCGATCGCCGCCAGGTTGATCGACAACGGGTAGACGGCGCCCAGCGCACCCAGCTGCGCTGCGCGTTGCAACAACAGGCGCCGCGTCCAGAGTTTCGATGGCGATGCTGACATGCTACTTCTGCACCAGGTATTCGGGGCAACTCAGGATCATCAGGCAGGCCGCAGCAAGCAGCGCGCGCTTGACATCATTTGGACTGGAATCCGTGACGCCCACTGCGGCCAGGGCGGTCTGCAGCGTGGCGAGCGTGCCGGCTGACAATTGATTCGCGCACAGACGGAGATTCAGCCAGGCAATCACGGTTGGCACATCGTGAGCGCTCGGCAGCAACGCTGCGTAGTTCGGCACCACATCGGAGTAACCGTAGAGGACAAACCACTCCAGCAGGTTGATGTACCCCGCAGCCGTGGTCTCGTTGAGGAGCTGGAACTCGGGCGCCTCCTTGTTGCCGGCGGCAATCGCCGTATTGGGAGGCACATAACCCGGGCGGAAGAAGTTGAACACAGACGGCGAGCGCAACGGACTCTGCCCCAACGCCGTGTCGCTCGCGGACAGATCATAGATTTCGTACACACCGGTCGCAGAGCTGACGCCCACCGTGCGCGCCCATTGCACCAACCGCACCATCGGCTCGCGCAATTTCCCGGCCAGCGGCGCACTCCCATCCGGCGCCGCGCGCGCCTCCGCATCCATCAGGATGGCTTTCCACACGGCGCGCAGATTTCCACGCACGCCGGTGCCGTCGTCGTTGAACACAGTCGCGACCCGCTGCACATAGGCCGGCGAAGGATTGCTGGTCACCAGCCGCTGGATCATCTGCCGTCCAAAGAACGGACCGACGTTCGGATGGTTGAATAGCGCATCCAGCGCGATGCGCAGGGAATCGGACCCTGAAGTATTGGCGGGTATGGTGGTGCCCAGGAACGTGGCCGCCAGGTTGGAATGGTTGGCGGCATTGAAAGTCATCGGGTCGGTCACGAACTGCGTGCTGGGTATGGCGTAGTTGACCCAGGAGACGTTCGTGAATGACGTGCGCGAATAGTCGTAGTCGTAGCCGGTGAATACGCGCGCCAGATTGGAGACATCGTCCTGCACGTAGGTCTCGATCGGATTGCCCAGCGTGTCGGTCTTCAGCGTGCCGTCGGTATTGAGCTGATAGAGCCCGATCGTGAACAGCTGCATCACTTCGCGCGCGTAGTTCTCGTCCGGTTCGCGGCCGCTCGCCGCGTCTTCCTTCAGGTTGCCCGCGGTGTTGAGATAGAAACCCATGGCCGGGTTGAGCGTGATCTTTTCCAGCAGCGCGCGAAAATTGCCGAACGCATTGGCGGTCAGCAAATCCCAGTAGGCCGCAATCTTGTAGGGCGGATAAAAACCGTCGATCGGCGTCAGCGAGACGACAAAAAACTCCGACAGCGCCAGCGCGACGCGTTTGCGCATCTGGTCAGGGCCCGTCAGCAGCTGGTTCCAGATCATGAAATCGCCGAACTGCGACCAGAAGTAGCGCTGCTCGGAGGTGATGGAGTTGTAGCCCTGGGCGGTCAGCCAGGCGACGCCCGTCTGGCCCAGCGCGCCATTGAAATTGGCATCGAGCCAGCCGGCATAGTCTTTCGATTTCAGCGCCGCAATGTCGCTGTCGGTTGCGGCGAACTGCGCCTGCTGCAGAAAGCGCGACGCCTCGGCATCGGTGATCGAGCTGGGAGGCGGCGGGGGTGGCGGTGGCGGCGGGGGCGGNNGCTACCGCCGCAGGCCGCCAGCGTCAGTGAAGCGGCCAGGCCGGCGGCAAGCAGCCGCGCATCGCTCCCGGTGCCGTCAGTACGGTCAACCTCGGTCGGCGATTCAGTACTTTGGCCTTCCAGGCTCTCGGATTCCAAGGCGCCCCCGGATGATTGCCGGCTCCAGAGTACTACTCTTTGAGTGGTGCCGAGGTCGCAAGTGTTGGCCGAAACCGATTATGTCTCGCCGCCAAAGCGGATCTTTGCGATCAGCATTAAATAATCCATCGATCGCGCGTTGACCAGGCGCGTTGCAAAGATCCATTTATGCGGCAACTACCTCGACAGCGGCCGGTACGGGCGCAAGAATGACCCCCGTGCGCAACGCGCGAGTGGCGTCCTCGGCGCTAAGCGGCTTGGAAAAGTAAAAGCCCTGGATCTGCGTGCAGCCCCAGCCCTTCAGCAGCTCGACCTGTTGCCGCGTTTCCACGCCTTCTGCGATGACACTGATGCCCAGTTCACGGGCGAGACTGATGGTGGCCCTGACAATCGAAGCATTCTCCGGTGTTGTTTCGAGATTCCTGACGAATGTCTGGGCGATCTTCAGGCGATTGCTGCGGAAGCGGCGCAGATATTCGAGCGACGAATAACCCGTCCCGAAGTCGTCAATTGCGAAAGTGATGCCGGTGTCGCGGAGGCGCTGAATCACGCCGGCATGTTCGCGTACCGTGCCCATGAGCACGGATTCCGTCAGTTCCAGTTCCAGGAAGCGCGGCTGCATCCCCGTCTCCGCCAGGGCCGCGGCGACATCGGCTTCGAACACGAGCGGCGATTTGAGCTGCAGCGCCGACACGTTTACGGCGATGCGGACTGGCTCGAGACCGGCGTCGCGCCAGCTCCTGGCCTGCCGGCAGGCGGCCCACAACACCCAATGACCCAGCTGGACCATGACGCCAATCTGCTCCGCAACTGGAATGAAGAGCTCCGGACCCAGTACGCCGCTGCGCGGGTGGCGCCAGCGCACCAATGCCTCCAGACCGGTGATCTGGCCGGTGCCTGCCGTGACCTGCGGCTGATACATCAGGAACAGCTGACCGGCGTCAACCGCAACGCGCAGCTCCCCTCCGAGTCTGACCCGATGCTGGATGTCGACGTCCATCGCATCGGTGAAGAACCGGTACCCGCCCCTGCCTTCCGACTTGGCGCGGTACAACGCCAGGTCGGCGCGCGACAACAGCGTCTCCGCGTCAGCCGCATCGGCTCCATAAGAGGCGATCCCGATACTGGCTCCGCTGTGGATGTCGCTGCCGAGGATCGAATAGGGTGCACTGATCGCCTTGATCAGCTTGTCCGCCAGCGCCGCCGCGTCCTCCGGATGCACGGTATCGGACGCCACCACTGCGAATTCGTCGCCGCCGAACCGCGCCACGGTATCGGTCGCGCGCGTATTGGATCGCAGCCGGTCCGCCACCGCTTTCAACAGTTCGTCGCCCACCGGGTGGCCCAATGTGTCATTCACGTCCTTGAAGTGGTCGAGATCGAGATAGATCACGGCGAAGCCTTTTTCGCCGCGCCTCGCAGTCGCGATCGCGTGCTCCAGCGCGTCGACGAACACGCTGCGGTTGGCGAGCCCGGTCAGCGGATCGAAACGCGCCATCCGCAGGGCCAGCGCTTCGGTCTGCTTGCGCAGCGTCACGTCGCGAAAGAACCAGGCCCGACCGAGATACTCCCGGTTGGGCGAGTAAAGCGTTACGGTGTAACGGTCCACAAACCGTCCATCGCTGAGCTTCAACTCGTCCTGACTGTCCTCGCCGGCATGTGCGTAAAGATATTGCACGCGGGCCACGAATTGCTCCGGGTTCGTCACCGCCGCCGCCACAATAGCCAGCGCGGCGCGGTCGTTGCCCGACTCCACGACAGCGGATGGGATTTTCCACATCTCCGCAAACCGCAGGTTGCATGTGATGATCTTCAGGTTGGCATCGACGATCAATGTGCCGTCGAGAGAGGCTTCCATCTGGGTCTTGAGCAGCAGGTTGGCGAACGCGAGCTGTGCCGCCGACTGCTTGCGCTCGGTCACGTCACGCAGGATGCCGATGGCCTCCCAGTCGCTGCCGACGCGCGCGCCGCTCAGCGATAGTTCAATCGCGATTTCGGCGCCGTCCTTTCGGCGTGCGAGCAACTCCGTGGTCTTGCCGAGGGCGGCTCCGGTACCCGTTTTTGCAAACAGCTGCAGCGCGGGGTCGGAAGTGGAGCGGAAGCGCGCCGGAGCGAGCAGCTCATGCACCTGCTTGCCGATGGCCTCCGCGGCGCCGTAGCCGAGGGTGCGTTCCGCGCCGGCGTTCCAGGTCTTGATCCCACCCTCACCGTTGATGGTAATGATGGCGTCCTGCGCCACCTCGTTCAGCTGGCGCATGCGACCCTCGCTGTGCTCCAGCCTGAGGCGCGACTCGTCACGTTGAATCATCGAGCCCGCGAGCCTGGCAAAGATGGCGAGCGTGTCGCGTTCGCTGGCGTTCCATTCCCTCGCGACCGTGCAGGCGTCAACGCCCAGGTTGCCCCACAGCGCGCCGTCGACGAAGATCGGCACCAGCAGCGTGGATTTGCTGTGTGCGCTTTCCAGCAGCGCGCGCAGCGGGCCCTCGCTCCCGGCGAGCTGCGCACTCACGAGCTTGCCCGCTGCCAGTTGCACACGCCACGCAAGCACCGCTTCCCGGACTGACGCCCATACCTGTGGCATCAGTTGCGCTTCGAAGGAATCACGAATGCCGGGCGTCTGCCACATGTGGCATAGCCTGGGCGGCACCTCCGGATTCGCGTTGAAGCTCATCATCAGGAACCGGTCGACGGCCAGGATTTCGCCCAGCACCCCGAGAACGCCCGGCAATCCATCGTCAATCGATCCGGCTTTCATCAGGGAAGCCGCGCCCTCAGTGATCGCGTGCAGCAGCCTGTCACGTTGGATCACCTCATCGGCAAGCCGCTTGGTCTCGGTTATGTCCTGCAGGGTGGCATGCACCCGCAATGGGCGTCCGTTGGCATCAAATGTCGTGCGTGAAATCTCATTGACCCATTTGATCGCGCCATCATCGAGCACAATTCGAAATTGCCCGGCCTGGTCTGTCCGCGCGCGGCGCCAGTCGGTGTGGTTCCGCTCGACTGCCGCGCGATCGAGCTCGTGCACACGGGCCAGCATGAGTTTGGCCGACGGGCTGTTTGTGGCCGGATCAACCCCGAGGATGCGAAATGTTTCCGCGGACCAGGTGTCGCGATTGGGCTGCAATTCGTATCCCCAACTGCCGATGTGGGCAATTGCCTGTGCTTCGCTCAGCAGCGCCTGGCTCGCTTCCAGTTCGACCAATAGTTTGCCCTGCGCGATCCGCAAGCGGAAATTCTCGGCAATCGAGTGGTTGATGCGCCTGCCGGAAATCGCGCACACGGCAGTAAAGGCAGCCAGCATGACGCCCATCTCGAGGTTGAGGAGGATGCCGCGGCTGACCAGAATCACAATGGCCGGCACAGTCGCCGGCACCACGAACGCCAGCATGGCCGGTGCATAGGCCGAGAAACTGACGATGCTGCCGGCCATCATGCCGCCCAGCACGAAGACGATGAACACCTGGGTCACGACATCGGGAGTCACCAGCATGGCCAGGCCGGTCGCGCCCCACAACGTGCCCGCGGCGAACGCGAGCACCGTAAAGGCCTGGCCCCAATGCCGTGCCGCCTCGATCCCGGGCGCGGCGGCCAAATAGTGACGCCGCAGGAGCAGGCGAGACAGCACCACCAGGCCAAAGGCCCCCAGCCACGTTAGTGTCACCCAACCCGGAAGCAACGGCCAGAGCACGCGGACAACGATGCATGCATTCAGCAGGTTGATGGAAATGTAGCCACGGCCTTGCAGGAGCAGGCGGATCTGATCCGCCACCAGCTCGGGATCGTTGGCGGGAAGTGAGGCGTGGGCTGGCAGATTCGCCGGAGGATCCGGCGGCGTTTGCTCCATGGCGCGGACTTCCGCGCCACGATTCGCATGACCGTTGACCGACATAGTCCCGCACCTTTGACTTGCCCCAATATACATGGGGTCCCGCCGTGCATTCGTTGATCCAGATCATTGCCGGGGCTCGCCGCAGATCATTTGTGGCCTTTGCGGATCGCGGTACATCAGGTTCGATGCGTTGCATCTCCGCAAGGGAGGTCTATAATTTTTTTTGGCGGCGCGTTTCGTCGATGCCGCCAGAAAGGAACGATCGCGTTGCCGGCAATCCCTCGCTCAGCAAAATCCAGTCTCCGATCACCCTTGGCGCGCTCGCTGCTCGCCACGGAGTCCCTGGCGAGGTGGGGTGTAGTAGTCGCGCTCTTTATGATCGATGGCGTTTGGCTCGCGCACCGGCATGACGGGTCGGCACTGGTAACCATTACGGGCGCGACCGTCGTTACCATGCTGCTCTTGGTTGCCAGTGCGCTTGCGCTGCTCTCGTTTGCATTCAAGCGGCTGGCGAACCCGCTCATATTGACCGCCGATTTCATGCATTCGATGGTGTATGTTTTCGTTTTTGGAGCCTTCCTGGCGCCGTTCACTTCGCTGATGGCCTCGATCGATCGGCCGCTTATCGACGCTGCGCTCGAGCGTGCTGATCGTCTGCTGGGCTTCGACTATTTGGCCGCCAGTGACTGGGTCGCAGGTCATGCGATTGTTGACCATGTGTTTACCGGCGCCTATTACAGCTTTCTGTGGCAGGCGCCATTTATCCTGCTGTTCGGCAGCTATGCGCGCCCGGGCGAGCGCAATGCCGAAATCATTTGGCTCTACATCATCAGCGTTTTGACATGCGTCGTCTTATCGGGTGCGCTGCCGGCCACCGGCAGACCGGGCGTGCTGGGCATGCAGCATATTGACGAGCTGAACGCGATCCGCGGCGGTCACTGGACCCTCATGAGCGCCAATGGCGGCGGCATTGTGACCTTCCCGTCCGTACACGCGGTGCTCGCAGTCATTTACAGCTACGTCGCCCGCCATCGCTGGTGGGCGTTGCTGGCCGTGGCGCCATTGAACCTCGTCATGCTCATATCGACGCCCACAGTCGGCGGCCATTATCTAGCGGATGTCATCGCGGGAATTGTCATTGCCTGGGCGTCCATCGGGCTGGAGCGAGCAGTCCGGCGCCGCCACCGCAGGATCAGCGTTTCAGGAATGCCAGCGACGGCAGCCACATCGGCGTGCGATGCAGGTAAGCCAGATACGCGGGGAAGGTGCTGGCGAGGATGCGCTCCTCATTGCGTGCACGCCGGTACTGGAAGAATAGCTGCAGCGCCAGCAGCGCCAGGGCCTGCCATGACAGGTACGTGAGTATGGCGCCCGCCAGCGCAATTTCCTCAGCGAGGTAAAGTGGGTGCCGGACGATCGCATAGGGCCCATGCTCGACCATCCGCCGGGCTTCGGCCATGATGCTGAAGGAGCCGCCAAGCGTCATCACGACATAGATGGCCAGCAGGTCGCCAAGCGTGGTCAGCACCGCGGCAATGCGATAAGCCGTAATCGAAAGATCGGTTCTTACAGGCAACAGCACCAAGAGAAAGATGATCCAGGTGCCAGCCAGAGCGCACACCCGCGCCTGCATGCCACTCGCTTTGGCGACGGCTCGCGGCCGGCCAATGACCAGCGTGGTCTCGATCACCATCAACAGAAAGATGCATATATTGACCACCAGCGTGGAGATCAGCCGCGCGTTGCTCCCGCCCGCATCGAGCTGTCTCAGCGTCGACAGGATAGCGGCGACCGCGGCCATGCCCAGCAACGCCAGACAGCCTGCGCTGACCACGCGGGTCGCGATATCCCAGGTTCTCGAGCGGGCGAGCACGTTGAAGCTGGGAATCACAGCGGGTAGCAGGCAGTGGAAGTGAGCGTGATGATGTTGAAGGCTCCCGACGGGGTGCCGGCGGTGACCCAGGGAATCAGCAGCGTGAACGGAAAGCTGGCGCTCACCCGCACACCGCAGGATGCGGTGCTGGCCGTGAATACCGAAGCATCGACAGTGAGGCCGTAGGCCTGTGTGACCGCGTAGTTCTGTATCTGGGACGCAGTGGCGCAGATCGAGGCATTGACCGCGCCGCAGCGGGCCGCGGCCTGGGTGGCCCGGTACAGCGTGGTATAGGCCCAGAACAACCGGCCACATTCCGCGATGCCCAGTATGAACAGCAGCAGCGCCGGGAGCAGCAGCGCATATTCCACCGCCACAGTGCCACGGATCCGCCGCCCCGGGTCGGCGGGCCCGCGCATCAATTCACTCTGACAATGGCAGATCCCGTAAGGGTTGCGGGCAGCGCCGTGCCCGCATACGGCAGTATGGTCTGGTGCACGAGTGAGGCATTGATCTGCACGTAGCTGCCGGCGGCCGCGCCGCCGCTGCAGATCGAAGCACAGGCGGCGATGGCAATGGCGCCCGCTGCCGGACACCCGCAGAACTTTGACGGTGCGGGCGTTGCCGTCAGGCCACTGATGCCTGTCGCATTGACCACGGCGGCGCTGATGCCGGCGGAGTCCCAGCCGTGGCGGGCGACGTAGAGCGCGCCGGCCTCGGCCGCATTCTGCACCTGCATCGACTCGAACATGCGGTAGCCCAGCTCGACCATTCCGGTCAGCATGATCAGCAGGACCGGAGCGGCGATTGCGAACTCCAGTGCCGCAACGCCCTGCATTGCGGCGCGCGCGGGCTTGGTGCGCGCTGCAGGGACGCGGCGCCGCTCAGCCACACAGCACGCGCAGTGCCGTCGTGTCGCACATGCGAACCAGGTGCACGCCCTTGAGTTCGATGAAGGACCGCCGCTCCAGCTGTGAAAACATGCGCGACACCGTTTCGATGGTGAGTCCCAGGTAGTCGGCGATGTCCTGGCGCGTCATTGCCAGTTTGACGAACCCGCCGCAGGCTGCGCCCGCAGCATGGCCGAGCAGGAAACTGGCGACCTTTTCCACGGCACTACGGCGTCCGAGCGAGAGCGCATGTTCCTGGGCCTGCGCGATGTCGTCCATGGCCAGGGCAAACAGCTGCAGCGACAGCCGGTCACCGCTGGCAGCCAGGCTCTCCAGATTGAGGCGCCGATAGGTCGTCACGATGCAATCGCAGGCGGCCGCGGCCCCGGTGCGGTATTTCATGCCCGACTGGAATCCGAATACACCGCCGAAACTGTGGAAGGCATCGATCTGCCGCCGTCCGTCGCGCAGGAACTTGCAGGTGCGCACGACTCCGGCCTCCACCCGGTAGATGCAGGTGGCATCCTCGCCCTCGCCATAAATTTCCTGATCGCGGAAAAAGCTCAGCCGCCGGCCGTTGCGGCGTGCACCGTCGGCGCCAGGGTGGCCGGTCGATTCCGGGTATGCCTCGATGCCAGCATGACGGCCGGCAGGAAGCTTCCAGATGCCCGCATTCGCGAGCACGGTTATTGCCATAGCTCATTCTCCAAAGTCCATCCATCAAGATGAACGGTGGTACCCCACTGTGACGGTGCGCCCGGCGTCGTCTCATTTCTGTGCGTTGCCGAACTTAGGGCTCGTTATGCGCTCCGTGCGACGAGCGCGCGCGCGTGGCGCCCTGGCCGGCGACTTGATTCAGGTCAATACAGTTTTTCGCGGCAAGGGCTACCCTCCCGCGTCACTCTGTTTCAGGAATGTGCGCGTGTACCAGCGTCGCGAGCGCGGCAGTGTCGCAGTGACCATTGCACTTGTGCTGCCGGTCCTGATTGGCATGGTTGCGCTGGGAACGGAGATTACGCTGCTGCTGTTCAAGCAGCGGCAGATGCAGTCGGTCGCGGATGGCGCGGCCCTGGGCGCCGCCACCGCGCTGCAGAGCGGACATCCCGCCCCCGGGGTCGAAGCGCGTGGGATCGCGGGCTTTCTCGGCTTTGTTGACGGCACCGCCGGCGCGACCGTGACGGTCAACAATCCGCCGCTGAGCGGCCCGCTGCAAGGCAGCAGCAGTGCCGTCGAAGT
The DNA here is from genome assembly GCA_003162555.1 of Gammaproteobacteria bacterium. Taxonomy (GTDB): domain Bacteria; phylum Pseudomonadota; class Gammaproteobacteria; order Steroidobacterales; family Steroidobacteraceae; genus FEN-1191. The sequence continues at coordinate 7,519 of PMNQ01000029.1, read as the reverse complement.
GATCATTGCGCAGCCCCAGGCGCTCAGCCTGGTCACCCTGTTCTACTCCGGCACCTTCAACGTCGGTGCCCGTGCCGTGGCGACCGTGGGATCCGGGAGCTATTGCGTGTTGCAACTGGGCACTGGCGGCAACGTCAAGGCAGGCAACGGTGCGGTCGCCAATCTCAATCAGTGCGGACTGGCCGTGAATGGCAGCGATTCCCAGGCCTTGCTGGTGAATGGCGGCGCCAACCTGAACGCGCAGTCTGTCTCCGTCGTTGGCGGCGCCTCGGTCAACAATGGCGGCTCGATCAACCCCTCCAGTGCGCTCAAGACCTCCCAGGCCGCGGTGGCGGACCCTTACGCGGGCGTGCCGATCCCGGCGTTTTCCGGATGCGCACAAGGCAATAACCTCAACCTTTCCGCCTGGAAGTCCACCCCGTACGCCCTGACCCCGGGCGTGTACTGCAATGGCATTTCGGTGAGCAATGGCAACTCCGCCAACCTGGCCCCAGGCGTCTATATCATCGATCGGGGAACATTCAGCTTCACCGGCGCCAACCTCACGGGCACGGGCGTAACAATAATCCTGACCAGCAGCACCGGCAGCAACTACGCCAATTTCGTCATCAGCAACGGCGCCACGGCTACCCTGAGCGCGCCCACCACCGGCGCCACCGCGGGCCTGATTTTCTACGGCGACCGGCGCGCCCCGACCAGCACGGGCAGCAACTTTGCCGGCGGCGCGGCACTCAAATTTACCGGCGCCATCTATCTGCCCACTGAGACGCTCACCTGGGACAACGGCTCCGGCAACAATGCGTCGACCTGCACCGAACTCATCGCGGGCCAGATTACGCTGCAAGGCGGGGCATCGTTCCAGGTCAATTGCCCCGCCGGCGTTGCGGCCATCGGCGCCACCAGCAGCGATCTGGTCGAATGAGAATCAGCGCCTCTGGCGCATGATGTCGAGCAACGTGAGGATCGCCGGTCCGCCCACGATGAGGAAGATGGTGGGCATGATGAACAGCATCATTGGCACGGTCATGATCGCCGGCAGGCGATTCGCGCGCTCCTCGAGGTTGATCAGCGCTTCGGTGCGCATGTCGGCCGCCACCACCCGCATGGCCTGCGCCAACGGCGTGCCGTAGCGCAGGGTCTGCGACAGCGTCGAGACCACTGAGCGCACGCTGGGGATGTCCACGCGCGCCGCCAGGTTGGCGAGCGCCTGATCGCGGCTTGGCAATATCTTCAGATCGGCGGAGGTTAGCGCCAGCTCTTCCGCAAGTGCCGGCTGAGAATGCTGCAGCTCGCCGATGATTCTGTCGATGCCATCCTCCAGCGACAGCCCCGCTTCGACACAGACGACCAGCAATTCCAGCGCATCGGGGAGGCCGGCCGCGGCCGCCTTCGCGTGCCCCTTGACCATGCGGCTGAGGAAGAAGCGGGGCAGGTACCAGCCCACCACGCCGAACGCGCCGGCAACCATCAGCAGCAGCGCGTGGGAGCCAGCCAGCGTAGTCACGTGGCCGCCCAGATACAGCGCCACACCGCCGAACGCCAGTGCCACCAGCACCCGCAGCAGGGTGTAAGCAACGGTCACATGGCGGGCCGGTACTCCCAGACGGACCAGCCGCCGGGCAGCCTCGCGCTGCTGCTGCGCGGGCATGTTTTGGCCTTCTACGCGCACCAGTACGTCGCGGCCGGCCACCGCCAGCCGATGGAGCTGCACAGCCTTCCCGCCCGGGGACGCCGCCTGCACCTGGTCGACCCGCCGCGCCGCTGCCCGCCGCCGGAGACGCGCGCCGGATGTGATCAGCGCAACGCCACCGACCAGCAGGACGACGGCGCCGATCAGGATCAGGGAATTGATCGCCACGACGGAACCGGAGGTCAGAGGCCACATGACTTTTGTTCCTGCCAACCTGTGATCAAGCCATCGTCACGCTATGCAACATGCGTCGCATGGTCACGTAAGCGAGCGACAGCAACACAAGAATCGCCGCCACAACCATATGGCCGCGTGGGTCCACGACCAGCGGCCGCAGATACGCCGGGCTGATGACCACAAATGCACCCGTCACCAGGAACGGCAGCCCTCCCAATATGGCGGCGGACATGCGCACCTCGCCCGTCGCGGCCTGAGCACGCAGCCGTACGGTGCGGCGCTTGCGAATGATATCGCCCAATATCTCAAGCGTAGCCGCGAGGTTGCCGCCGGTGTCGCGCTGCAATGAAACAGCCACGGCGAAAAACCGGAAATCGGGGAGCCCGACCGATTCGCCCGCGGCGGCCAGCGCCACTTCGAATGGCACGCCGATGTCCACCTGATCGGCGATCGAGCGGAATATCAGGCTGACCGGCGGCGGCGCCTCATTGCCTACCGCGCGGGCCGCGGCCGTAATCGGCAACCCGGCGCGCAGCATGCGGATCACCATGTCGATGGCATCGGGAAACAGCATCATGAACTTCTGCTCGGTACGACTCTGCTGCCGCTGCAGCAGCGCGCGCGGGGCCATCCAGAAGCCGCCGACCGTGACCGGGATCGCAATCCAGTACGGGAACTGCAGCGCCGTGTGCGTGAGCAGCCAGCCGGCCACGGCGGCCAGGCACGCGACGACGATCAGGATCGGACTGCTGAGGCGCATGCCCCAGCGGCGCGCCGTGCCCAGCGTGAACAGCCTGCGGATCCGCGCACCCGCAGACCACAAGGTCAGGCGCAGGGCCGAGGCCGCGGCCGGGTCGCGCTTCGCGGGCAACAGCGCGTGGCTGACGAGGCCGACACGCTGCTCCAGGTCGACGCGCGCCCTGCGCGTCATGAGCAATGCGGCGAACAAGGCCGCACCGCCGCTGAGCACGAACCCCGCTGTGACCGCCACAGGCAGCAGCGCGCTCATGCCAGTTCGCGCGGCTGCGGACTGATGGCCGCAAGGAAAGCGGCCGCCAGGCCGAAATATTCCAGGCGTGCCAGGAAGCGCGGGCGCGTGCCCGTGGGCTCGAACACGCCATTGAGGCTGCCGTCCGGGTTTTCGCCGATGAAGCGATAGGCGAACAGCGTGCCGAGCGAAATGACTTCTCCCTCGAGACCCACCACTTCGGCAACTTCCGTGACGCGGCGCACGCCATCGCGCATGCGCTCGGTCTGGATCACCACATCGATGGCGCTGACGATCTGGCCGCGGATCGCGCGCATCGGCAGATTGACGTTCGCCATCAGGATCATGTTCTCGATGCGCGCCAGCGCGTCGCGCGCGGAATTGGCGTGAATCGTCGACATCGAGCCGTTGTGCCCGGTGTTCATCGCCTGCATCATGTCGAAGGCCTCGGACCCGCGCACCTCGCCGATGATGATGCGGTCCGGCCGCATGCGCAGCGCATTGCGCACCAGATCGCGTTGCGTGATCTGCCCCTCGCCTTCGAGATTCGGCGGCCGGGTTTCCAGCCGGATGACGTGCGTCTGCTGCAGCTGCAGCTCCGCCGTGTCCTCGATGGTGACGATGCGCTCGTCGTGATTGATGAAGCGCGACATGGCATTGAGCAGTGTGGTCTTGCCCGAGCCCGTGCCGCCGGAAATGATCAGATTGAGGCGGCAGCGCGCGGCGATCTCGAGCACCCGGCTCAGCTCATGCGAGACCGAGCCCAGCTCCGTGAATTTGGCGAAATCGATGACGCTGTGGGAAAACTTGCGGATCGACATACAGGGGCCATTCAGACAGAGTGGCGGTGCGATCACGTTGACCCGGCTGCCATCGGCGAGCCGCGCGTCCAGCATCGGGCTCGATTCGTCGACGCGGCGGCCCACCGAGGACGCAATGCGCTGGGCAACGTGCATGACATGTGCGTTGTTGCGAAACTGCAGCGTAGTCAGCTCCAGCTTGCCGCGGCGCTCGACGTAGATCATGAACGGCCCGTTCACCAGGATATCCGCCACGGTGGTGTCGCGCAGCAGCGGTCCCAGCGGTCCCAACCCGATCATGTCATCGACGATGCTCGCGGACAGCAGGTGCTGCTCCGCCTGGTTCAGCAGCAGGTTGCCGGTGTTGGCGATCTCGGCAACCAGATCGTTGACCCGGACGGCCAGTTCCTCCTGCGACATGCGCACCGCGACGGTGGGCTCGACTCGCTTGAGCACCTCGTCGCGAATGAAGTCGCCGGCCGGTGTAGCCGCCGACCGCGATGCGCGGGCGGCGCCAGGATCCGGCGCTGCGGGCTTCGCCGCAACCGGCACACGCAGCAGTGATTCGACGTTCAGCGCCGCTTCGGCGACGCTCTTGGTGCCAAATGCAATCATGCCCGGCGCAGCAGCCGATTTAGCGTTCGATTGAACAGTGAATGGGGCGCTTCCTCCGCTTCGCCAGCCATGAGACTGAATAGCGGCGCCAGACCATGCTGCAGCGTGGCGCAGCCCAGTACACCCTTGACGCCGAGGCTCGAGGCCACGGCGATATTGTGATCGTAGGGTATGGTGATATCCGGGGCCTGGCTCGCGGCTCGCAGGAACTCGGCCGACGGCAACCCGCCCGGGGCGCCATTCTTGTTCAGGATATGCAGGATCTGCCGCTCCGCGCTTCCAGGACCAATGATTTCGCGCCAACGCGCGACATCGCGTGCCGACACCAGGCTCGGGCCGCTGACCAGCAGGCAGATTCCGGGGATGTGCAGCACGCGTGGCAGCCGGTACGCCATCTCGGCCGGCAGATCCACGAATACGTAACGATAGGCGCGCAGCAGCTTGTCGAGCAGCGACAACACCGACTCCTCCCCGAGGACCATCGGGCTGTTGAGATTCTCCAGCGAGGACAACAGGCTCAAGCGTTCAGTGACGTGGATGATGGCGCGTTCGAGGAATAGCTCATCGACACGCTCGGGATGTTCCAGCGCCTCGCACAGCGCGTGGGTGGGCGCCGCATCGAGCTGCAGTGCCGCGTCGCCGGCATACAGATCCAGGTCGAGCAGGGCCACCCGGCGCTGGCGCTTCTCCGCCATGTACCAGGCGGCGCTGGTGGCAATGGTCGTGGCGCCAACGCCGCCGCGCACACCGAGCACGATCACCAGCCTGCCAGTGCGCGAGGCATGTTGCTCCACGGTGCCGGTGAGGATGCCACTAGCCGCCTGCGTTACCAGTGTTGTGACCAGGGGCTTGAAGAAATAATCGACGATGCCCGCCCGCCGTAACTCGCGATACAGGCGGATGTCATTGCTATCGCCGATCACGATGACGCCGGTACCGGGTTCGCACACTTCCGCCAGGCTTCTGATCTGGGCGACCGGATCGCCCGAACCCGTCACGTCGACGATCAGCAGCCGCGGCGATGAGCGCTGCGCAAGCTGCTTGATCGCGTTGACCACCGTGCCACTGATGAATTCCGCGCTCGGCAGGAGATTGGTGAGGCATTGGCGGATCACGCCCTCCGCGTCCCGATCGCGCGTGTAGACCATCGCAGTAAGCACCGGGGCGAACGTGGGCGCCGGTGCTGGCGGCACAGGCGCGAGCGATGCAGGCTTTGCGGTGGCGACGGTCGCCAGCAGGGGTTCGCTGCTCACTGACTTGCAGCGCCGCCGGCCGCCGGCATGATGATCGTGGGCGAGGCGCTGCCGGCGTTCTTGTCCGCGCTGGCTTTGCCCTCGTTATAACGCTCGACGCCCAGGCTTTCCCGCTCACCACTGGCCGGGCCGAGCGCCCGGCCGTGCTGCAGGTCTTCCGGCAGGGCCAGCATGTTGCGCAGGTTCGCGAGGTTGGCGCATCCAAGGTAGGCCAGGTCGCGATTCCTGAGCGAATCGGCCGGAAACTCCACCCACTGCGGGCATGCGGGCTCGGCGGCCGACGGCGCGCGCCCACCGCGAGGGCTTGCACATCCGGCCAACTGCGCCACGAGGATCAGCCCGGTGGCCAGCAAAGCAAGTGCGGTGGTGGGGCGGTGCATGCTTAGCGCTCCAGCATGAATCCGGCGTCGCCCTGCAGGTGCGGCATCGCTCCCGCCTGCGGCGCGCCGGGTGGGCTGGCCAGCGAACGACGGGTGGTCAGGCGCCCCAGCAGCACGCGCTCCAGATCGCCCGCAAAAGTCACCCCTTCAGTCGGCAGGTGCAGCGCACTGGCCCGTGCAGTGGGCTGCACGATGTACGGCGTGACGATGATCACCAGTTCGCTTTCATCGTGCTGAAAGCGGCTCGAGCGAAACAGCGCGCCAAGCACGGGAATGTCGCCCAGCCACGGCGTCCGTTGAATATGGTTTGAGGCGTTGTTCTGGAACAGGCCCGCGATTGCGAAGCTCTGGCCGCTGGCCAGTTCGACCGTGGTCTCCGCGCGCCGCACCGCGAGCCCCGGTATCGTGGTGCCGTTGATCACCACGGAACCGACCGTGGTCAGCTCACTGACCTCCGGGCGCACCTTGATGCTGAGGCGGCTCGCGTCGAGCACTGTCGGTGTGAATTCCAGGCTGACCCCGAACTTCTTCCACTCGATGGAGATCTGCTGCAGGCCCTGCGGCACCGGCACCGGGAATTCGCCGCCGGCGAGAAAGCTCGCCGATTCGCCGGAGATCGCCGTGAGATTCGGCTCGGCGAGCACAGTCACCAGCCCCTCGGTCGCGAGCGCGTCGATCAGGCCGGAGACATTGACCGAGCCGCTGTCATTGCGGTAGCCGATACCGACGGAATCCAGGCCGGTCGGCGACGCGACGAAGTCGCCGAAGTTCGGCTTCATCCGCCCGGTCACCGCGTCCGCAAGGGCGGTCACGGGCGCGCGACCGCTCAGCAGGCCGAAGGCGATCGTGCCGGAATTGGAGAGCGCACTCCAGTTGATGCCGAATTGCTTATCGGCGCTGCGCGACACTTCGGCAATCCGCACCCGCAGGTTCACCTGCGTGGCCGCGGCAACATTGACATTGAAACTCAGGTTTTCCTTCTCGCCCAGGTATTGCTTCGCGGCGGCTTTCAGGCGTTGCGCATCCTGTGGTGAGGCGGCGGTGCCCGAGACGCTGATGCCCGTGGGCGCGCTCGCCACCTCAACGTGGGCCAGAGGGACCGCAGCCTGCAGCGCCGCGGCGATCTGCTCGACCGCGTGACGCACGGTCACGGCATAACTGCTGACCACGCCGGAACGGCCGAGCGTGAATATCGTGGTGCTGCCCACCTTGCGGCCGAAGACCACGAACTTGATCGCGTTCGGGGCGCCGGGCACCTGTACGTCGGCAATCTCGGGGTTGGCAACGAAAACCGTGGCCGCGGGCTCGCGCATGTAGATCATCCTGGCGGCATCGACGTCGATGACCAACGGCACCGGTAGCGGGTTTTCCGCCGCTGGCGCGAGATCGGGCACGACGGTACTGGCTGCGATCGCCAGCACGGCGAGCGCCAGCGGCCACCGCCGGCTGCGCTCAGTGCGTGTCGGTCTTGGAGCCACGCATGACCTCCATGGATGAGCGCGCGCCGGAAGCAGCGCGTATTGCGGGCGACGCCGCCTGGCCCGGTGTGTTCGCAAACTGCGGCGGGTGCCTGAATGCCAGCAAGGCCGGTGAGACATCGCCAGCCCAGGTGGGTG
>PMNQ01000123.1:242-5402 GCA_003162555.1 Gammaproteobacteria bacterium | reverse complement strand
CCTTCGCAGGCGCAGCCGTGGGCAGCCTGAACCCGGCCACGGACTTGCGCAGCGCTGCGGCCAGCTCGGCCATCTTGACGATCGCCTGCGCGGTCGCCTGCGTACTCTCCGAAGTCTGCGTGCTCACCTCGCGCAGCACCTGCGTGTTGCGGGCGATGTTCTGCGCCGCGGCCGACTGGCTGCGCGCACTGACCGAGATGTTCTGCACCAGGCTGGCGATCTGNNGCACTTCGTCGGCGACCACGGCGAAGCCACGGCCCGCCTCGCCGGCCATCGAGGCCTGGATCGAAGCGTTGAGCGCCAGGATGTTGGTCTGCTCGGCGATGTCGCTGATCAGCTCGACAGTGTTGCCGATTTCCTGCGAGCTCTCACCCAGCCGCTTGATGCGCTTGCTGGTCTCCTGGATCGTCTCGCGGATCGCGTTCATGCCATCGATCGTACGCCGCACGGCATCGCCGCCTTTGTGCGCCACGTCGACCGAGTGACGCGCCACATCGGCGGCGCGCTCCGCGTTGCCGGACACTTCCTCTGTCGAGGAGGCCATCGCCGCGATCGACTCGGTGGCCGAGGCGATCTGCTTGGTCTGCACGCCGCTGGCCTTGCCCAGCTGCGCGCCCAGCGCCTGCGTCTGGCGCGCGGAAGCGTCCACCTGCATGGCCGAGGCGTTGATCGTGGCGACCAGCTTGCGCAGCGCCTCGACCGCGTAGTTCACGGAATCGGCGATCGCGCCGGTGATGTCCTCGGTAACGGTCGCCTGCACGGTCAGGTCGCCATCGGCAAGGCTCGCCATCTCGTCGAGGAGCTTGAGGATCGAGCGCTGGTTGCGCTCGTTTTCCTGGCGTTGCGTCGCGGTCGCCTGCAGCTGGCGTTCCGCCGCGCGCCGCAGCGCACCGAGCTGCAGCAGCAGCACGCCCAGCGGCGCCAGCGCCAGCAGCACCAGCGCTGCGCCGGCAAGGCCAATCGTGCCCTCGCCGCCGGCCACGAACCAGGCAGTCGCACCCAGCACCACCAGTGCAACCGCCGTCAGCGTCAGCCGGCGCAGCAGGCGCGTGTCGATGAGATCGTCCGCGTTCAAGCCGAAGCCGCCGTGAACGCCGGGTCTTCGAGGAGCTTGCGCAGGCTCAATACCGGGAGCATTTCCCCTTCGTGGCGGAACGAGCCGGCCAGGTACTGCTTGCACTGCACGATCGTCGTGGGCACCTCGAGGTTGAATGCGCCCTCGCTGAAGCGCCGGAAGCCGAGTACTTCATCGACCACCAGGCCCGCCGGCACGTCGCGATGATTGACCACCAGGATGCGCGTCAGGCGCGTGACCGGCGAGGCGCCGCCGCCCAGGAACTGGCGCAGATCGATGATTGGATAGAGCTGGCCGCGGATATTGGCCAGGCCCAGCACCCAGCCCCTGGCCCCCGGCACGCGTGTCAGCGGCGTGGGGATGCCGAGGACTTCGCGCGCTTCCTCGCGCGCCACCAGGTAAAGCTCGCCGGCCATGCGCACGGCGACTCCGACCCATTCGGCGCCCGCAGCACCCGGCGCTTCCGGACTGGCGGTGGCGCTGCGGCCACGCCGTTCGAGCTCCGCGAGGAGTTCGTACGGCCGGTCGCGCAGTGCCTTTAANNACCGGTTTGACCATGTAATCCACGGCCCCCTGGCGCAGCCCCCAGATCCGGTCGGTTTCCTGTCCCTTGGACGTGACCATCACGATCGGAATCTCGCGCGTAACCGGGTCGTTCGAGAGCGTGCGCGTGGCCTGGTAGCCGTTGACACCGGGCATGACGATGTCCATGAAAATCAGGTCGGGATGCATCTGGCGCGCGAGCCGGATGCCTTCCTCGCCGTCGCCGGCGACCGCGGTGCGGTAACCATGCCGTTCGAGTGCTTTCTTCATGACGTGCACTTCGGTAGGCGAATCGTCGACAATGAGAATCAGCGCCATGGACTATCTCCCGATCTGCGCTTCAATGGCGCCGAGCAGTTCGTCCTTGGTGAAGGGCTTGGTCAGGTAATGCTCGGAGCCGACGATGCGGCCGCGGGCCCGGTCGAACAGGCCGTCCTTGGAGGAGAGCATGATGACGGGAATCGTGCGGAACACTTTGTTGTGCTTGATCAGCGCACAGGTCTGATAGCCATCGAGCCGCGGCATCATGATGTCGACGAATACGATGTCGGGCTGGTGGTCGGCGATCTTGGTGAGCGCATCGAACCCGTCGACTGCGGTGTATACCTCGCAGCCCTCCTTCGCCAGGAGCGTCTCGGCCGTGCGCCGGATGGTCTTGCTGTCATCGATGACCAGCACCTTCAGGCCACGGAACGGCGAGGCAGCATCGTTCAAGTCGGGCTCACTCCTTTGGGCATTGATTTCCATGGTCGTACACCTGTAGGCGGATGCGCTGTGACCTGCGCTGCGCCCCCAATAGATTTGATCTTTTTAACATATCGGCACCCCTCCGGCTATGCCACCTGCGTCACGTTTTGAGCAGCCGGCGACCCGCTGCGGAGACATAATTCGCTTATGAACACGCTCGTCAGGCTGCTGGTGGTGATGGATCCGATCGATCACATCAAGTACCAGAAGGACACGACCCTCGCCCTGCTGCTGGCGGCGCACGCGCGCGGCTACGAGCTGCACTACGCCGAAATGCAGGATTTGCGGCTGCGCGACGGCGTCGCCGAAGCGCGCACACGTAAACTGGAGGTGCGCGCCAACCCCAAGGACTGGTACACGCTCGGCGCGCCCGTAGTCAGCGCGCTCGGCGAGTTCGACGTGGTGCTGATGCGCAAAGACCCGCCCTTCGACACCGAATACATCTACGCGACCTACATCCTTGAACGCGCCGAGCTGGCCGGCGCGCTGGTCGTGAACCGGCCGCGCGGCCTGCGCGACATGAACGAGAAGGTCTACACGGCCTGGTTTCCGCAGTGCTGCGCGCCGACGCTGGTGACGCGCGACATGCAGGAAATGGCCGCATTCGCCGCCGTGCACGGCACGATCGTGTGCAAGCCGCTGCATGGCATGGGCGGACGCTCGATCTTCGTGGTGGCCCCGGGCGACAAGAACGCCGCGGTCGTGTACGAAACGCTGACCGAGTACGGGCAACACTTTGCCATCGTGCAGAAGTACCTGCCGGAGATCGCCGTCAGCGGGGATGCGCGCGTGCTGCTGATCGACGGTGAGCCGCTCCCGTATGCGCTGGCGCGCATCCCGACGGCGCACGATCATCGCGGCAACCTGGCGGCCGGCGCGAGTGGCATTGCGCGTGAAATCACCGCACGCGAGCGCTGGTTGGCCGGCGAGATTGGCCCCGCGATGCGCGCCGCTGGCATGCTGTTCGTCGGGCTGGACGTGATCGGTGGCTACGTCACCGAAATCAACGTCACCAGCCCCACGGGCGTGCGCGAGCTGCACGCGCAGTTCGGCGTCGATGCGGCGGCGCTCCTGCTGCAGGCGATCGACAAGCGCCTCAGGGACGCGGCGGCCACGCGCCCGCGTGGTCAGCGCGCGACGTGAGCTCCGCGGCGTGAGCATGGCCGGGCCGCAACTGCGGATCTCGCTGCGCGGCCTCAAGGGTACCGGCGAAGGCGGCGCACCGGTGCGCGAGCGGCTCACGGCCATGCTGTTCATGGCCGGCATTGCGCACGCGATTGTGATCCTGGGCCTGACCTTCAGCGCCGGCGACCGCTCGCCCGCAGCGCCCGGCATGGAAGTGCTGCTGGTGAGCGATGATCTGCCGACGGCGAGCCGCAACGACCGGGCTGCCTACCTGGCGCAGCGCACGCAGCTCGGCGCCGGCAACACGCACACGCTCCCGACCGGCAGTCCCGACGCGCGGCGCGCGCACCGCTCCGCTGCCGATCATTCCAGCGAACGCGGCACAGATGCGCATAGCGCAATGGCCAGCGGCCGCTCCGGCGAGGAGCAGACGCTGCGCACCAGCGCGCCCTCACCGGTGATCCGCTGGCTGGGCGAAGCCGGAGCGACCGCGGCGCTGCCTGAGAGCGCGGCGCCCACGGATGAGGAAGTAGCGGAGCGGCTCGGCCGCGGCGATGCCCCGGAACTGCTGCTGCGCGGCGATTCCAAATCTGCGCAGTGGATCAGCCCCGACACCAGGGCGTCAAAGCTCGCCCCATACCTTGATGCCTGGCGGCGCAAGGTCGAGCGGGTCGGCACGCTGAACTTCCCGTCGGTGGCGCGCGGCGCCGATCTGTCGGGGAGCCCCGTGATCGAGGTGGCTTTGGGGTCGGATGGCTCGCTGATCTCGGCCACGATCCGGCGCGGCAGCGGGCACGCGGAAATCGACCAGGCGGCGCTGCAGATCCTCAGGCTCGCCAGCCCGTTCGAGCCGTTTCCGGCTGATCTGGCCCACGACTTTGGCGCACTGCGGTTCGCCTACCAATGGGAGTTCCAGGGCGGGCAGCTTGGGGCCGGAAGCCTGACCACCGGCGCAAACGCGGCCCGCAACCCTTGAGAGCGCCGGCAAGCGCCCCCATACTGCATCCCATGGCCGATTCGAACTCCACCCTGAACTCGCTGGCCAACAACCTGCTGGTCGCCATGCCTTCGCTCGCCGACGGGCATTTTGCGCAGAGCGTGACGCTGGTCTGCGAGCACAGCGACAAGGGCGCACTGGGCATCGTGCTGAACAAGCCGCTGGAGATGAAACTCGGCGACGTGCTGGCGCAGATGAAACTCGATGCGTCAGAGCCGAAGACCGCCGAACTACCTGTACTTCGTGGTGGGCCGGTGCACACAGACCGCGGCTTCGTGCTGCACCGTCCGGGCGGCGCCTGGGATTCGACCCACAAGATTTCCGAGCAGGTGCAGGTGACCACCTCGCGCGACGTGCTGGCCGCGATTGCGCGCGGCGAGGGTCCGCGCGACGCCTTCATCGCGCTCGGCTACGCCGGCTGGGAGCCGGGCCAGCTCGAGCAGGAGATCCTCGACAACGCCTGGCTGTCGCTGCCGGTGAACGAGCAGTTGATCTTCGAGGTTCCGTTCGAACAGCGCTGGCAGGCCGCCTGGCAAATGCTCGGCGTACACAGCTCGCGCGTCAGCCTGGTGGCGGGACACGCCTGAACCAGCGCAAGACACAGTCCAGTGTCCTGACGGAGTTCCGCGGCACGGCATTGTGTTTTGATTTCGGCTTGCGCCGCGTCGGCGTA
>PMNQ01000123.1:0-172 GCA_003162555.1 Gammaproteobacteria bacterium | reverse complement strand
CAACGGCGCGCCGCCGGCACGCGGCGCCGGCGCGTGCAGCGCGCCGATGTCGACAGCCTCGCGGCCGCGATCATCCTCGAGCGCTGGCTGCAGGGAGAGGGCTGAGTACATGTTGAACCAGCGGCGAAGTGACGGCACCTTGCGCCACCTGATTTCGCTCGACGGCCTGACG